>DAOUQO010000158.1 GCA_030625565.1 Aliiroseovarius sp. | reverse complement strand
GCCCGCAGCCATGTGGCCACGGCCAAAACGGCAATTATATAGCCGCCAGTGCGGTGCATGAATTGCACAAGGCCGCATTCTCAAACAGATTTCTCCAGCCTGGTGTCAGGCCAAAAGCATCAGGCGGAAACACCTGCCCGCCCATCCATGGCCAATCAACGAATGAACGCCCGGCATCAATACCTGCGACCAAAGCCCCCAGTAAAATCTGCCCAAAAGCCAGCACCAAAAGCAGCGCCGCCAAGGTAAAAAGCGTGGCTTCGCGCCCACGTCGGGCCTGCATTCGTGCGGCTTCGGTCTGGCCAAGCGTCAACATGAACCAGCCTATCAAGCCAAGGATCACAAAAGCCAGCCCAAGATGGGTCGCTAAACGGTACGAAGCCACGTCAACCATGCCTTCGCCAAGGCCCGAAGACACCATCCACCAGCCGACAAATCCCTGAAGGCCGCCCAAAATCCCGATGCTTAAAAGACGTGCATGCCAGCCTTTGGGGACGCGCTTTGTCAGTAGAAACCCAACAAAACCCACGGCCCAGACAAGGCCAACAAAGCGGCCCAAAAACCTGTGCGCCCATTCCCACCAATAAATCTGTTTAAATGCTGCCAGATCCATGCCGCTGTTTTGCAGCCTGTATTCCGGGCTGGCCTGATATTTGGTAAATGCCTCTTGCCAGTCGGCCATGTTCAAAGGCGGCAAGCTGCCTGATACAAGGTTCCATTCTGTAATCGACAGCCCCGAATCCGTCAGACGCGTCAGCCCGCCAATGACCACCATCAGCGCCACCAGAACAAAAAGCAGCATCAGCCACAGTCGCACGCCGCGACGGGCCCCGCCGCCGCCGCCACTGTTAATGACACCGATTTTTGGGCCAGCTTCGGGGGTCGGCCCTGCTTGGCTAACCTCTTCAAAAATATTGCGCTTTCGGCTCATATTCACCCCTTAGGTTTACCCCTGATACTGTGCTAGAAATATCGGAATGCCAAGTGCGATATTCTAGGGTTTTTTACCCTTTTAGTTGGCCCTGCGCCCGATGGGATGATATAGAGGGTGAAACAACATATAGTGTAAAACCCAAGCGCTAGGCGGACAACGTGAACGACACCCCGGAAGATACTGATAACAAAGATGAAATGACACCTGAGCGCCCCGTTTATGACGGCCCGCAGGTCACCATCGAAGACGAGATGAAAACCTCTTATCTTGACTATGCGATGTCGGTCATCGTCAGCCGCGCCATTCCTGACCTGCGTGATGGGCTGAAACCGGTGCATCGCCGCATTCTTTATGCGATGGACGAGGCCGGAAACACCTCGGATAAACCATACCGTAAATCCGCCCGCCCTGTTGCCGATACCATGGGGAAATACCACCCGCATGGTGACTCGTCGATCTATGATGCGCTGGTGCGGATGACGCAAAATTTTTCGATGTCATTGCCGTTGCTGGACGGGCAAGGCAACTTTGGCTCGATGGATGGCGACAAGGCAGCGGCGTTTCGTTACACCGAAGTGCGGCTAGAAAAATCCGCAATGGCGATGCTGGCTGATATCGACAAAGACACCGTTGATTTTCAAGACAATTATGACGGCAAAGATGTTGAACCCACGGTTCTGCCCGCGCGCTTTCCTAATATGTTGGTTAATGGCGGCGGGGGTATTGCCGTTGGTATGGCGACCAATATTCCACCGCACAACCTGTCTGAAGTGGTGGATGCAACACTGGCGATGATTGAAAACCCAGACCTGACATCAGAAGAATTAATGGAATACATCCCCGCACCAGATTTTCCCACAGGCGGGATTATTCTGGGCCGTGCCGGGGCGCGCAAGGCGTATCTTGAAGGGCGCGGATCTGTGATAATCCGCGCAAAAACCCGTATCGAAGAAATTAGAAAAGACCGCTATGCCATTGTTCTTGATGAAATTCCTTATCAAGTAAACAAAGCCAGCATGATCGAAAAAATCGCGGAACTGGTGCGCGAGAAAAAGCTGGAAGGCATTTCTGCCGTTCAGGATGAAAGCGACCGGATCGGTGTGCGCGTGGTTGTTGAACTTAAGCGCGACGCTACTGCCGAGGTGGTTTTGAACCAGCTGTTCCGCTTTACGGCCATGCAAACCAGCTTTGGCTGTAACATGCTGGCGCTAAACAACGGCCGGCCAGAACAATTAAAGCTTCGTGATTTTCTGACCTCTTTCATTACCTTCCGCGAAGAAGTGGTTGCGCGCCGCACGGCGTTCGAGCTGCGCAAAGCGCGCGAACGCAGCCATATTCTGTGTGGCTTGGCTGTCGCAGTTACAAATGTTGACGAAGTGGTCGCGACCATCCGATCATCGAATGATCCAGCCGAGGCGCGCGAAAAACTGATGACACGGCGCTGGCCCGCCGGTGATATCGCTGAATATATCCAGCTGATTGATGATCCCAGCCATAAAATGAATGACGATGGCAGCTATAACCTGTCGGAAACCCAAGCGCGCGCCATTTTGGAACTGCGCCTGCAACGCCTGACTGCTATGGGCGTCAAAGAAGTCACCGACGAGCTGCAAACCCTTGCCGCCGACATTCGTGAATACCTTGATATTTGCGTTCGCGCGATCGTATTATGGCGATAATTAGCGGCGAACTTACTGAAGTAAAAGAAAAATATGGCGTTCCGCGGCGCACCCAAATCGTTGACTGGTCTGGCGATATGGACGACGAAGACCTTATTGAACGCGAAGACATGGTCGTGACCGTTACCCAGTCGGGTTACATCAAGCGCACGCCCTTGGCTGATTTCCGCGCCCAAAAACGTGGTGGCAAGGGCCTGTCAGGCATGTCCACCAAACAAGAGGACGTGGTCACCACGCTGTTCGTCGCCAACACACACACGCAATTGTTGTTCTTCACCACCGAAGGCATGGTTTACAAGCTGAAAACATGGCGCCTGCCCCAAGGTGGACGCACCGCCAAGGGCAAAGCAATCATTAACATCCTGCCCATTCCACAAGGGGTTGGCGTTGCCGCGATCATGCCGGTCGACGCACCCGAAGCAGACTGGAACGACCTTCAGATTGTTTTTGCCACGACCCAAGGTAGCGTGCGGCGCAACGCGCTGTCGGATTTCACCAATGTGATGCGTAACGGCAAGATCGCAATGGACCTGCCCGAGGGGGTCGAACTGGTGAACGCCCGCATTTGTGGGCCCGATGATGACATCATGCTGGTTACCGCATCCGGGCGCGCCATTCGTTTCCCGACCACCGAAGTGCGGGTCTTTAAGGGCCGTAAATCCACCGGTGTCCGTGGTATCAAACTGGTGCGCGAGGGCGACAAGGTAGTTTCCATGGCCGTTATCCGCCACTTTGAAGCATCGTCGGAAGAACGCGTGGCTTACGCCAAAATGCGCCGCGCACTGGCGGGGGCAGATGATGAAGGTGCCGAAGATGACGTCGCCGGTGACATCAGCACAGAACGGTTTGAAGAGATGCAGGCGGCCGAAGATCTGATTCTAACAATTGCAGCGCAAGGGTCGGGAAAAATCGGTTCATCCCACGATTATCCGGTGCGCGGACGCGGCGGAATGGGGGTTCAAGCCATGGATAAGGCCATGCGCGGCGGTGATTTAGTCGCATCTTTCCCTGTTGAAATCGAAGATCAAATTATGCTCGCAACCTCAACCGGCCAGTCGATACGCTGCCCTGTTAAAGGAATTTCGTTCCGATCCCGCGCCGCTGGCGGGGTCAAGGTTTTTGACACAGCAAAACGCGAAGTCGTTGTTTCTGTTGCAAGAATTGCGGAATCTAATGAAGACGAGGACGAAAATTCAGCAACCGAAGAATAAGGCGCATAGCCCCGGTAAGATTAACGGGGCTATGCCGCTACCCTATACTAAAGACAGTATTTATGGCCTGGTTTGGAAACAGTTTTGCGCCAAACAAGCCTTTTATCGGGTTCTGTCCACAATAACCTAATTTCCATCGCATTTCCGCCCAATTTGCCTTGCATCTTGCCTTTGATCTTAAGGAAAGATGATATGGAACAGCTTGACAGACGCAATTCGAACATGTGGCAGATGCTGCGCTTGGCCTTGGCTTTATATGTTATGTCATTGGCGATGGGCATATTGCCATACATGGCCGGCACATCCCTGATGCAGACATTTATGCCAGAAGCATTTGCAGCCCGAATATTTTCAGTAGGCCTGTTTTCTTGTGCATACTTTATCTTGATTGGCCAACATTTGCGCCGGGCGTCATTTGCCTTGCTGGCGTTCATTATCATGGCACGGTTGAATATGCCGCTGGTCGGGTTGCAGGCAATGTTGTTGCATGACTCGCTATTGGTGTTTGTATTGTTAATAGCAGGCGGCTGGTTTGTACCCGATTGCGAACACATTGATGCCCCTGGACGCATTAAATTGAACCGCGTGCAACTTACCCGTATTAAGCCCCCCCGCCGCATGGCAAAATCAAGAAAGCCCCAACACCTGGCACATGCTTTGGCCCAAAGCCCGGATGAAATGACCTGGCTGTTTGATCAAATAGGCGAAGTCCACTAGCTGGCCTTTCCTTTTTGGTCGCCCTGCCCTACATGGGCCGGATGACACAAAAATTACATATCGTCGGCGGTGGTTTGGCCGGGTCCGAAGCAGCCTGGCAAGCGGCGCGCATGGGCGTTGACGTGGTTTTGCATGAAATGCGACCACTGGTTAAAACATTTGCACATGAAACCGGCAATTTTGCCGAAATGGTGTGTTCGAATTCCTTTCGCTCGGATGACCACGAACAAAATGCCGTTGGACTTTTGCATTGGGAAATGCGCGCGGCAAACAGCCTGATAATGGAAATGGCCGATGCCCACCGCCTGCCGGCTGGTGGCGCGCTTGCCGTGGATCGCACCACTTTTTCCCAAGGGGTTAGCGAACGTTTAACCGCACTGCCAAACCTGCGCGTTGAATATGGCGAAATCACAGACCTGCCCACCTCGGGCCACTGGATTTTTGCAACCGGCCCGCTGACATCGCCCGCTTTAGGCGCTACTATCCAAAGTGAAACCGGTGCTGACGCGCTGGCATTTTTCGATGCAATCGCCCCGATTGTGCATGCTGACAGCATTGATATGGATATCGTTTGGGCGCAGTCGCGTTATGACAAGGGTGAAACCGAGGCCGAGCAGAAAGCATACCTGAACTGCCCGATGACCAAGCCGCAATAC
>DAOUQO010000022.1 GCA_030625565.1 Aliiroseovarius sp. | reverse complement strand
CCCAATCTGGCTGGCCAAATTCCCAGAACGCGCCGCCGATTGTATAGATGCCGGCAGCGGCCATATTGACCGAACAGAACCCGCCATGTGCTGCGTAATTCGGCGTGCCGTATGCTTGTGCCCACCACGAGGTAAAGCTTTGCGATTGATCACGCCCAGTAAAGAACGCCAGTTTCTTGGGGTCACTTTCACGGATGGGCCCAAGCCATCCAGCGGCGATTTCCAACGCTTCGTCCCATGAGATTTCTTCAAATTCGCCCGAACCACGCGGCCCAACCCGTTTCATCGGAGCCTGAAGGCGCGACGGCGCAAGGTGCTGCATTAAGCCAGCCGAGCCTTTGCCACATAACACACCCTTGTTAACCGGGTGGTCGCGGTTGCCTTCGATATAAACGACCTCTTCGCCCTTCATGTGTACGTTAATGCCACAACGGCAGGCGCACATATAACAGGTGGTTTGGCGGATTTCATCCGACACTGGGGGGGAGGTTTCGACTTGAATGTTCTCAGGTTTGGTCATGTGATTTTCACCAGATCATATTTCAAAATTGCGATATGTGAATAACATCGCAGAAAAACCTGATTTGTAAACGGCTTTCCTGTGGTGCTTGTTCAGCTTGCGGAGTAGTTAAATTTCGGATTATTTTGATGGGCAGTACAGACCATAAAGCGTTTCAATCAGGGCTTCGACTTCGTGCGAGGATAGCGAATAATAGACCGACTGCGCCTCGCGACGGGCCTTGACCAGACGTTCACCGCGCAGTTTGGCCAATTGTTGCGAAACAGTGGACTGGCCCAACCCGGTTTCGTCCTGCAATTGCTGTACGGAACGTTCGCCTTCGCCCAATTTACATAGAATCAGCAGCCGTTTTTGATTGGAAAGCACCCGTAAAAGCTGGCTAGCCTTCTCGGCAGTTTCGTTCATTTCATCGTGCGTCATTTCCATTTCGCCGGAAATCCCCCGTGTTTTCATTGCCTAAGCCACATCACATGGCATTCAATCAACTGTTATCGAGTCCCTACTTGACGTAAGCTATTTTGTATTTAAAAATCACAATAGTCAAATACTACTGAAAAGGGAGGGCTGAATCATGTCCGATTCACTAGATAATGCAAAAACAATGTCGATCATTGTGACCAAAGGCACGTTGGATTGGGCTTACCCGCCCTTTATTCTGGCAACAACTGCGGCGGCAATGGATGTCGAAGTTACCATGTTCTTTACCTTCTACGGTTTGCAGCTGTTGAAGAAAGATCTGGATCTGAAAATTTCAACCTTGGGCAACCCCGGCATGGAAATGCCAATGATGGGTATGCACATGAAAATGCCAAACATGGTTTCGATGATCCCCGGTGTGGATCGTGCGGCAACCACCATGATGAAAAATCTGATCAAGAAAAAAGGTGTTGCCAGCATTCCTGATCTGCGCGAAGCAGCTGTTGAAAGCGACGTGAAAATGATCGCCTGTCAGATGACTTTGGACCTGTTCGAACTGGACAAAAAAGACCTGATTGATGACATCAGCCTTGGCGGCGCCGCGACCTATATGGAAGGCGCACTAAAGTCTGACATCAACCTTTATATCTAAACTCAATACCTAAGAAAGGTACTACGAATGGCCGATCAAACACTCGACGCAAAGGGGCTGAACTGCCCGCTGCCAATTCTGAAAGCCAAGAAAGCCCTTAAGGGCATGGAGGCTGGACAGGTTCTGGAAATCCTTTCGACCGACCCCGGTTCGATCGCTGATTTTGCAGCATTCTGCAACCAGACTGGTAATGAGCTGCTTAGCTCAAACACCGAAGGTGATATTTACACGTTTGAAATCAAACGCACCTAAGCACCAGCACCATATCAACAAAAACCCGCCTTCATGGCGGGTTTTTTATTTGGATAAATTTAGTTTACTTAGCAAATTCGAACTTGTCTTAAATTACCATTTTGCACAGTATTCGACCTAAGGCCTATTTGTTGGCCTGCAGGGGTTAAAATTGTAGTTGAATTGACTTGTTGAGCATTTTATGGCCAATACCAGTTCCGAATTTGGATAAATTAATGACCAACCCTGTTAACCCACTTAAGGCCAATCCCGAGCTAAAGCTGGTATGCGTTGTTACGACTCATAACCGGTTGGCAGAGCTTCGGGTGACAATAGCACGGCTTTTGATGGTGCCAGAGGCAAATCTGGCAGCCGTTGTTGTTGTCAATAATTGTTCAACAGATGGTACCAAGGAATGGCTGGATACACAGCGTGGCCCCCGGATTTTGGTGCACCACTCGGAAGAAAACCTTGGCGGTGCCGGTGGGTTTGAGGTGGGGATGCGCCTTGCAGTCCAGAAATTTGATCCGGATTGGGTCGTGGTCATGGATGATGATGCGCGGCCAATTCCTGGCGCGCTTGAATATTTTTCCACCACCAGAATGCGCGAAGATGAAAGCAACCAAGCAAATATTTGGGCTGCGGCTGTCTATTTCCCTAACGGTGAGATCTGCGAAATGAACCGCCCTTCAGTGAACCCTTTTTGGCGGCCAAAGGTGTTTTTTCGCACCTTGTTTGGGGGGCGGCGTGATGGATATCACATCCCCAGAACCGCCTATGGGACGGATAAACTCTGCGAATTGGACATGGCTTCGTTCGTGGGAATGTTCATTCCAAGGGTGGCGATCGAAAGTGTAGGATACCCCGAAGGCGCGTTATTTTTATATGGGGATGACGTGATCTATAGCCTTAGATTGCGTAGGCAGGGTTTTAAAATGATGTTTGATCCAACCCTTAAATTTGAACATAATTGTTCGACCTTTGCGGATGACCAAAAACGGGTTTTTAGCCCGATTTGGAAGGTTTATTATACGTACCGTAATGGGCTGATTATGTATCGAAATGCTGCGGGAATGTGGTTTTGGCCATTGTTATTGCTGCTTATGCCAAAGTGGTTTTTGGCATCCCGTCGCTATGGTGCCGATCGCAAAACTTACCTGCGCCTTACCAGACGCGCCATTGTTGATGGTGTGCTTGGCCGCAAAACGCTGAAGCACAGCGCAGTTTTGGATCTTGCCAAAACGCCCTTATAGCGATGTTAAGATGTCTTTGTGATAGCGGCGTAGCAGTAATATGCCCATCGCCAGGCACGTCAGGGATACAATCAGCACATAGGTCAGTGAGATATAGATTGGGTTATATAGGGAATACATGCCCTCCCGGAATAATCCAGTAATATGGATAAGGGGATTGTACCACAAAATGTCCTGAACAACTTGAGGCAGGTCTTCGTAAATAAACAAAACACCAGAGGCAATAAATAATGGCCGGGTGATGATATTCCAGAGCAATCTCCAGACAGGAAATAACCCAATCAATAAGCAATTCATTGTGCCTATCCCTAGGCCCAAAAGGGCTGCTAGGCTTATGGCTAAAAGGATTGGCTGAATATCAATAATTGTATTTGTACCTGAAAAAACAACGATCAAAACCAGCAAAATAAATCCGACCATAATCTGTGTCAGAGAATTTAGAATGAAGCGCGCAATAACAGAATCCAGCCATGTGACACTGGGGTAAAATAATAGCGGCTTTGAAAATTGGATAGCACCAGTCACGGCATTTGCAACAGATTGATACAGCATAAAAGGCAGGTACCCCGTGGCATAAAACAGTATAAAGCTAGTGCCTAATGAGGGTGATCTGAGCAAAAGTGAAAAAGCAAAAGCCATTACTGTAATTGCCCCAAGGGGTTCTAGAATGGCCCAAACATACCCTCCGGGAGAGCGCCCATAAGTTGACGACATCTCGCGCAAAACCAGGGCCATTATTGTGCGTGATGAAGCAAAGCTACGGGTTGTTACCCGGCTTGGCGTAGCAGAATCGTTATGTGAGGACGGAGGTGAAGACAGCGGCTTGGGTCCTTAAGGCTGGTGTTTCTCTCGGCTAGTATGTAGAAATACGCAGTAGAGATCAAATGTGTTTAGGTGGAAAATTTAAGTGAATAGTAAGAAAACACTAGCACCTTCTTCCCCCGCTACTGCACCCTCGCCGCTGGAGCCAACTGCAAAGCCTAACCAGGGGCCAGGCGCAAAGCGAGGCCCAGGCGGAAAGAAAGGCCCGGGGCAGAGGCAGAGGCCCATTGCTGTGCAGGTTCTACCCGCGGCAACAAACGCAAAGTTAAAGAAGCGCCATTACGGATTGTTGACCAGTTTTTTGCTTTTGGTCATTGCACCTTTGCTTGCTGCGTCAATTTACCTTTGGGTTTTTGCATCTGATCAATATGCTTCGACCACCGGTTTTACGATACGCCAAGAAGAAGGTGGTGGTACTAGTTCGCTATTGACTGGAATTGCTGCCTTTGCTGGAGGGGGCGGCACGGGGGCTGCGGATGCGGATGTTCTTTATGAATTTATCCGCAGTCAGGAAATCGTTCAGATAATTGACCAACGTGTCAATTTTGATCAGATTTATGCAACGAACTGGTCGCAGGATCCGCTTTTCTCACTTTCGCCGGATTCTTCTATCGAAGATAAACTTGAATATTGGCAGCGGATGGTTCGCATCTCATATGACCAAGGCACAGGGCTGATTGAATTACGGGTATTGGCGTTCACACCTGACGATGCACGCATGGTTGCGCGCGAGATTGTGACTGAAAGCCAAGAGATGATTAATGCGCTTAATGCGGTGGTGCGTGAAGACACGATGCGTTACGCGATTAATGATTTGGAGGAAGCTTTGCAGCGGCTTAAAGAGGCCCGCCAAGCCTTGGTGCAATTTCGAACTGAAACCCAAATTGTTGACCCCGAGGCAGATATTCAAGGCCGGATGGGTGTTGTGAACAGCTTGCAACAGCAACTAGCACAAGCATTGATTGAACATGATCTTATCGCTGCAACAGTTACCCGGGATGATGATCCGCGCCTGCTTCAGGCTGCCCGGATGATTTTGGTAATCCGCCAACGTATAGAAAGCGAACGCAATACCTTCGTGCAATCCGGTGTTGTGGCTGGAGGTGGGGATTATCCTACGTTAATCGCTGATTTTGAAAACCTAATGGTAGAGAAAGAGTTTGCGGAAGAGACGTATAGCTTTGCACTCACGGCCTTTGAACTCGCCCGTTCCAGCGCCGTACGTCAAAGCCGTTATCTTACTCCGTATATACGCCCAACCCTTGCGCAATCTGCTGAATTTCCCCAACGGGAAACTATTTTTGTGCTATTGGCCTTCTTTTTGGTTTTGGCGTGGTCCATTATGGCATTGGTTTATTACAGCATTCGCGATCGCCGCTAGGAGGTCTAATGGTCCGGTTGGAAAATCTGACTAAATTTTTCTGGGTAAATGGCCAGAAAAAAGTCGTGGCAGACAATGTTTCCATAACATTCCCAACGGGTATTTCGGTCGCAGTTCTGGGGCGAAATGGTGCTGGAAAAACAACATTAATGGAAATGATTTCAGGTGCACAGAATCCAACTAGTGGCCGGATCGTGAGCAACGGCACCATTTCATGGCCTGTTGGTTTTGCTGGTAGCTTCCACCGTGAATTGACCGGTGCGCAAAATATACGTTTTATTGCCAGAATATATGGAGTCGACACAAAAGAATTGTTGGATTTTGTCGAAGATTTTGCTGAACTTGGCGGCCATTTTCATATGCCGGTTCGCAGTTATTCTTCAGGTATGCGCTCGCGGCTAGCATTTGGTGCTTCAATGGGAATACGCTTTGATACCTATCTTGTGGATGAGGTAACGGCCGTTGGTGACGCTAATTTCAAAGCTAAAAGCCGGGCGATATTTAGTGAACGCATGAAAACCAGCGGTTCATTTTTTGTAAGCCATGATATGCATCAGGTGCGGCAGTTTTGTGATGCTGGCTGTGTTCTTGAGGGTGGAAAAATAACATATTTTGAAGATGTGAAAGAGGCGATCAAGTTTCATAGGAACCATATGAAGTGAATTGCTTTGAGGTTTTGCTAAAGCTCGAATCATTTAGTTGTATCGTGGTTTCCAAAGTTTAAATAATTTCTTAAAAATCCACAAGAAAAGCCATCGTTTTGCCTAGTTTACGCTAAGTGCAAGCCAATTTGCCCGCCGAGTCTGTTCCCCGAGGAAAAGGGGTAACTAAAGATGGCTTATTTGGATTTTCAATCCGTTACGACTACGGGGTTTGTTTCCCTTGATAATGGCATAACGGGGATAGAATTTCTGGAGACGCCACAAGGTGTGTTCCTTTTAGCAACGTCGGGGATTAACGGTGGCCTCAGCAGCTATCAATTGACATATTCAAATACGGCTCAAGTGGTGGATACTACTTTGTTTGTGCCTTGGATGTCGACTTCGGCAAGCGGAGGTGTTTCGGTGGTTGAGGTTGGCAGCGTGACCTATGCCCTGACCGGAAGCGTTTATGCATCCCAAATGGATGGATTTATAATTGATGATACTGGTGATATTGCATCGCCTGCTTCAATTGCCGGTATCGGTTCTGTAATTGGCGGTGCTTCGGCCCTTACGGCGATGACCCTTGCTACACATGATATGTTGTATTTATCAGTAGCTGGTGGAAGCGGTATTTCTGCATATCGTCTGGATGATCAGGTGTTATACGATGCTGCCGCATCCGTTACCGATACCGCGGATAGTTACGCAAGCAATATTGTGGATTTGGGCCAGACAAGTATTGGTGGCCAGACATTTTTAATTGCGGCGTCGTCCAGTGAAAATGGCCTTACTAGCTATTTGATTGACCCCGTCACGGGTGGCCTTCAACTGGTTGGGGCTATGGGGGCGTTAAATGGCTTAGGCATTAGCAACCCAACCGGGATGGAAACCATCAGTGCTTATGGAAGAAGCTTTGTTGTTCTGGCATCGGCTGGCAGCAATTCCCTTAGTGTATTGGAGGTTACTTCCTCTGGCAGCCTAGTAACTGTTGATCATGTGATCGATACGCTTAGCACCCGGTTTTCCGATGTAACGGCAATAGAATCGTTCACCATTGATGGTCGGGCCTTTATCCTTGCTGGTGGTGGCGATGATGGCGTGAGCCTATTTACACTTTTGCCGAATGGGCAATTGCTGCATCTGGAAACGCTGGTTGATACCGATGGGCTTGGGCTAAGCAATATTGCTGAAATCGCTGCCCACCAAATTGGTCAGGAAGTTCAAGTTTTTATCACCTCTCAAAACGAAATGGGATTAACGCAGTTTTCATTTGATATTAGCGATCTCGGTAGTCAAATTTTAGGCGGCCCAACATCTGAAACACTAAACGGTGGCACCCTGGATGACATAATAAACGGAGGCCGCGGTAATGATATATTACGTGGCAATGGTGGTGATGATATTTTGGTTGATGGTCGGGGGTCAGACCGATTGTTTGGCGGGGCGGGTGCTGATACTTTCGTGCTCGTTGCTGATGGCCAGCTTGATCGGATCATGGATTTTCAGGTTGGTCTTGACCGCTTGGAAATTTCATCCTTTCAAATGCTGTATTCTCCGGATCAACTTGATTTCACGACTACCACTTACGGGGCCCGAATTGTTTTCCGTAATGAGATAATAGAAATTCATAGCCAAACCGGAGATGGGCTAACGCTCACTCAGGTTTTTGGAACATCATTCGATGGCCCTGACCGCCCGCCGTTAATTGTTGACCAGGAACAAACGGGCGGCAATGGGGATGATCATATGGTTGGCACCGGTGGGTGTGATGTTTTGTATGGAATGAGTGGTAATGACAATCTGGCTGGGGGTGATGGCGCAGACCTTCTTGTTGGGGGGGGTGGTGCTGACACACTATTTGGCGGTGCCGGTAATGATCGGCTAGAAGGGCGCACCCAAAATGATCGGTTGTTTGGTGGAGCTGGTAATGATGAGCTTTTTGGCGGCGCCGGCAATGACCGGCTAGAGGGGAACCGCCAAAACGACCGACTATTTGGCGGTGCTGGTGATGATGTCTTGAATGGCGGTTGGGGTAATGACCGGCTTTTGGGTGGTGCTGGCAATGATACCTTGAACGGTGGCCGGGGTAGTGACCGGCTTTTGGGTGGTGCTGGCAATGATCGGCTAGAGGGGCGCGCGCAACATGATCGGTTGTTTGGTGGAGCTGGTGATGATGAGCTTTTGGGTGGCTGGGGCCGTGATTATCTGAGCGGCGGACAGGGCAGTGATGAACTAACTGGTGGTGGAGGGAGTGACACATTTGTCTTTTCGGATGGCCGTGATGTCATTACCGATTTCTCGGACGATATTGATACTGTGGTACTTAATAGAGCGCAATTGGGTATCGCCGGGCTAACCGTTCAAGATGTCATCAATCAGTTTGCGACAACAATTAACGGCTACACCGCACTTGATTTCGGCAATGGGGACGTTCTTATTTTTGAAGGTCTGACAAATCGGGCAAGCCTTATAGATGATATTTTGATTTACTAAGGCTAAGGGATAATGGCCCTTGCGATCTGTACCCGTCTGCGTCACCGTTAGTTGCGCAAACAGGAGATACGTGATGTTTGGATTTAGCGATAAAAGCCAATTAGTGGATGCAAGCAATGCCTTAGAGGGGCGGGAAATTTCGGTTTTTGATGGTGGGATTCACCATGTGAATGGCCGGGCTCTGACGATGGAAGTGCCCGAGGCTATGCAGGTCGCGGTGTTTGCCATGGGCTGTTACTGGGGGGTTGAACGAATGTTTTGGTCTCTGCCAGGAGTTTGGCTGACAATGGTTGGCAATGCCGGTGGCTTTAGCCCGAACCCGACTTATGAGGAGGTTTGTTCCGGCAATACCGGGCACACCGAAGCGGTGCGTGTGGTATTTGATCCTGCAAAGATATCCTATGAGGCCTTATTGAAAATATTTTGGGAAGGGCATGATCCAACCCAAGGCATGCGGCAGGGAAATGATCGGGGTACGCAATATAGATCTGCGATTTATGCGTTTGATGCGGAGCAGCTGGCGGCAGCCATGGCCAGTCGGGATGCGTTTCAGCCAGAACTTACGGCCCGCAGATACGGGGAAATAAGTACCGAAATCGCACCTGCGGGGGTGTTTTATATGGCCGAGGAATATCATCAGCAATATTTGTCAAAAAATCCGGCCGGCTATTGCGGGATTGGCGGCACTGGTGTGACCTGTCCGATCGGGATCGATATCTGAAAGGGTAGATGCCTCCGGCGGGGATATTTATGGCAAGAGGAAAAGCCGAAATTTCACCTGACACCGATTTCAGCAAGGGCCGCTGAAAGCGCATCCGGCATTTCATCATCGCCTGTGCGGGTTTGTGGCAGGTCGGCGGGGGCATCATCCGGTGACAGGTAGCGCCAGCCTTGAAAGGCGCGGCGCGGCGCCGATTGGGTGCGGATGATGTCGAGGGACATGACAATGCCGCATCGGCGGATGCCGTCATCGCCGATGACTTCTTCCAGATGCAGGATTTTCTGACGGGCCAGAATTTGGCCTTTGAACACCCAATAGAGTGATCCGCCATTGGTTAATTCCGGTTCGCGTTTTGGCCACATGCGGGTGACGTGGCGCGGGGTGTAATCAGCAATGCCTTGCCCGCGCGCTGCTTGCCATAATTCAAGGTCTTCGATCTGGCTTGCGCCAACACAAAGCTTTACAAGATTTACATAAGCCAATAGACAACACCCCCGTTCCTTGGCGCTATATTAGGGCCTCGCGCACGCTTCGCAACCCAATCAGGACTTTTGTTATGACACGTTTTGCCGCTCCTATTGCTGAACAGATTTGGGATATGAAATACCGCCTTAAGACAGCCGAAGGCGAAGTCCTTGATCAAAGTGTTGAAGATAGCTGGCGGCGTATTGCGCGGGCTTTGGCCGTGGATGAAGCTGAGGAATCCACGTTTTACGCAGCCCTTGAGGATTTTAAATTTCTGCCCGCAGGCCGCATTACTGCCGGTGCCGGCACGGGCCGTAATGTGACCTTGTTCAATTGTTTTGTCATGGGCACCATTCCCGACAGTTTGGCAGGCATATTTGATATGTTGAAAGAGGCCGCTTTGACCATGCAGCAGGGTGGCGGCATTGGGTATGATTTTTCAACGATCCGCCCCAAAGGTGCTGGCGTTAAGGGCGTGGCGGCGGATGCCTCGGGCCCAGTTAGTTTTATGGATGTGTGGGACTCTATGTGCCGCACGATTGTATCAGCAGGCAGCAGGCGCGGCGCGATGATGGCAACCATGCGGTGCGATCACCCTGATGTGCGCGATTTTATTACCGCCAAATCGGATGCCGCGCGCTTGCGTATGTTCAACATGTCGGTTTTAATTACCGATGATTTCATGCAGGCCGTTAAGGATGATGGCCCGTGGGATTTGCGTTTTGGCGGCAAGGTGTATCACACCATTCAGGCCCGTGATTTGTGGAACCAGATTATGCGCGCCACCTATGATTTTGCCGAACCGGGTGTGATTTTCATTGACCGGATCAATGCCGCCAACAACCTTGCCTATTGCGAAACCATTGCGGCCACCAACCCGTGCGGTGAACAACCTTTACCGCCCTATGGTGCCTGCCTTTTGGGCAGTATTAACCTTGCCCGGCTGGTGGCCAACCCCTTTGAAGATAGCGCACGCCTTGATGAAGATGCCTTGGGTGATCTGGTTACAACCGCCGTGCGCATGATGGACAATGTTATTGATACCTCGCGTTTTCCGCTTGAGGCGCAGCGTCAGGAAGCACAGGCAAAACGCCGTATCGGGCTGGGGGTTACTGGCCTTGCCGATGCGCTGTTGATGCTGGGCCAAACCTATGGATCAGACGCCGCTGCTGCCCAAACCGAGGCCTGGATGAAGGCCATCGCACGCGCTGCATATCTAGCGTCTGTTGATCTGGCCCGTGAAAAAGGCGCGTTCCCTTTGTTTGATGCAGATGCCTATCTGGCCTCGGGCACAATGCAGAACATGGACGAAGACGTGCGCGACGCGATCCGGACGCATGGTATTCGCAACGCTTTGCTGACCTCGATTGCGCCGACTGGCACGATCAGCCTGTATGCTGGCAATGTTTCCAGCGGCATAGAGCCGGTTTTTGCCTATGCCTATACGCGCAAAGTTTTGCAAAATGACGGCAGCCATACCGAAGAAGAGGTGGTCGATTACGCCGTACAAATGTGGCGCGACAAATTCGGTGATAAAACCCTGCCTGATTATTTCACCAACGCCCAGACTCTGGCCCCGATTGACCATGTGAAAATGCAGGCGGCAGCGCAAAAATGGATCGACAGCTCAATCTCAAAAACCATTAACTGCCCAGAAGACATTGATTTTGATGACTTTAAAGACATATACCTGACCGCTTGGGAAATGGGTTGCAAGGGCTGTACTACATATCGGCCCAATGCAATCACCGGATCTGTTTTGACGGTTTCAACCGAAAGCGACGCGGTGCCCGAAGCCGAAACAGGCGCTGATGTGGTCTATATGGCCGAACCCCTTAGTCGCCCCACAGCGCTGGAAGGCCAGACTTATAAATTGAAATGGCCCGACAGTGAACACGCGATTTATATCACGGTGAACGACACGATCCTGAACGGGCATCGCCGTCCGTTCGAGGTGTTTATAAATTCAAAAAATATGGAGCATTTTGCCTGGACTGTCGCCCTGACCCGGATGATCAGCGCGGTGTTTAGGCGCGGTGGCGATGTGTCGTTTGTGGTCGAGGAACTGAAGGCGGTGTTTGACCCGCGTGGCGGGGCATGGATGGGGGGAAAATATGTACCCTCAATTCTAGCGGCCATTGGCGGGGTGTTGGAAACGCACCTTATTGCCACGGGATTTCTGGCTGGTGTTGGCATGGGCCTGAAAAGCGATCCGCAGGCGGAGGTTATGAACCTTGGCCAGCCGCGCGGGCCTGCCTGTCCACATTGTGGCCAATATGAACTGCGCATGATCGAAGGCTGCATGACCTGTGGGGCCTGTGGGCATTCAAAATGTGGCTAGTCGCTTGGGCTTAACCTAACGCTGCTTTCTTGCGGTCGCGGGCTAGCGTGCTTAACCCCAGATCATCCAGAATGGCGTATATCGCGGGCAAGGCAAACAGCACGACAATGCTGGCGGCGACCAAACCAAAGACCAGACTTGCCACCAGCGGGATCAGAATTTGCGCCTGCAGGCTGGTTTCTGTCAGGATTGGTAACAGGCCAACGCCGGTGGTGGTTGTGGTTAGAAAAATCGCCCTGAATCGCGCGCGCGCGGCGCGGCTGGCGGCCACGGCCACGGTTTTTGCGTCGCCACTTTCGTGTTTGACAAAATCCACCAGCAGGATTGAATTGTTCACTACCACACCGGCTAGCGCCACAAATCCCAGCATGGATGGCATGGAAAAATTAATGCCCATCGCCATATGCCCGAAAATTGCGCCGGTTAGGGAAAGCGGGATGATCAGCATGACCACGATTGGCTCCATGTAGGAACGAAACAAAAACGACAACAGTAAGAAGACACCGATCAGCCCAACCATGAAGCCCTTTAACATGGAACCTTGGGTTTTCGAGGCTTCGGCATTCTGGCCTTCGACATCTAGTGCAACGCCGGGGAACCGCTCCAGAAGGCCCGGAATAAACCGGGTTTTGGTGTCACCAACCAGCGCACTGGCATTGGCAATCCTTGTGTCGATTGTGCCCTGAATGGTGATTGTTCGCATGCCGTTTTCACGGTTGATCCGGCTGACGCCCTGACCAATTTCAACATCGGCAACAACTGCCAGTGGCACGTTCGCCCCGTTGGGTCCCGCAAGGATGAAATCATCAAAGGCGCGGTAACTGCCCTGATCTTCACGGGCGAATTGTGCGACGACTTCGACCACGCGCCCATCGATTTGCATTTCACTGATCGAGGTCCCGAAATAAGCAGCGCGCAGTTGGTCAGCGACCATGGCAGCAGTGATGCCCATTGGTCCTGCTGCATCTTTTAGCGTCACCTGCATTTCGCGTTTGCCGGGGCGCAAATCGTCCAATATTGACGTGACCCCTTCATATTGCCACAGCCATGTCTGTAGCTCGACCGAGGCCGCCTTGAGTTGGTCCAGATCGTCGCCTTTCAGGCGCATATCAATGGCGATCCCAGCGGGGCCAATGGTGCTTTCGGCATATTTAAGGCTGATCACATCCGGTACTGGCCCAACTAAATCACGCCATTCCTGCATGATAGCGTCGGGGCGCATGCTGCGAATGGCTGACGGCAGTAAATCAACGCTTAGGGTGGCAACATGCGCACCTGATTCAAAGGCATCGCGGTTAACCCCGTAAAATACTGAAACATGGCGCACCAGATCGGCGCCGTCGGGCTGTTCAGGGCTGCGTGCGGCATTCAGTTGTTCAAGCCCGTCTTGCAGTTGCGCCACGATTTCTTCGGTGCGTGTAAGGGGTGTGCCTTGGGGCAATAAAACCCGCGCCACGATTGTGTCGCCATCCAGTTCAGGGAATGCGGTAAATTTTAAATACCCCCCCGCGACCATGCTGGCAGCAACCAAAAGCATCGCAATACTTGCCCCCGCCACCGCATAGCGCCAGCGAATTGTCAGGTCGACCAGCGGGCCGACGGCACGTTCGCGGGTCCAGTCCATCGCCGCTTCGACACGGGCGCGAACGCCCTTTTCCTTGCGCGGGGTTTCAAGGGCATGGATCAGGTGGTGGGGCAGGATTAAGAATGCCTCGACCAACGAAACTGTTAGCACAAACAACATCACCACCGGCACCACGCGCAGCACCGCGCCCAGATCGCCCTTGAGAAAGGCAAGCGAGCCAAAAATCATCGCGGTGGTGCCAAACGATGCCAGCACATTGGGGAAAACTTGCGCTGCGCCCTCAACCACCGCATCCATGGCGCTGCGGCCCTTTTCGCGCAGGCGGGCAATGTTTTCCGCGATCACAATCGCGTCGTCCATCAACAAGCCGATTACAATCAGCAGGCCCAGCGTTGTCATCAGGTTCAGCGAATACCCCACCATGCCCATCAATGCGATGCCGCCCGCAAATGATACCGGCAGGCCCATTGATACCCAAAACGCAAAGCGAAATCCGAAAAACAGCCACAGCACCGCAAAAACCAGCGCCAGACCTTGCAGGCCGTTAACCACAACAAGCGTCAGGCGTTCGCGCACAACGGATGCGCCATCGGTGGTGATTTCCATGACCACACCGGGTGGGGCCTGCATGCGTTCGGCCTCAAGAAATTCGTTCAATGCGTCGATGATGCGCAGGCTGTCTTCGGTGCGGGTTTTAGTGATATCAAGGATTGCAGCGGGTTCGCCGTCAAACAGCACAACATCGTCGTCCAGCGCGAAATGTTCAGTGATATCAGCGATATCGCCCAGCCGTACCTGCCCGCCAGTCGGGGATGCACGCACGATTAATTCGGCCAGATCAAGCGGTGTGCGGCGTTCTTCGGCCACCCGAATTAGTAAGGTTTCCGATGATGCCTCAAGGCTGCCTGTGGGCAAATCAAGGCTGCTGGCCTGTACGGCCTTGGCCACGTCAGAAACAGAAATTCCGAATTGTTGTAGGGCCTCGGGGCGCAAATTTATCTGCATTTCAAGGGTGGAAAACCCGCTGATATCCACTTTCGGGATACCGCCCCAGCGCAACATTCTGGTGCGCAATTCTTCGGCGTAATCACGCAATTCGGGGCGGGAATCTGTTCCTGTTACCGCCACCGAGGCGACGAAATTGGTTAACCCCAACGCGGTGATGCGCGGGGTATCTGAGCGGGCAGGAAAATCAGAAATCGAGTCAATTTCAGATTTTACATTTGCCACGAAGGCTTGGAAATTTTCCCCTTCTTGCATCTTTACAATGGCGCGTGCTGACCCTTCGCGGGCCTCGCAAGAATGGCGGTCAATGCCGGTCACTGCGTCCAGTGCATTTTCAATTCGTTCGCAAATCGCGCTTTCCACATCTTCGGGGCGCGCGCCGGGATAGGGCACAAATACTTCAACCTGAGAGGGGGCTTTACCCGGAAAAGTTTCACGCAAAAGACCGGGGTAAACGAACATGCCCGCGGCCAGAAATATGATCATCAAAAGGTTTGATATGGTCGGGTGGCTTGCAAAAAATCGGATCATTGTGCGCGGCCTTCGCGGGTTAGGCGCGCCATTAATTCGCTATCTTGTATCGGGTCCAGAAGCATGCCGGGAATGACCGGGCTAAGGTCACTGACGACAATGCGCATGCCTTCATCCAGCCCCTTGGTGATCACCGCAATCGCATCTTGCACCAAAAATGGTGTGACGGAAATTAGCGCAAGGCGGCTTTCGTCATCGACAAACATCAACTGGCCATTCCGAATTGCTGTGCGGGGGATAATGATGCCGTTTACCGGTGTGGCGCTAAGGGTTGCTTCGACAAACATGCCCTTGGTCAGGGGTGGGCGTTCGCCCGGAGAGGCCCCGCTATAGGCAGTATCAACCTGCAAAATCACGCCTAAAGTTCCGGTTTTTTGATCGATTGTATCGCTGATCCGGTCAACGCTGGCCTGCCATGTCACGACCTCTTGGCCCAGCGACATGTGGATGCTTGCCCCCAGATCAAGGTCTTGCAGCACCTTGGTCATCAAGGTTGGGTCAGCGGCAAATTCGGCGCCTTCGGGGCGCGCAGTTTGTAAGAATGTGCGCATTGCGGCGACCGAAATTTGTGCTTGGATTTCGGCCATGGCGATGCCGTCCAAAACTGCGCTGGTTTTGCCGGGGCTTAGATATTGCCCAACCTCGACCGAAACCGAAGCAACCCGCGCCGCAAACGGCAATGTCAGTTCTGTACGTTCAAGGTTCAGCGTCGCGGTTTCAAGGTTGGCCTGATAGACGGCGATTTGTTCCATCTGCACTTCACGCTGGGTTGGCAGTAGGGCCAGACCGCTTTGAATTCCCAGCACTTTTTGGCGTTGCGCCAGATGGGTCGAACGCGCGGTATCCAGCGCACTTTGTGAAACAGTACCCCCTGCAAACAGGGTTTCGGTACGCGCAAGGCTGGCGGTCTTTAGCGCGAGGGCTTCGTTTTCAATTGCCAAAGCAGCGGCCTGGTTTTCTTCCGAGACCGCCAGTTCAGCCAGCCGCGCCTGGGTTGCGCGAATGTTGGCATTTGCCTGTGCAATGGCAAGGGTGAAATCCGCCTGTGACAGGCGCAAAAGCACCGCGCCGGCAGGCAGAATTTCGCCTTTCACAAGGTCGGGATTGACGTATTCAACGGTACCGCCAACTTGCGCGATTGCCTCAAAGCTGCGGGCAGGGGCAACCAGCCCAAAGCCTGTGACCTTGGGCGCGACGGACTGCATTTGGGTTTCAATGATGCGCACCGGGGTCGTGCGTTCGGCCAGCTCCAATTGTGCCGGAGGCGGGCGTGTCGCCACCATATAGGCCAAAACACCTGCGCCAATTGCTGCGACGGGCAGGGTTATAAAAACCAGTTTAAATCCGCTTTTCATTGCTGCGCTCCTTGCAAGTCAGGGCCTATATATCACTAATCACGTGGCCTTGGGTGTCAAATTTTTCATTAACATAAAGGCGATTACTGCCCAAATGCCAAACCTTAAAACCAATGCACCAACAGTGCGCATTTCAAAGGCTCCGCCTTGTAGCGCGGTAATGGTAAAGATTGCGGCAACTAAAGCGGTGGCTGCTGCAATTAATGTGGCCATGGTTTTTGCAAGGCGGTGGCGCCGTAAAATCAGGATTGCTGTTGTAATATAGGCAAAGCCCGCCAGAAAATTGAACCAGACGACAAAGGGCACATAGGCGCCCGCCAGTTCACGCGCTTGGTCTGGGCCAAACAGCACGCTGCCGCCGGAAAAAACGGTCATGCCCCCAAAGATAAGTCCGATAATTGCGGCCCCCTTCAGGGCATGCGATGGCAAAGCTGTTTTGGTGGACATGATGTGTGATCCTTCTGGCTGTCTAGTTATAAGATTATAACTAAGCCGAGGGGGAAATGTTTTCAACCCTGCCTGCATCAAAAAGGATGCGCAAAACTGCACATCCTAATGTTGGTTAAATTTGGTTTTTGGCTACAGCTTGTAATCTGTATGGCAAGCCTTGCAGGTTCCGCCAACACTGCCCAACGCTGGGCCAAGGTCGGCGGCTGTTGAAATGCTGGCGGTGGCGGCGGCAGTTTCCAGTGCGCCGGCTTTGGCAACAAAATCATCCCAGTTAAACCAGATTTCGGCGGCGGCGGCAGATTTTGGGTCATCTTCTTCTGCCTCGAACAGGCCGGGCACTGTTGCTGCCGCTTGGGCGATTACATCAAGGGCGGCATTGGCAGTGCCCGCATCAAATGCAACCTGCCCCTTTGTCATGGCGGCCAGTGCTTTCATATTCACACTGATGGTTGTCATTGCCTGCATTCGCGCCATTACCGCAGGGTTTTTCACCCCGTCATGGGCAAAGGTAATAGTGGCGGCTGTTGTTGCTGCTGCAAAAATCGTGGCTTTAAGATAGGTCATGGGGTCCCCTTGTTCGCGGTTTACCCGTGTAATCTATCGGTTTGACCGTAAATGGAAACACACAGACGTGTGATCAACATTGGGGCTGTAATGCTCTGAGGCCGTTTGTCGCAGAAAAAAGTATCGACTCGTCTTGCAGGTTCTCTTTTTACTTACTAGGTCTTGGGTGTCGGCCTTTATTGGTTGGCAGACGTTCTCAGGGCGGGGCGAAATTCCCCACCGGCGGTGTTTGTGCGTAACAGCACATCAGCCCGCGAGCGCCTGTTTGTATAAACAGGGTCAGCAGACTTGGTGTGAATCCAGGGCCGACGGTCATAGTCCGGATGGAAGAGAACACGACGATAGTCATGTGTGTGCCCATAGCAGGGGTGCGCGCTGATTGCCGTCTGCCCTTGCACGTCTTCTTTTTGAACAAAGCGGAGCCGTGGGCGAAATGATCGATCTGCCTGAAAATATCAGCCTGCCTGCCCCCATGGTTTTGGCCGCGTTTGCGCGGGCGCTGGATGCTGCCTCAGAATTTTCTGGCGCGACTGCGCCGAACCCGCCGGTTGGCTGCGTGTTGCTGGATGTGCAGGGCGAAATTCTGGCGATTGCCGCGCACCAAAAAGCCGGACAAAAACATGCTGAAGCGGCAGCCATTGAATCCTGCCGCCAACAAGGCACGACCGCGCGCATCCATACGGTGATTGTGACGCTTGAGCCATGTAATCACACTGGCCGCACGCCGCCTTGCGTCGATGCAATCCTTAACACACCGGCGCGTGAAATCTGGATTGGCGCGGCGGATCCAAACCCGACAGTGCGTGGCAGGGGTGCGCAAGAACTGGCCGCCAAGGGCCTGAAGGTCAGGTTTATCGAAGACCTTAATGCGCCCCATCTGGCCGCCGCTGCCAAACGGCTGATCGCGCCCTTTGCCAAGCACCGCGAAACTGCGCTGCCATGGGTTACGATCAAGCAGGCGATTAACCATGCTGGCAGCATGATCCCAGATGCTGGGCGCAAGACATTTACATCGCAAAAATCCCTGATACTGGCGCATGAATTGCGCAAACGCGCCGATGCAATCCTGACGGGATCGGGTACAATTCTTGCCGACAGCCCCGAATTCACAGTGCGCCATGTGACTGATTTCACGGAAAAAACACGCCATTTGGTGGTTTTGGATCGTCGGGGCAGGGTGCCGGATACTTATGTGTCCACCGCCCGCAAGGCCGGATTTAACGTGCATATAGCAACTGATTTGCACGAGGCCCTGATCGGGTTGGGCCAAGCCGGCGTGCTTGAGGTGTTGGTCGAAGCCGGACCAATCCTGACCGCCGCCATGCTGAACACTGAATTTTGGGACGAACACATCACAATAACACAAGGCAAAACGCCGGATGATGCAGACGAAATTGTCATGCATTTACGGGTAAATTTGCCGCTTACGCATAACGAAAGGAACTAAAATGTTTTCGGGAATTATTGAAAACCTGGCGCGGGTTAAATCGGTCGCAAGCAAGGACCAAGCGCTGGTTTTACAGGTTGAAACCACGTTTCAAGACCTTGCGCTGGGCGAAAGCATCGCCATTAACGGCGTCTGCCTGACGGTCGTGGAATTCACGGATGCGGGCAGTGCGACGTTCTTTGTTAGTTCGGAAACAATTTCGCGTTCAAATCTGGGCGCGCTGAAGGCCGAAAGCCTGATCAATCTTGAACGTGCGGTGAAACTGGAAACCCGCCTTTCCGGTCATTTGGTGCAGGGCCATGTGGATGGCAAAGCCAGCCTTGTTTCGGTCATTTCCAATGGTCAGGCATACCGCCTGAAATTCAGTATGGATGCGGCGCTGGGCAAGTATTGCATTGAAAAAGGTTCAATCGCGCTGAACGGGATCAGCCTGACCCTGAACGCGGTAAAACCCGCGCCTGACAACCAAACCATTATCGAAATCACCATCATCCCTCACACGTGGGAACACACCAATCTGCACGCGCTGGTGCGTGGTCACGAGGTCAATGTCGAAGTTGACGTCATTGCAAAATATGTGGAGAGCCTATGTCTGCCTTATCTGAAGCATTAAGCGCCCTGAAACAGGGTAAAATGATCATTCTTGTCGATGATGAAGATCGCGAAAACGAAGGCGATCTTGTGGTTGCGGCCCAGTTTGCCACGCCGGATGTCATTAACTTTATGGCAATGCAGGGCCGTGGGCTGATTTGCCTAACGCTGCCTGGCACACAGATTGACCGCTTTAACCTGCCGCCGATGGTTGCCAATAATCAAGGGCGTCGCTCAACCGCTTTTACGGTGTCGATCGAGGCGCGCGAAGGTGTGACCACCGGCATTTCGGCCTATGATCGTGCGCGCACAATTCAGGCGGCGGTGAATCCGGATGCTGCGGCACATGACATCGTTTCGCCGGGCCACGTTTTTCCGCTGCGTGCGGATGATGGCGGGGTGCTGGCGCGCAATGGTCACACCGAAGGTTCCGTTGATCTGATGCGCCTTGCGGGACTTGAGCCGGGGGCAGTGATCTGTGAAATCATGCGCGATGACGGCCAAATGGCGCGGCGTGATGATCTGGATGTGTTCGCGCGCGACCATGGCTTGCTGACGTTAACCATTCAGGAAATTGTCGAACACCGCTTGAAAACCGAAACTTTGGTTAAGGAAGTTGCGCGTGCTGATTTCCCCACAGAATTTGCAGATGAACCCTTGCAGGTTCATGCCTTTGAAAGCGCGCTGGACGGCCAAGAACACCTTGCGATTGTCAAATACCCCGCATCTGGAAATCTGCCTGAAACCCCGCTGGTGCGTATTCATTCCGAATGCCTGACGGGGGATGCGCTGGGATCAATGCGTTGTGATTGCGGATCACAATTGCAAGAAAGCCTGCGCCTGATTTCTGAAAGCGACGGTGGTGTGTTGATCTATCTGCGCGGTCACGAAGGGCGCGGCATTGGTCTGGCTAACAAAATCAGGGCCTATGCGTTGCAAGACAAGGGTCTGGACACGGTTGACGCAAACACGTCACTGGGCTTTGCGCCGGATGCACGGAATTTTGCCGCGGCGGCGCATATCCTGCGCGCACTTGATATTGCCAAGGTGCAGCTTTTGACTAACAATGCGCAAAAGGCTCAAGATCTTGAAAAGTATGGAATTAACGTGGATCAGAAACATTCTCTGATCATTGCGCCAAACAAGCACAACCTTGGCTATCTCAAAACCAAACAAGAAAAATTTGGTCACACACTTTCACAATAATCCCGAGGGAAGACTATGACACAGAAAACCGAATCCGATATCCGCCTTGCTATTGTTGTCAGCCGTTTCAACGAAAAAGTGACCTCGGGGTTGCTGAAAGGCGCGCTGGCATCTTTGGATGAGCTGGGCATTAATGTCGCCAAAGATCTGATTTTTGACGCCCCCGGCGCGTTTGAAATTCCACTGATTGCCCAGACACTTG
>DAOUQO010000230.1 GCA_030625565.1 Aliiroseovarius sp. | reverse complement strand
AACCCGCCAGTTTTTCCATATTGGCGGGGTCAAATATAAGTGCGAGCGACCCGATAGGTGCGTCTGCACCCAGAATTTCGGTAACTTTACCTGTGTTCACGCCCAGCCCGGTCGTGCCCCACATGTAATTGATTGAATAGGCATTATCAGGGTCGTATTGCGCGGTGCGCGCGGCGATAACATCCCACAAATTGCCGGCATTTGAAAGCTTGGACATATCCAGCGTTTGGAACGCACCGGCAGTAATCTGGCGTTGAAGGAAGTTGCCCGATGGCACCACCACGTCATAGCCTGACCCACCGGCCAGCAGTTTGGTTTCAAGAATTTCATTGCTGTCAAACACGTCATAAATCAGATCAATACCGGTTTCAGTTTCGAACTTTTCCAGCAAGGCTTCGTCAATATAGTCGGACCAGTTATAGACCCGAACCTGTTCTGCGCTCAGGGCGCCCGCGCTGAATGCCAGCGCGGCCCCGAAGGTAATCAAAGTGGTTTTCATATACTCTCTCCCTAGTCACGAGGCGCAATTTGGCCCCTTCGTTGTTATTTGATCAAAAAAAGTCGTGCGACGCAATATGGTAAATTGCATCAATACACGCTAGGCTCTATTTTAACTTAGCTGCAAAGCGGGCTTTAGGAAATAGAATTATAAGGGGATTAAGGGTGGAAATTTCACCGGTTAAAATGCCAGATCATGAAAAGGCGTATCGTGCTTTGCGCGACATGATTTTGTATGGTGAACTGATGCCGGGCCAAGCGGTGACAATACAGGGGCTGGTCGAAACGCTGGGCATGGGCATGACGCCAATTCGCGAAGCCATCCGGCGGCTGACCTCGCAAGGGGCGCTGGCATTCAAGGGTAACCGTCGGGTTTGGGTGCCATTGCTAAGCGTATCCGAGTGGGATGAAATCGCCTTTGTCCGACTAAGTGTCGAGCCGCGTCTTGCCTATATGAGCGTTGAAAACATGAAAGATTCTGATGTTCAAAGGCTAAAATCCATTGATGATAACCTTAACCAAGCAATCGCTGACGGGGATGTACGCGGCTATCTGGAATGGAACACCGTATTTCATAAGGAATTGTATGCGTTATCAGGTGCCGGAGTTTTAATTTCGATTGCCGATATGTTGTGGTTGCGGGGTGGGCCATCATTGCGGGTTTTGCTGGGGCGATACGGCACGGCCAATTTGCCGGACAAGCACGCCGAGGCACTAGAGGCAATGCGTGCGCGCGATGGCACGGCGTTGGCTGCTGCAATTGCTGCGGATATTACGCAGGGAATCGATCAGGTTCGGCTGAGTTTTGTCCGTGAAAAAGTGTAAGACTGCATAAGCACTTTATTGACACCATCTAATTTGATCATATTATAAGGGTAACGTTTTCGGAAAAATCGGAGCCTCTCATGAACAAAATAACGAATCACCTTCCGACTAAGGAATTGCAAGCCCTTGATGCGGCGCACCATATGCATCCGTTTACAGCAAACGGTGATCTGGCTGAACGCGGCGCGCGCGTTATCACCCGCGCATCCGGCGTGACCCTGACCGATAGCGACGGAATTAAAATTATGGACGCCATGGCTGGGCTGTGGTGCGTCAACATTGGCTATGGCCGCGAAGAATTGGCCGAGGTTGCCGCCCGCCAAATGCGCGAGCTGCCCTATTACAACACGTTTTTCATGACCACGCATGTACCCGCAATTGCGCTGGCCAAAAAGCTGGCGGACTTGGCGCCGGGTGATTTGAACCACGTGTTTTTTTCAGGTGGTGGATCAGATGCTAACGACACCAATATTCGTTTGGTGCGCACGTATTGGGCGCAAAAAGGCAAACCATCAAAGCAGGTGATCATTAGTCGCCATAATGCCTATCACGGCTCAAGCGTTGGCTCGGCCAGCTTGGGCGGAATGACCGGAATGCACGCCCAAGGCGGCCTGCCTATTCCGGGGATCGAATATATTGACCAGCCCCATTGGTACGCCGAAGGTGGTGATAGCGACCCCGAAGAATTCGGGCTTGAACGCGCCCGCCAGCTTGAAGCAAAAATCGCCGATCTGGGCGAAGAAAATGTTGCGGCCTTCATCGCCGAACCTGTGCAGGGCGCGGGCGGGGTGGTCATTCCGCCAGCCAGCTATTGGCCAGAAATCCAGCGTATTTGCGACGCGCATGAAATTTTGCTGATCGCAGACGAAGTCATCACCGGTTTCGGGCGGACCGGTAACTGGTTTGCATCGCAAACCTATGGCATTCGCCCTGATATCATGACTATCGCCAAGGGGCTTTCGTCGGGCTATGCGCCGATCGGCGGCTCGATCGTCAGTGATGAAATTGCCGCCGTCATGGCGGACTGCGAATTTGCCCATGGCTATACCTATTCGGCCCATCCGGTTTCGGCGGCGGTGGCGCTGGAAAACCTGCGGATCATGGAGGAAGAAAAACTGGTTGAGCATGTGCGCGATGTAGCCGCGCCTTACCTTAAAGAAAAGTGGGAGGCACTGGCTGATCACCCGCTTGTGGGCGAAGCCAAGATCGTTGGCATGATGGCGTCGGTGGCGCTGACCCCTGATAAAGCCACGCGCGCCGCCTTTGCATCTGATCCCGGAACCGTTGGTTTTATCTGTCGCGACCGGTGTTTTGCCAATAACCTGATCATGCGCCATGTCGGTGACCGGATGATCATTGCGCCGTCTTTGATCCTGACGCGCGATGACATCGACACGCTGATTGAACGTGCAACCAAGTCGCTGGATGAAACATATGCGCAAGTGAAGGCCAAGGGTTTGCTGGTGGCGAAATAACCCATGGCAGGTCTGGACCTTTTAACAGCAAATGATACGTCCGGTGTGTTTCCGGCCACATCCTATTACACGGCGACGGCGGATTTACCTGTGCCATATCTGGCGGCGGCGGGCGACATTACCTGTGATGTTTGCATTATAGGCGGTGGTTTTACGGGGCTTTCGGCAGCGCTGCATATGGCCGAGGCCGGTCTTGATGTTGTGCTGGTTGAAGCACAGCGCGTGGGCTTCGGTGCATCGGGGCGCAATGGCGGGCAGGTCGCCGGGGGCCACAACAAGGACCAGTCAGAACTTGAGGCGATGCTGGGCAA
>DAOUQO010000129.1 GCA_030625565.1 Aliiroseovarius sp. | reverse complement strand
CCGGTATCCCTGAAAGATGGTCGGATATTGCAGTGCCAATTTAGCCCAATGGTCGAAGGGGCAACACTTGTTACCTTTGCCCATTCAACAGGCCACGAACAAACAGGCCACAAACAAGCCGAACGCACCCTTGGGCCTGTGCCTGCCTTGGCTAATTTATAAACGCGCTTGCAGGCAGGTTGTGACGCGCTAAAACTGTTTGCATGCAAAACAGTTATCTTCACCAAACTTTGCTGGAAACGCCCAAGGCAACAACGCAATTGGCATCCCGGCTTGCGCCCTTATTGCGGCCCGGTGATACCCTTCTTTTGGAAGGGCCGATTGGGGCCGGAAAATCCCATTTTTCACGGGCCTTAATTCAGGCGCGTCTGGCTGCGGCGGATATATACGAAGATGTCCCTTCGCCAACATTCACCTTGGTTCAGACCTATGATGATGGTCTTTGCGAAATTTGGCATTCCGACTTATATCGGCTAACAAATATTTCCGACATTGACGAACTTGGGCTGTGGGACGCTTTTGAAACTGCCATTTGTTTGATCGAATGGCCTGATCGTTTGGGCGATTTTGCCCCTAAAAATGCGCTGACATTAACCTTGTTGCCTGCCGATTTGGAAACACAGCGAATTGCCCGTTTCAGTGCAACCGACCCAAAATGGCATAGGTATTTACAGCAGGCCGGACTTGTCGATGGGCCATAAGCGAACAGCCCTTGCCACCAGTTTTTTGCACCGGACCGGATGGGGCAAAGCAACCCGAATGCCCTTGGCCGGGGATGCCTCAAGTCGCAGATATGAACGCCTGAAAAATGGCCCCGATGGCCAGCAAGCCGTATTCATGGATGCACCGCCCACAAAAGGCGAAACAGTAGAACCCTTTGTAAATATCGCCGCCCATCTTCATAAGCTGGGCTTCAGCGCACCCAAAATTCTGCACTTAGACATTCAAAACGGATTTCTGCTGCTTGAGGATCTGGGCGATGCCCTTTTTGGGCGTGTCGCCAAGGCGGAACCGGATAAAGAACGCGAGATTTATGAAGCAGCGGTTGATTTCCTGATTGAGCTTCACACTAGCCGCCCGCCAACAACCTGTCAGGCATATTCGGCCCAACAGATGGCCGGATTTACCGCGATTATATTTGATTTTTACGCGCCGGAAATTCCTGTGCGTGATCAAAAAACAATCCTGAATCTGCTTGGCGCGGCACTAGAATGCCACCACTCATTTTCGCCGGTCCTTGCTTTGCGTGACTTCCATTCTGAAAACCTGATTTGGCTGCCGGAACGATCGGGAAACCAGCGCGTTGGTTTGCTTGACTTTCAAGATGCCATTATTTCCCATCCGGCTTATGATTTGATTTCATTGATAAAAGATGCCCGTCGTGATGTTTCGCCATCTTTGGAAAAGCATTTGATGAAGCGCTATATTGAAAAAACAAATCAAGACAGTGAATCATTTTTGGCTGCCGCCTCCGCCATTGCCGTTCAACGAAATCTGCGAATTTTAGGGATTTTTGCCCGCCTTGCGCTGCGCGATAACAAGCCTGCATATATTGACCTGATCCCGCGCGTCTGGGATTATCTTATGCAAGATATTAATCATCCAAGCCTTGTTGATTTAAAGGGGCCACTTATGGAAAATTTGCCGTGCCCATCAGCGCAATTTTTACAAAGATTAAGGGACTAATGCCCAAACAACCCAATTCAATACTGATCTTCGCCGCAGGTTTCGGCACCCGAATGGGGGCGTTAACGGCTGACAGGCCAAAACCCCTGGTTCCGGTTTCGGGCAAGCCAATGATCGACAGGGCTGTTGCGATTGCGCGCGGGGCTGGCATTTCACAAATCACCGCCAACCTGCATTATAAACATGCGATGCTGGCACAGCATCTTGCGCCGCAAAACATTGCCATTTCGCTTGAACAGCCCGACATTCTGGATACCGGAGGCGGGTTGCGCCACGCCCTGCCGCTTATTGGTTATGATCCAGTTTTCACCCTTAATCCCGATGCAATCTGGGTCGGCCCAAACCCGTTATCTATGCTTGCGGCAGCCTGGAATCCTGTTGAAATGGATGCTTTGCTTATGTTGATCCCCCCAAACCTTGCTGCTGGTCATACGGGGAAGGGGGATTTTTTGATAAATCCTGATAACCGACTGATGCGCGGGGCCGGACTGGTGTATTCTGGGGCGCAAATCATCAAAACCGAATTACTGGACCAGATTAAGGAAACCACATTTTCATTGAATGTTTTATGGGATATTATCGAAAAAAAGGGGGGAATTTTCGGCGTGGAATATACTGGAAAATGGTGTGACGTTGGCACCCCGCAAGGCATCCGCACAGCTGAAAATTTGCTGGGGCAAAACAATGTTTAGCCCGCAATCAGGCGCACGCGTTTTCACGGTTCAGCCCGGTATTGACCTGCCGCAGGCCTTGATAACCGGTCTGGAAGCACGGCTGGATGGTCAGGGGCCGGAAAGTTGGGCGCATGTTGAAATTTTCGTTAATACACGGCGTATGCAACGCCGGGTCAAGGCCTTGTTTGGCCAAGGGCCTGCACGCCTTTTGCCGCGCATTCGTACCCTTGCAGATTTGGGCCTTGATATGGAAATGGCGGATTTGCCCAGACCGGTTTCATCGCTTCGCCGGCGTTTGGAACTTTCTCAACTGGTCAGCCAGCTTTTGGATCAGGCGCCGGATCTGGCACCGCGCACGTCACTTTTTGACCTAACCGACAGCCTTGCCAATCTAATGGATGAAATGCAGGGCGAAGGTGTGTCGCCGTCTGCTTTGCAAAATCTGGATGTTGGCAATTTATCGGGGCACTGGCAGCGCAGCCTGAAATTTCTTGACATAATCGAACGTTATTTTGGGGCCTCAAGCCGTGAAACCCCCGATGCAGAAGCCCGTCAGCGCCTTGTGATTGAACGCCTTGCAGAAACTTGGGCGAAATCCCCGCCGGACCACCCCGTAATTGTTGCTGGATCAACCGCTTCACGTGGTGCCACCGCGTTATTTATGCATACCGTTGCCCGCCTACCGCAAGGCGCGTTAATTCTGCCGGGTTTTGATTCTGACTTGCCCCGCGCCGTTTGGAAGCAGCTGGAAAACCCATTGACCAGCGAGGATCATCCACAATTTCGCTTTGCAAAGTTGTTGAAAAGCCTTTCGCTGGACCCAACTGAAATTCCGGCTTGGGAACCGACCTTGAAGCCGTTTAATCCAGCCCGCAACAAAATGATTTCACTGGCGTTGCGCCCCGCACCAGTCACAGACCAGTGGCTTGTCGAAGGCCAAAATATCAGCCGCGACCTGATTGATGATGTCACATCAAATCTTACATTAATCGAAGCCCCTTCGCCCCGCGCCGAGGCGGTGGCGGTTGCATTGTGCCTGCGAAAAACTGTGGAAGACGGCCAAAAGGCCGCCCTGATCAGTCCCGACCGGACCTTGACAAGACAAGTGACCGCTGCGCTGCACCGCTGGGGGATCGAACCCGATGACAGTGCTGGCAGGCCCCTTGGCCTGTCTGCGCCGGGCCGGTTTTTGCGCCATGTGTCCGAAATTTTCGGCCAGCCCCTTACCGCAACCGCCTTGCTGACCCTGTTGAAACACCCCTTATGCAGTTCGGGCAAAAGCCGCGGGGATCATCTGCGCTGGACCCGCGATCTTGAACTTGAGGTGTTGCGCCGTGGCGTGCCCTTTCCAAGCCTTGCTGACCTGACAAACTGGGCGGAACAAAAACATTCCGGCGACCAGCCCCGACTGGACTGGGTGAATTGGGTGATGGGCCTGTTGGGCGGGTTGGAAGGCAATGACAAAAAGCCGCTTGCCGAGCTGCTGAAAAACCATCTGGCCCTTAGTCAGGCGCTTGCCGGCGGGCTGAACCCAAGCGACGATCGGCCCACGGGGGGCTTGTGGGACAAAGCCGCTGGGCGTGAGGCTGAAAAAGTAATTAATGAGCTGAAGCGCGAGGCCCCTTTTGGTGGTATTCTAAGCCCCAATGATTTTCGCGATTTGCTGCGCTCGGTCTTGAACGGGGCCGAGGTGCGTGACCCTGACAGCCCCCATTCCGGAGTGATGATCTGGGGCACAATGGAGGCACGCGTGCAGGGTGCTGATCTGGTTATATTGGCGGGTCTAAATGATGGAACATGGCCGGAATTACCCGCGCCTGACCCATGGCTGAACCGAAAAATGCGCCATGATGTCGGGCTGTTACTACCGGACCGGCGCATTGGCCTGTCTGCGCATGATTTCCAGCAGGCGATCGGTGCGCGCCAAGTTGTGCTTTCGCGTGCTATTCGCGGTTCGGAAAGTGAAACTATCGCGTCGCGCTGGCTGCTGCGTTTGACCAATTTGCTAAGCGGTCTGCCTAATGGTGGCAAGGATGTGGTTGACGCCATGCGCGCCCGTGGTCAGGTGTATCTTGATCTTGCCGCGCGTCTTGATGATCGGGCAGAGGGGCCTATTGCGCCTGCCTCGCGCCCTTCGCCGCGGCCGCCGATTGCTGCGCGGCCCAAGCGCCTTTCGGTAACGCGAATAAACCAGTTGGTGCGCGATCCTTATGCGATTTATTGCGAACATATCCTGAAACTTCGCGCGCTTGACCCGTTACAGCGCAGCCCCGATGCGCCCCTGCGCGGGACCATTTTGCACCAGATAGCAGAAACATTTATCGACATGGATGTGCCCTTGGTGTTTCCCGATGCAAAGACCACATTCTTAAATGTTGCCGACCGGATTTTACAAGATCAGGTTCCGTGGCCTGCGGCCCGCATATTGTGGCACGCCAAACTTGCCCGCGTTGCGGATGCATTTTTAAAGGATGAAATTACCCGCCGCAAAATGGGTGCCAATATGGCGAATGAAATTAAGGGCAGCATTCTCCTTCCCGCGCAAGATTTCACCCTAAGCGCCATGGCTGACCGTATTGATTTACTGGAAGGCGGCGGTCTTGCAATTTATGATTATAAATCCGGCACTATTCCTGCGCCCAAGGCCCAAAAGCTATTTGATAAGCAGCTAAAACTTGAGGCCGTTATTGCCCGTTCCGGTGGCTTTAAACCGGTGGCGAAACAGCCGGTTTGTCAGGCGGCATATATTTCGCTTGGTAAGGTGCAGCCGTTCAAAATTGAAATGCTGACAGACAAAGAAATTGATACAACGCTGGCCGAATTAGGCACGCTTATCGGTGCTTACCAAGTGCAAAACCAAGGCTATACAGCCCTGCGGCTGGACCCGAAATTAGGGTTTCCAAGCGATTTTCAGCACCTGTCGCGATTTGGCGAATGGGATATCAGTCAAGCCCCTGAACCAAAGGATGTTGGTTAATGGCAGAAAACAATGCAACGCTAAGCCAGAACCGCGCGTCCGAACCAATGGCTTCGACCTGGCTGTCGGCAAATGCCGGATCGGGAAAAACCAAGGTTTTAACCGATCGGGTGGCGCGGCTTCTTTTGTCGGGCGTTTCACCGCAAAATATCCTTTGTTTGACCTACACAAAGGCTGCGGCCAGCGAAATGCAGAACCGTTTGTTTAAACTTTTGGGCACGTGGGCAATGAAGGAAGACGCGCCCTTGCGTGAGAATTTGGCAGAGCTTGGGGAAAATCCTGACAGGGATTTAAACGATGCTAGGCGCCTGTTTGCCCGTGCAATCGAAACCCCCGGCGGGCTGAAAATCCAGACTATCCATTCGTTTTGCGCCGCACTTTTGCGAAATTTCCCCTTGGAAGCAGGGGTGTCGCCCCAATTTCAGGAAATGGATGACCGCGCCAGCTTGATATTGCGCGAAGAAGCACTGGAAGCCATGGCCATGGGGCAGGGGGCATCGGTTTTGGCTGGGCTTGCGGCCTATTATTCTGGTCAGGACCTTGATGACTTAACAAAATCCATCAGCTTCAAGCGAAGCCATTTTAGGCAAAATTCTAGCCAAGGCGATATTTGGTCATGGTTTGATTTGCCGTCGGAATATGATGATGCGACTTTGTTAGATACTGTTTTTCGCTCAACCGATGCAGACATGCTGGCGCGCTTATCTGTTGTGCTAAAGCAAGGCAGTTCAACGGACCAAAAAGCTGCGGCCACATTGGCATCGCTGGGTAAGGATTTGACAGTGAACAGCCTTGCCCAACTTGAGGGCGTTTTTCTAAGCAAAAGCGGGGAGACCCCCTTTGCGGCAAAAATCGGTAAATTTCCGACCAAAGGCACGCAAAAGGGTGCTGGTGCAGAATTTATGCCGGAACTTGAACTGCTAATGCTGCGGGTCGAGGCGGGGCGGCCGCACAGAATGGGGCTGCATGCTGCGCAAAAAACCCAAGTTCTACACCGTTTTGCCCGACCGTTTTTAGAGGAATACGAGGCGCGTAAACTGCAACGTGGCTGGCTGGATTTTGACGATCTGATTGAAAAAGCCGGTGATTTGCTAAGTGATCCGTCCTTGGCTGCTTGGGTCTTATACCGGCTGGATGGTGGTATTGATCATATCCTTGTTGACGAAGCCCAAGATACCAGCCCGGCGCAATGGAAGGTTATCAAGCTTTTGGCGCAGGAATTTACCAGTGGCCAAGGCGCGCATGAAGGGGCGCGAACGATTTTTGTTGTGGGCGATCCAAAACAGTCAATTTATTCATTTCAGGGTGCGGAACCCGCCGCGTTTTTGAAAATGAAGGAACACTTTTCAACCCAGTTGGCCGGAATTGGAAAGCGGCTTGAAAGCCGGAAACTTGAATATTCGTTCCGTTCGTCCACAGCCATTCTTGGGCTTGC
>DAOUQO010000288.1 GCA_030625565.1 Aliiroseovarius sp. | reverse complement strand
GTAAAACCACATTCCTTAAATTGTGCTATGGCGATTTGGTCGCGCGTCAAGGCGTGGTTAATCTGTTCGGGCAAAATGTTAGCGCGATGTCGCGCGATGACGTGGCCTTGGTGCGGCGCCGTATTGGTGTTGTGCATCAAGATTGCCAGTTTTTGGACCACCTGACATTGGCGGAAAATATTGCCATGCCGGTGGTGGTTGCCGGGCGTAATCGTGCGACGATCGAATCTGATTTGGATGACTTGCTGGGCTGGGTCGGGCTAAGCGCACAAAAACACGCCCTGCCGCCGGAATTGTCGGGGGGGGAACGCCAGCGCGCCGCCCTTGCCCGCGCGGTGATCATGTCGCCCGATATTATTCTTGCGGATGAGCCGACCGGAAATGTTGACTGGGAAATGTCTTTGAAATTACTGACGCTTTTGGTTGAACTAAACCGGATGGGCAAAACCATCATGATTGCGACCCACGACATGAACCTGATCCGTCAGGCCAAGGCGCAGGTGGCGGTGCGTGTGTTGCGGATTTCGAACCGGCAAGTGCAACTGGCAGGGGCGGATTTATGAAAACCCACCTGAACCGAATGTTGGGCTTGCTGGCCGGGGATGCGCAGGCCGACCGGGTCGTGCCGCCAACCGGTTTTACCGCACGCCTGACCTTGTTTTCCGCAGGGGCGATGGCATTTCTGGCGGTGTTTGCGCTGGCGTTGTCCATGGCCTCGGGCCGCTTGGCTGAGCGTTGGAGCGACGCATTGTCCCAAAGCGCGACCATTCGCATTTCCGCCCCCGATGACCAGATCGAAATGCAGGTGCAGGCGGTGCTGGAAATATTGGCGACAACGCCGGGTGTGCACAGCGCCCGTGCCCTTGGAATTGATGAACAAAATGCCCTGCTGGAACCTTGGTTTGGCCCTGACCTGCCGCTTGACACCCTGCCAATTCCGCGCCTAATCGAGGTGCTTGAGGACCAAGGCGGTTTTGACGAAACCGGCCTGCGCAATCGTTTGGCTGGCGAAGCACCGGGGGCGGTTTTAGACAACCACACCCGCTGGCGTGCGCCTTTGGTGCATGCTGCTGGCAGGCTTCGTATTCTTGGACTCCTGTCAATCGGGATCATTACAATCGCCACCGCGATGATCATCACCCTTGCCGCCAACGCGGCGCTTGCTGCTAATGCGCAGGTGATCAGGGTGCTGCGCCTTGTGGGCGCGCGCGATGCTTATATTGCGCGTGCCTTTGTGCGCCGTTATACGCTGCGCACCCTGACAGGGGCTGGCATTGGCACGTTGCTGGGCCTTCTTGCCGTCGCCATTTTGCCCAGTACAAATATATCCAGTGCAAGTGTGTCGGGTGCAGATATATCCGATAGCTTTCTTACCGGACTTGGTTTTCAGGGGGCTGGCTGGTTCTGGCCATTACTGATACCCCCTGTTGCAGCACTTGTTGCCTTTATCGCCACCCGCCAAACTGCCCTTACAACTTTGAAAGAAAGAAGCTGATGAAAAACGCAATTCAATGGCTGCGCTCGCTCGTGTTTATTATCCAGATGTATGTGATGCTGTTTGTTATCGGGATTGGCCTGCTGCCGCTGCCGCTGTTTAACCGTAAATATGTGCATACGGTTATGCGTGCCTACGCCAATTGGGTGTGCTGGTCGGCCTCGTGGATCGTTGGTTTGAAAACTGAAATTCGCGGTGAAATCCCAACAGGCACTGTTATGGTTGCCTCAAAGCACCAGTCGTTTTTGGATATCTTGATGCTGACAGGGGCGGTGCCACGGCTGAAATTCGTCTATAAATCCGAACTGCACTGGGCACCGGTGGTTAATCTGTATGCATGGTGGAGCGGCTCTATCCCCGTAATCCGTGGCAAACGCGGTGCAGCGATTAAGCAGATGGTCGCAGCCGTCAA
>DAOUQO010000019.1 GCA_030625565.1 Aliiroseovarius sp. | reverse complement strand
CACGTGCGGCGGCTTCTTTAGTTTTCTGAAATTCCATATCTGACGGGCTAAAGCCCATCGGTTTCCAATCCAGCCCGCCTTCCAGCAACATCGGGCGGCCCGCATTGCGCGCGCCAACATGGTGGCTTTCCATTTCGCTAAGCAGGCGATCATATTGATCGGCAGAAAGCTGGTCTTGGCCATCTGCGCCCTTGTAAACAATCGCACCTGACGGTCGCGCCGCGTTATCCAGCAACGATTTCGTCCAGCGGCTGGCACTGTTATGCACATCAATCGCAGTGGCCGCGGCCAACATTGGCGACAGGCCGTAATGGTCGTCTTGCGGATGGAAGCTTTTGATATGGCAGATCGGCGAAAAGTCTTCGCCAGTGGCAAAGCGGTGCTTGCGCGCCCCGACCGTATAATCATAGGCCACAGGCCAGCCGTCAGCGCCAGGGATCAGGCTCATCCGGTCTGAACGCAGCACATGCAATTCACCCGGCACGCCCAAATCTGCCCCCACAGCTTCTAGATAGCCATTACCAGACAGCAAAAGCTGGCCGTAAAGTGCTTCAAACAATTCGGCACGGCCCTGAGCAGCATTGGGCCGCTTGATCAGGTCCATAACCGGATGCATATCATAGCGCCGTTCAGCATCCTGCAACACCAAAGGAAGCGCCGCGGCTGCCTCGGCAATCAACTTAACCGCCCGAAATCCCACGGGGTTTGTAATAAAACCTGTGCGCGTCAGGCTAACGGTGTCACGCGGGCTCCAAGCCACACGGCCTGAGCCTTGATAGCCAACAACACGCCCCGTGGCCGATGCTTTGGTTTCAGGCGCATTCGCCGTTTCACGCCGAAGAAAGTCAAAAACCATTCCTAAAAGCTCCTTGATTTCACTAACCCAATGTCGCTGGGCATACCTTTCCCGTGCACGGACCAAGCCGCGTTCAGGCATTGCTATCTGTCTTTGTTTTTCCCGAACCCGGCGCCTTTAATCAGCGGCCAGCTCCGGTAGTATTTATCGGTATCTGGCCCTTCCCGTTTACGTTTGGGACGCCTCTTTCCGATGAATGCACTTTCGCATTTAAGGTTAAAAAATCCTTTAACCCAGCGTACGCACCTGCGGCCTGCGCCAATGCGCGGCGGGCTCAATCATTAATTCATGCAGCGCCCACACCAGTGCATCAACGCGGTCAGGGCTGCCTTTGCCTTCATAACCCTGGGTGGTAATGCGGCACATCTGGTCTTCTAGCTGGCCAAGGTTTCGCAAATGCGCCACCCTGCCCTGTTCATATAATGCCGCCACAGGTTCGGCGCGCGCGACCTTACCTTTTGAGGCGCGAACCGCCTTGAACGGCACCAACGGGTCAATCTGGCGAATGACACTTTCGACCATGTCACCGCCTTGGTTCACCTCGGCGACCAGTTTATCCGCGCCGTGGCGCGCCATCGCATCCAACGCCGCCTGCGCCCATTCGCTGGGCGAAGCCGCCGCGATGGTTGCGTCTTCCAAAACCACCGCGCGCCATTCCCCCGGCGCACCATCTGTAACGGCCCCGACCACGATAATCCCGCATTCATCCGAATTTTTATGGCCGGTAACAGGCGGGTCAACCGCAACCACGATACGGGCCAAGTCAGGCTGTGCATCCATGCGCGCCGCCTCGAACCCTGCCGACGTCCACAGCGCCCCTTCAGTATCTTCCAACAGCACCCCGTCCAGTTCCTGCCGGCCAAGGCGCGTGCCAGCGTACCGCGTGCGCACCTCGTCTAAAAATGACTTGGCCAGATAGGCACGGTTTGCTTGGGTCGGCGCATGGGTGGTCACCGTCGAAGGGTTTGCCAATATTGATTTCAGCACCGGCACATTGCGCGGCGTAGTGGTAATAACCTGACGCGGATTTTCCCCCAGCCGCAAACCGAATTGCAGCATATCCCAGGTGTCTTCCGCCTTTTTCCACTTGGCCAGTTCGTCAATCCAAGCCGCATCAAATTGCGGGCCTCGCAGGCTTTCAGGCTCGTGCGCTGAAAATACCTGCGCAATCGCCCCGTTTGGCCAGACCAGACGCTTGCGCCCAGCCTCCCATTTGGGTCGCCGATCAGGCGGCGAACAGGCCAGAATGCCGCTTTCGCCAAAAACCATAACCTCGCGTACCTGATCCATAGTTTCGCCAATCAGCGCCACGCGCCTTGAGCGGCCCGCATCCATTGGCAGCGCGCCTTCAACCTCCGAGCGCACCCATTCGGCCCCGGCGCGGGTTTTGCCCGCACCGCGCCCGCCCATAATAACCCAGCTGCGCCATTCCCCTTCGGGTGGCAACTGATGCTCCATCGCCCAGAATTCAAACAAAAATGGCAGAGCTAACAGCGCATCATCCCCCAGATTATTCAGAAACTGGTTCTGGGTCTCTTGTGGCGCGCAAGCAAGCCAATCTGCGCCCGATCTCGTCTCGGGCTGCCCCAAGGTCGATGGCGTAGTCATAGGCAACGCCTGTTGTCTTTTTGCGGAACTGATCAACTTTTACCCTTTCTTCAAACAATATCTGTGTGGCCTTGCGCGTATCCTGAATGGCCTTGGCCAAATCAACTGCGCCAGCTTTTTCAGCCAAGTCCATTTTTGTTAGGTTTTTATCCAGCTCATCCAAGGCTCGATCAAAATGGTTGTTAGCGATTTCCAGAACGCGAACCGCGCTCAATCCCTCCCCATCGGGTGTGTCTTTCGTCATGCGTTGGTATTGCCTCTCATGCTCTTTACCGCACGAGCAAGACGGAAAAAAACGGCTTCAAAACATATGCCTTGGGCCGCAATCCGCCCTTCCTAGCCTCCACAACCTATACGCGCAATGCAGGCGTTTGTCAAATTCAGACCACCGGCGACAGTACGCTAAAGTCATGTTTTATTAAGACTTTTCAGAATTCATATTGCTTTCATTTTTCCAAAAACATCCCGGGGGCAGGTAAAAATGCATGCATTTTTACCCTTGGGGGCTGGCCCCCAAAATTACAAAAAAGCGTGCCGAAGGCACTCAATCAAAAAGGTGGTTTATTGACCTGCGCGCGCGGCTTCAATGGCGCGCCACGCAACAACATTGCGATTATGTTCAGCCAAAGTGGCAGCAAAAGCATGCCCGCCAGTGCCATTTGCCACAAAGAAAATGAAATCTGTAAGGGCCGGATTCAACGTCGCCTCAATTGCATCCAGACCTGGATTTGCAATCGGTGTTGGCGGCAGGCCAGCAATGACATAGGTATTAAACAATGTGTCTGAACGCAGCTCGCTTTGGCGTAAACCACGGCCAAGTGCGCCGCGCCCCTGCGTGATACCATAAATCACTGTAGGGTCGGTTTGCAGCTTCATACCCCGATTTAAGCGGTTCACAAAAACACTGGCAACTTGCGCGCGTTCATCGGCCAAACCGGTTTCTTTTTCAACGATCGAGGCCATAACCAGCGCTTCTTCGGGGCTGGCATAAGGCAGACCATCGGCGCGATTGGCCCAAGCTGTGGCAAGGCGAACCTCTTGCGCAGAAATCATCCGCGCCAACAGATCATTACGGTCAGCTCCGGCAATGACCTCGTAACTATCGGGGGCAAGCAGGCCCTCGCCGGGCATATCCGTTACCTCGCCGGTCAGGAATTCAGCCTTGTTCAAAGCATCCACAATTTGCCAGCTTGTGGCCCCTTCCGCCAGCGCGATGCGATAACGCGTTCCGGCCTCGTCACGCAGGCGTGCATAATCGGCAGGGGCCGCGCCTTCGCCCGGCGTAAATTCGGCCTGAATTACAAAGCGCTGGGTTTGGGGATCAAGTTCACGCACCTGAATTTGGCTGCGTAAAATGCCAACGCGAAACACAATTTCTGACCCGCAGGTTGATGCACCACCACGGGTGACAATATCCACGATTTCGGCCATGGAAGCCTGCTGATTTACCAAAAACGACCCCGCCTTAAGCAAGGGGGATTTGTCGCTATATTCAACGCCAATACGAAAAATCGAAGCATTTGTAATTGCCCCGGATTCGATTAAATCTTCGCTTACCCGGCTAAAGTTTGAACCCGATTCAACTTTCAAACAAATGGTTTGCGCCAGCGGTCCGGCATCCACATATTGTTTTTTTCCCCACGCAATCATGCCCCCAAGAAGCATCAGGATAACGACGAACATTGATAACGCATTCGAGGCAACATGGCGCCACATTATTCAGGCACCCCGCCCATGATCAGGCTGGCATTTGTGCCGCCAAACCCAAACGAATTCGACATCGAGATACGAATATCGCGTTCATGTTTTTTGTTTGCGGCAAGGTTCAGAACCGGTGTAACAGCAGGATTATCAAGGTTAATCGTTGGCGGGGCGACCTGATCGCGCAGCGCTAAAATTGCAAAAATAGATTCAATTGCACCTGCCGCACCCAAAAGATGCCCGGTTGCACCCTTGGTTGATGACATTGTTACCTTGGATGCCGCATCGCCCAGCAGGCGTTCAACTGCGCCCAGCTCAATGGTGTCGGCCATAGTGGATGTGCCGTGTGCGTTGATATAATCCAGATCCTCGGGGCGCAAATTGGCGCGTTTCAGGGCAGCCTCCATTGCGCGGTAGCCCCCGTCGCCGTCACTTGCAGGTGACGTAATATGATAGGCGTCCCCTGACATGCCATAGCCCAGAATTTCGCCGTAAATCTTTGCGCCGCGCGCACGGGCATGTTCCAGTTCTTCCAAAATCATAATGCCGGCGCCTTCGCCCATAACGAACCCGTCGCGGTCTTCGTCATAGGGGCGGCTTGCAGCTTGCGGATCATCCGCGCGCTTGGTTGAAAGCGCCTTGGCCGCGTTAAAGCCGGTAATGCCGATCTTGCAAATCGCGGCCTCGGCCCCGCCTGCAACCATCACGTCAGCATCGTCAAATGCAATCATACGGGCCGCATCGCCAATCGCATGTGCGCCGGACGCACAAGCCGTGGCAACAGCATGGTTCGGGCCTTTGAAGCCAAAACGAATAGAGACCTGCCCGGCAATCAGATTAATCAGGGCAGAGGGAATGAAAAAAGGCGAAAGACGGCGTGGGCCGCGTTGCTCCACCAGCAAGGCCGCATTGGCAATAGCATTCAGGCCGCCAACGCCGGATCCGATCATCACACCTGTGCGGCATTTGCCTTCTTCATCTTCGGGTGCCCAGCCGGAATCGACCACAGCCTGCACAGCCGCCGCCATGCCGAAAACGATGAAATCATCAACCTTGCGCCGGTCTTTGGCGGCCATCCAGTCATCGGCATTAAACGTTCCGTCTGTGCCGTCACCGTCGGGCACTTCGCAGGCATAGGTTGTGGCCATTTCGCTGGCATCAAAGCGCGTAATATCGCCCGCGCCTGATTTTCCAGCCAACAGCCGCGACCACGTTTCTTCGACCCCGCAAGCCAGCGGTGAGACCATTCCTAAACCTGTGACAACAACTCGACGCATATACCCGCCCTTTTCCAGTGCTTTTGTTGCGTAAATGATAACGTGGGCAGGGTGCGCAGGGCAAGGCGAAAGGCGCGACCTTAGGGCGGTCTTATTGGCAAAACCATTCAATAGTGGCGAAAGCCCCAACAAACAGGTGACAATGCAATGCCAAAATGCCCCCGAAGTCCCCCTAACAAGCCTTGGTCAGTTGGCCCGCCACACCCTGAGCAGCCAACGCCGCCGATGCACGCGCAAGATCATAATCAACCTGCAGCATCATCCAAAAACCGGGCTCGGTGCTGAAATACCGGGCCAAAAGCAGCGATATTTCGCTGTTAACCGCCATATTTCCTGCAATAATCTGTTCAATGATTTTGGGATCAACACCGATTGCTTTAGCCAAAGCATCCCCTGACACGGCCTGTGGCAGCAGGAATTCATTCACAAGAACAAAACCGGGATGAGCCGGAATTTGCACAGGTGCGCAAACCGAATCCTGCTCAGGTTCTGGATCAGCGGGGGCCTCAACCGGAAGTTCGGTTTCAAGCCCAAGGTCTTTCCACGCGTTCAACCCGCCCGCCATGTGGGAAACTTCGGTATGGCCGGCCTTGAGCAGCATTTTAGCGGCGGCCTCGGAACGTTTACCAATGGCACAATGCAAAACCACGCGACGCCCGGCAAGAACCGGAAAAAAGTTGGGGTCCAGCGTTGATAGCGGCAACAACATTGCGCCAGAAATATATTCGGCGTCATATTCGCTGGTTTCACGCACATCGACCAACAAAACCTCGCCATGCTCCAGCCACGCCTGAACCTCGGTGGGGGAAACTTCTGTGATCTGGATTTCGCTATCAAATGCCATGGCGCGGCCTTTCCGTTTGTTTATCCTTGCAATATAGCGCGCGACGGTCGGAATGTCGGTCCTAGCTAAACACAGACATCGCAATAATATTCCAAAAACCGCCCCTGAAACGAAAAACGGTGCCGCCCTGAAAGGGAAGCACCGTTTAAATTTCGAACCGGTTTAAGCCGGATAAAACTGTTTAGGTCGCAGCTGAAATGAATTTCACCGCGTCGCCAAAAGTTTGAATGGTTTCTGCTGCATCATCAGGGATTTCGATGTCGAATTCCTCTTCAAAGGCCATAACCAGTTCAACAGTGTCCAGGCTGTCAGCGCCCAGATCATCAATGAATGATGCTGTTTCAGTTACTTTGTCTTCTTCAACACCAAGGTGCTCGACAACAATTTTTTTCACACGATCTGCGACGTCGCTCATGGTAAATCCTCACAGTTTCCGGCCTTTGGCCATTATTGGTATGACCCACCGGGCCGCTCTAACCCTCACAAAACTTTGCAAGGGCCCCCAACACATAATGCATTTGAGGGAAATTCTCCGCCGCCTATAACACATCATGCCAGCGAGGCAAATGATTTCACACCGATGAATTGGCGCGCCTTAATTTGATTGCACCACCTTGCGCCCTAGGCAGCAATGGCCAAGCCGTCGGTCACAGCGGTGAAAACTTCGGAATAGATCGGTTTGGATTGCGAAAAGGCCGCGCCAATTGCGGTGGATACCGCAGACAACAAGCTTGATCCGCCAACAAATATAATTTGATCAATTTGGGCAGGCGCAAGACCCGCCGCACGAACCGTTTCAAGCGCGCAGGCCGTAATGGCATCAACATTCAATTGCAGCGATTCCTGAACTGCATTGTTTGAAAATGCGGCCTGCAAGGCAGGTTCAATAAAGCCAAGATCAACCTGTGCATTCTGGCCAGCACGATCATTCACCGCAATTTTGCCACGCTCAACCGCAAAAGCAAGGTCATGGCCCAGCTCAAGCTCTAACACATTTGCCAAGCGCTTCATTTTGACACGATCCAGCGCCAAAGCGTTCATTTCCTTTACCATGTTGCGGGTCTTGGCATTGTATAAAAACGGAATTTTTTCCCATGTGGCAAGGTCTTGGAAAATCGCATTGGGTGCAGGCAGGCTGCCCGGTCCGAATTCTTTTCGCAGCTGCGTGGCCTTACCCAAAAGCGGCATCACATGATCGACGCTTAGAACCCTGTCAAAATCGGTCCCGCCAATAGTAACACCTTGATTTGATATGATATTAATGGTTCCGTCGTGGCACGCTTCGAATACCGAAAAATCCGATGTGCCGCCGCCGATATCCACGACCATTCCGATTGACCCCTGCGCCACAGATCCCCGCGCGGCAATAGCGGCGGCTTCGGGTTCAGCCATAAAATCCACGTCGCTAAAGCCTGCTGCCAGATAGCACAGGCGCAAATCTGCCTCGGCTTGGGCGTCGCGTTTGGGATCATCACTGTGAAACCGTACCGGGCGACCAGATAAGACCCGATCAAACCGCATTCCGCTTTCGTTTTCAGCACGTATTTTGATCATCTTTAAAAAGCGCGCGATAATATCGACAAACGTCACCCGTTCGTTCAAAATCCGGCGTTCCTCATGCATAAGCGACGTGCCCAAAACACGTTTCAGGGCGCGCATATATCGCCCCTCGACCCCGTCAAGCAGGGCTGCATTCGCCGCATTTCCGGTCAGGGTTTTGCGGGTATCAAAGTCAAAGAAAAACGCTGTGGGAATCGTGGTTTCACCCGCCTCGATCTGGATCAAACACGGTTTGCCATCGCGCATATAGCCCGCGGCAGAATTCGAGGTTCCAAAATCAACGCCCAACCTGTGTGATACAGTCATTTTCGCCGCCTAACCCTGTGATCATAAACAAAGACGCCCGCCATATAGGGCGGGCGAATTCGCGTCAAGCAATCGTCGGGGTGGGCGTTAAATCATCGCCATACCACCGTTAACATGCATGGTTGTGCCGGTCAGATAGGCGGCCTCGGGGCTGGCAAGATACAGCACCGCGCTGGCGATTTCTTCGGGCGTGCCCATGCGGGCTGCGGGAATTTGTGCGTTAATCGCGGCCTTTTGGTCATCGGTCAGTTTATCGGTCATTGGTGTCGCGATAAAGCCCGGCGCAACTGCGTTCACGGTGATGCCACGGCTTGCAACCTCGTAAGCAATGCTTTTGGTCATGCCGACCATACCGGCCTTTGATGCTGCATAATTAGCCTGACCGGGGTTGCCTGTCGTGCCCACGATCGAGCTGATGTTGATGATGCGCCCCCAACGCGCCTTCATCATCGGGCGCATTACACCGCGACACAGCCGCATGGTGCTGGTCAGGTTCACATCCAGCACTTGCGCCCAGTCATCGTCTTTCATCCGCATGAACAGCTGATCACGGGTGATACCGGCATTATTAACCAGAATATCCAGCCCGCCCATGGCAGCGATGGCCTGCTTTGGCAGGGCTTCGACCGCTTCAGAATCACTTAGGTTGCACGGCACTACATGGGCGCGATCACCCAGTTTGGCGGCCAATTCCTCAAGCGGCGCAACGCGCGTGCCTGATAATGCGACTGTGGCCCCCGCACCATAAAGCGCGGTTGCAATCGCCCCACCAATACCACCAGAAGCCCCGGTTACTAGTGCTTTTTTACCTGTAAGATCAAACATTTGATTTCCTTTTGTACCTATCAACGGTCTAAATTTCTTCAAAGAAATTTGCCAAGGATTTTCGAAAATCCTTTCACCGCTCTATTTTAAAGCTTTGCTATATCTTCAGGCGTACCGATTGCCGTGCAGGCGATGGTTTTATCAATTCGCCGAATCATTCCAGACAGAGCCTTGCCTGCGCCAATTTCCCAAATTTCATTAACGCCTTGGGCAGCCATCCAAGCGACGCTTTCGCGCCACCGCACCGATCCTGTGACCTGTTCAACCAGCAACGCACGGATCAAATCAGGGTCACTTACCGCTTCGGCGCGAACATTGGCAACCAACGGCACGGCGGGGGCGTTGATCGTCACCTCGGCCAAAGCAGCAGCCATCACATCCGCGGCGGGGGCCATCAGCGCACAGTGGAACGGCGCACTGACAGGCAGCAAAACTGCACGGCGTGCGCCTTTTTCCTTGGCAATCACCAGTGCGCGATCAACCGCAGCCTTGTGGCCGGAAATAACCACCTGTCCGGGGTCATTGTCATTGGCCGCTTGGCAAACATCATCACCAGCGGCTTCGGCCGCGACCTCAGAGGCGGCTGCAAAATCAAGGCCCAGCAAGGCTGCCATTGCGCCAACACCGACCGGCACAGCCGCCTGCATCGCGGCACCACGCTTGCGCAACAATCGCGCCGTGTCTGAAATACTGATAGCACCGGATGCAGCCAGCGCCGAATATTCGCCCAATGAATGGCCTGCAACGAATGCTGCGTCGCCAAGGGTCACGCCTTCGGACTCAAGCGCGCGTAAGGCGGCAAGCGATGTGGCCATCAGCGCAGGTTGTGCATTTGCGGTTAGGGTCAGGCTGTCTTGGTCGCCTTCCCAAATCAGGGTCGAAAGTTTTTCGCCAAGGGCGTCATCGACTTCGTTAAAAACCGCCTTGGCGGCGGGATAGGCATCGGCCAGGGTCTTGCCCATACCAATGCTTTGTGCCCCTTGACCGGGGAATACGAATGCGCGGCTCATGCCTGCTCCTTCAATCTATTCAGATTAAAGGGATAACCACCAAACGTGGCGCATGCAATTGTTAGACGTGAAAAATGGCAGATATGGGCTTAGGTCATAGCCTAAGCAGGGGCAGCGGCGTGTTCCGCCCTTGGCCCTGAAAGCAAAGGATTGGAAAACCGCCCTGCTTTGGGACGACTAGTGGGGATTCGGCTGGAAAATTCCAGAATATCCTTGGCCAACCGGACGCGGCAAGGTTCAAGCAAAGCCCTTTCGCCCTGCCCAGCAAGAATCGCAATATCGCCCCCCTTAAGGTGCAAAAGCAGGCTTGCCTGATCTGTATCTGCTTGCGAGGCAAGCAACGCCACCATATTTATATCACCAAAAGCATGCACGCCTTCCAGATTGAAAGCACCATTTTGATTGCGAAAACCAACAAGCACTTCGCCACGCTTAAGATCAACTTGCAATTCACGGCTTAACTTATGGCCGGAACTAAAAAGAAACATTGCACCCAGCGTCAGATACAGCGCCGAAAGCAGCAGTTTCATTGCCAGAATTTCGCCCCAAAAAACGGCGTTCGGGGTTAGCCACAGGCCAACAATCGCAGCCAGAAAAAAGGCGCCCAGAATTTTGCGTGCCTTCATTACAAAACTGTTTGGCGCGCCCTTAGCCTGCTTGCTGATAAGAACGTATCCCCAAAGTGTCGGGTTAACCTGAAACCGGCCATTGCCTAATGTATTTTGATTGTTGCCCTGCGATTTCATATTCATTTTGACCTCTACACCATGTTCTTGTTTCTATTTTGCCAGACAACATGGCAGCAATAGGGCGCGCTAGGTGCTTTATCATGCCGCCGCTCCACGTGGGACAATTTGCCCCCTTCTTGGGACCCGTTCCCTTGCATCCCTTAGCCATCGGTGTATAAGGCGCATTCCTTCCGCATATTATTGAATGCGTCGCCCCTCGTGGCTGGGTCGTGGAAGGATCAGACCCCAGCCTTTGAAGCACGCCGAAAACAGAATAGGAGAGCACATGCCGCTATATGAGCATGTCATGATCTCGCGCCAGGATCTTTCCAGCGCGCAGGCTGAAAGCCTTATCGAACATTTTGGAACTGTCCTTGCCGATAACGAAGGCAAACTCGTCATGAGCGAGTATTGGGGCGTCAAAACGATGGCTTACAAAATCAACAAAAATCGCAAAGGCCACTATGCCTTTATGCGTACAGATGCCCCTGCCCCTGCCATTCAGGAAATGGAACGTCTGATGCGTCTGCACGACGATGTAATGCGCGTTTTGACCATCAAGGTTGACGAGCATGCCGAAGGACCTTCGGTCCAAATGCAGAAACGCGAAGAACGCGGCGACCGCCGCCGTGACAGGTAAGGAAAGGATCTAAACCATGGCTAGTAAACCATTTTTCCGCCGTCGCAAGGTATGCCCGTTCTCGGGCGACAACGCGCCGAAGATCGACTATAAAGACACGCGCCTGCTGCAACGCTATATTTCCGAGCGTGGCAAAATCGTGCCTTCCCGTATCACCGCCGTTTCGGCCAAGAAGCAACGTGAGCTTGCCCGCGCTATCAAACGCGCCCGCTTTCTCGCCCTGCTTCCTTATGCCGTGAAGTAAGGAGAGCATCATGAAAGTTATCCTTCTTGAACGCGTGGCCAAATTGGGCCAAATGGGCGATGTTGTTGATGTGAAGTCGGGTTACGCCCGTAACTTCCTGCTGACACAAGGCAAGGCTTTGACCGCCTCCGCAGGTAACATCGCAAGCTTTGAGAATCAGAAGGCGCAGCTGGAAGCACGCAATCTGGAAACCAAAACAGAAGCAGGCGCCTTGGGTGAAAAGCTGGAAGGCCAGCAATTCATCGTGATTCGCTCTGCCTCGGATGCAGGTTCGCTTTACGGCTCAGTCACCCCGCGTGACGCTGCCGATGCGGCAACTGCTGACGGCTTCTCGGTTGATAAAAAACAGGTTTCATTGACTGCTCCTATCAAGGAATTGGGCCTGCATGACGTGATCGTCAAGCTGCACCCAGAAGTCACCGTGACTATTCAGCTGAACGTTGCACGTTCCGAAGAAGAAGCCGGAATTCAGGCCGCAGGGAAATCAATCCAAGAACTGGAAGCCGAGGCAGAAGCCGAAGCCGAGTTCGAGATTTCCGAGCTGTTTGACGATATCGGCGCTGCCGCTTCTGACGATGACGACCTTGTCGTCACACCAGAAGATGCACCAGCAGAAGAAGCTTCTGACGAAGACTAAACGTCAAAATAAACAGATTGAAAGGCCGCTGTGGAAACATGGCGGCCTTTTTCATTTTACACTCAAATCACAAAAACCGGCATATTCTTGCCAGACAAATACTGTTTTAAGCTGAAAAATGCCTGCAATTCCCCCCGCCCTTCCCTTGCCGCATCATGCGGTTCAAAATGCTGAAAAAGAAAGCTCAGCCATGTTCAAATTTCTTGCCAGCATCATTACTTTAGTCGCCATAACAGGCCTGTCGGCATGCAGCCGGACCGCAAGCTCTGTGCAGGCACCCGTTCTGACGCCGGTGGTCGCCAGCTCGAACTTGCCGCTTTATCCGAACGAAACACCCGAATTGCGGGCGCTCATTGTAAAATACGCCGCGATTTATGATATCCCCGAAACCTTGCTGCACAAGTTGGCCATTCGCGAAAGCACGCATCGCCCGTGGGCGCGCAACGGGCCGTATTATGGCCTGCTGCAAATTTTGCCGGCAACCGCGCGTTCAATGGGCCATTCTGGTCCGGCCGAAGAATTAATGGATGCAGAAACCAACCTGAAATATGCGGGGAAATATCTGCGCGGCGCGTGGATCGTCGCTGGCGGGGACATGGACGCCGCGATTATGTGGTATGCGCGCGGCTATTATTACGAGGCCAAGCGCCTTGGCCTGCTTAATGAAACAGGGCTGCGCTGAGTTAACAGCACAGCCCCCTTCAATATCTTAACCTAACCGGCTTAGCGGTTGAAGGTTTCCATCGACAATGTCGCGTCACATACCGACCCGTCATGGGTGCCGACCCAAATATCCAGCCAGCCGTTAGACGGGCGTGTCAGGCTGATGCGGGCATCCAGATTGCCGTTATCATCATCATCATAATACCAGTTACGCGCGCCAGTATTGATCAGCAAAATGCTATCGCAGCGGCTAACCACTGAAATAACCAACCGATAGCCATTCATGCCGTAAGTGTTGATGCTGAAATCGGGCGCTTCGGTTACATAGCCCCGGCCCCGGTCGCTTCCGAAACGGATGCCACAGCGGGTAATATCACGATCACCGCCAGCGCGTATATTGAACTGGCGTTCGCTGTACATTTCACGCCCCGACAGCTCATAAGTTGCGCCATACAGGCTGTAATTTGGGCAAGCAGCCGCAACGCCCGCCACAAGCATGCCAATTAAAGATAGCACTAAAATTCGAATTTTCATTTTCAACCCCTGATAAATATTTCCACTGCCATAACGTAGCAATAGAAACCTTAGCAGAGCAACACTTAATCAGTATTTAAATACTGATTTGCACATTTCAACAAACAGGCCTGAAATGACAAAGGGCAGCCATTTGGCTGCCCTTCTAACCTTGCATATGCAAAGAATTTATTCTTGGTCAAGCGCCTCGACAGCTTTTTCCAGATCTTCTTTGCTGACGTCTTTGGTGGTGACTTCGGCCAGTTCAAAGGCAAAATCAACGACCTTGTCTTCAAACAAAGGTGCCTGAATTTGCTGGCGCATTTGTGGGTTTTGCTGAACGAATTCAAAGAATTCTTTTTCCTGACCCGGATATTGGCGGGCTTGGTTCATAACCGCTTGGGTCATTTCCGCATCCGAAACGGCAATTTCATTTTTCTGACCCAATTCAGCCAGCAAAAGGCCCAGGCTTACGCGGCGGGCTGCCAGTTTTTTGTGTTCGTCAGTGGTTTCGACCTCGGGGTGGTCGTGGCCTTCGACCTCGGGGTTTTCTTCGTGCCACAGCTGGTGTGCGATTTGACCCGCTTCCATTTCAACCAGGCTTTCGGGCAGCTCAAAGCTAACCATTTGATCCAGCGCGTCCAGCAGGCCGCGTTTCATCACAGCGCGCGCGGCACCTTTATATTCTTCTTCAAGGCGCTCGCTGACTTGGGTTTTCAGGGCTGCCAGATCTTCGACCTGATATTTTTTGGCCAGCTCATCGTCAATTTTGGCTGCAACCGGTTTTTTCACTGCTTTAACTGTGCAGGCAAAGACAGCATCTTTGCCGGCCAGATTTTCCGCGCCGTATTCGGCAGGGAATGTCACTTTGACGTCCAGTTCATCACCGGCTTTTGCACCGACAAGCTGTTCTTCGAAACCGGGGATAAAGCTGTTTGAGCCAAGCACCAGTGGGTAATCTTCGCCTGCGCCGCCATCAAATGCCACGTCGTCAACTTTACCAAGGAAATCGATGACCACTTGGTCGCCGTCTTTAGATTTTGTGCCTTTTTTACGGTCTTCAAAGTCTTGCGCGCTTTCGGCCAAAGATTTCAACGCATCTTCGATTTCGTCATCGCCGGCTTTTACAACCAGTTTTTCCAAAGTGATGCTTTTCAGATCAACCTCGGGAATTTCGGGCAGTTTTTCGTAAGACATGGACAGGCGCACATCGTCGCCTTCTTTCCATTCTTCGCCGTTAATCATTTCGACTTTGGGCTGTTGCGCAGGGCGGTCGCCGCATTCTTCAAAATGCGCTTTCATCGCGTTATCAACAGTTTCCTGCATTGCTTCGCCCATGATGCGTTCGCCGAACTGCTTTTTCAGCAGCGCCATAGGAACCTTGCCCTTGCGGAAACCCTTCATTTCAACCTGAGGCTGTGCCTCGGCCAGTTTTTCATTTACTGTGGCTTCCAAATCGGCAGCTTTCACTTCGATTTCATAGCCGCGCTTCAGGCCTTCGTTCAGAGTCTCGGTAACCGACATTATTTCGTCCTTTTTACGTCTGGAGTTGCCGGTGAAATACCAGCGCATAATTCAGCCGCCGTTCTATGGGCTGATCGCCTTATTTGCAAGGTCAAATAGCAGCTTAGCTTTCGGTTTTGTCACGCGGGTCCTTGCGCACCTTGCCCAAATGCTTGCGCAAACGCGACTGGCCCGGTTTTTTGCGGTTTTTGAACGGGTTTTGATCGCTTTGGGAACGCATATACAGGCGGATCGGCGTGCCGGGCATATCAAAATCTTCGCGCAGGCCATTAACCAGATAACGCGAATAGCTGGCGTTCAGCTTGTCGGGGTGTGAACACATGACCACAAAACCCGGCGGGCGGGTTTTGGCCTGTGTCATATACCGCAACTTAATGCGCTTACCACCGGGCGCGGGCGGCGGGTGGGCCGTGACCATATCGGCCAGCCAATCGTTCAGACGCGCGGTGGAAACGCGGCGGTTCCACACAGCATGGGCCTTCATCACCGCCTGTTGCAAACGGTCCAGCCCCTTGCCGGTTTTGGATGAAATCGTCACCAAAGGTGCGCCGCGCAGCTGCGGCAAAAGGCGTTCAAATGCCTCGCGAAGCCCCTTGAGCTTGGCTTGTTTTTCCGGCTCAAGGTCCCATTTATTCACGGCAATTACAACGGCGCGGCCTTCGCGTTCGGCCAAATCTGCGATGCGCAAATCTTGTTGTTCAAACGGAATAGCAGCATCCAGCAGCACCACGACAACTTCGGCAAATTTCACAGCACGCAGCCCGTCAGAGACCGATAATTTTTCCAGTTTTTGCTGAACCTTGGCTTTTTTGCGCATGCCTGCCGTGTCGAAAATTCGGGTTGGCACGCCAGGGCCATTACCATCAGCCCAGTCAAAACGCAGCGATATGGCGTCGCGGGTGATACCGGCCTCGGGACCGGTCAGCAGGCGGTCTTCGCCGATTAACATATTGATAAGGGTGGATTTTCCAGCATTCGGGCGGCCAACGACAGCAACTTGAAGCGGCTTTGCGCTGGTCGGGGTGCGCGGTGCGCCTTCTTCAGTATCATCGTCAATGCTGACATTAGTTTCGGGTGCGTCTTCGGCAGCTTGGGCTGCGTGGGCGTCGGCGATCGGGGTCAGAACCGACAGCAAATCACCCATGCCTTCGCCATGTTCGGCGGATAATGGAATCGGATCACCAAGGCCCAGCGAATAAGATTCGATGATACCGGCCTCGGCCGCGCGGCCTTCGGCTTTGTTGGCACCAAGGATCACATGGGCGTTCTTCTTGCGCAGAATTTCCGCAAAAATTTGGTCGGCAGGCAAAATGCCGTCGCGCGCATCGATCAAGAACAGGCAGGCATCGGCCATTTCCACGGCGCGTTCTGTCAGGCGGCGCATGCGGCCTTCAAGGCTTTCGTCTGTTGCCTCTTCCAACCCTGCCGTATCAATAACGGTGAACCGCAGGTCACCAAGGCGCGCGTCGCCCTCGCGCAAATCGCGCGTTACCCCCGGCTGGTCATCAACCAGCGCAAGACGTTTGCCAACCAGACGGTTGAACAAGGTGGATTTTCCAACATTAGGACGGCCAACAATGGCAAGCGTGAAGCTCATGTTTTACTCCGTTATAAAACAGAAGTGCCGCTTACACGGCTTAATCGGCAGGGGCAAGGACTTCGCGCAGATCAGGGGCGCCTCAAATCAGCCAGATCAGTGCAGCGCCAGCAATTGCCCTTTGGTAGTCACAACATAGGCAACGCCATTTACGATAACCGGACGCGATGCAGCCCCGCCTGATATTTCAACACTGGCCGTAAGGCTGCCATCAACCGGATTAAAGCCACGCATCACCCCGTCCGAGGACGCGACCCACAGGTTGCCCCCCGCCAGAACGGGGCCAAAGTTGGCATATACAGCCTTGCGACGCCGCAGATTTTCACGGGTAAAATACGGCAGGTCAATCGCCCAGACCTGTTCACCGTTTGAGGCATCAAGGCGTATCAGCTTGGCTTCGTCTGAAATTAGGAATACCGCGCCACCAGAAACCCAAACGGGACCAGTCGCGCCCTCTTTTGCAGTCCAGAGCCGTTCCCCGCGCAAATTCATTGCAATGGTGCGCCCCACAGGATTACCAGCATAGATTACGCCATTTGAAACAACAGGTTCACCGGTAATATCGGTAATATTTGAATAACCACGCCCCTGTCGCTGGCCAGCAACGATGGCGCCCCAACTACGTTCGCCGCCTTGGCGTGAGGCCGCAACCATTTCCCCAGAAGGAAAGGCAAAAATTGCCAGCTGATCCGTAATGGCCGGACTGGATGTGCCAACGATACCAGAAATATCGGGGGTGCCGGCCAATTGCCACTTGATCCGTCCGTTTGTGGCGTCCAGCGCATAGGCGCGGCTGTCTTTTGAACTTACATAGACAATGCCATCAACAACGCTAGGCGCACCACTAACCGGCGCATCCAGGCGCTGCGTCCACGCCACTGCGCCCGAAGTTACATCAAGCGCGCTGACGGTTCCAAAACCGGTCGTTGCAAAAACATAGCTGCCTTCGATTGCCAAACCACCGCCTGATGCGTCATCGCCACGGTCTGATCCGGGCACAAGGCTGGCCTGCCAAAGTGTGCGCCCATCCGTTGAATGGGCCATCACCAAGGATCGGCTGTCTAATGTGAAAATACGGCCATCTGCCACAACCGGATCTGCCGAAATGCGTGATCTTCGGGTGTTGCCCTGCCCGATTTTAGCGCTCCAGACCAACTGGGGAGTTGCGGAAAGCGCGGGATGCTGGATTGAATGGTCGGGTTCGCCAGCCCGGTGGGTCCAGGCGGTATATGTGCGTTGAGGGGGCAAATTAATAGGCAATGCCTGATTTTGGGCTGCATCTTCACTTGCTGTTTCCGGCGCGCTTGCGGCATCGACTGGCATATCGCGAATACCGAAACGTTCCCCAGGCAATATCTCTTCTCGTTCGCTACAGGCCACCAGAATTCCGAACGCAACCACGCCCGCCGCATATTTGCTAAGTTTCACGGCCTTTGCCCCCATAATAGTATCCCCACAATCGCATTACCCTTAAACGTCAGGCGTTGCGCCTAGGGCTATAATCAACTGTGCGATGCGTCCGCGCAAGTCCTGAGACGCATCATCATCCTGTAAAAGCACCTGTAGGCGCGAAATTGCGGCTTCTTTATCACCTTTTTCGACCTCGGCCAATGCGATCTGTTCTTCCGCCAATGCGCGAAATGGTGCGCCCGCATTTGTCAAAGGTTCCAAAAGCGCCACACGTTCATCCGCAGGCAACTGCCCCGCCGACACCAGTTTCAGCGTGGCAAGGTCGCGGTAAAGCGGTAAAATCGTTGTGTCTTGCATAATTGCACGCAAATCATCCAGCGCGGCGGAGTTATCAGCCTGCCCTGCGCCGTCAATTGCCAGAAAAGCCACCAAAGCCCGCGCATCGCCATCGGCCTGAATTGCCTGAAATGCTGCGATCTGCGCCGCTGGGTCGGCTTCGTCCAACGCAGCACCCAAAGCATCGCCAAGGGCCTGCGCCTGCGCGCGCGCCGTTGCTTTTTGCCATTCATTATAGGCCGCACCACCAACAATCAGCAAAACCAGCAAAATTGCGATCCAGCCATATCGGCGCATCAAGGCGAAAAGCCGGTCGCGCCGAAGCTCTTCGGTTACCTCATCAATAAAATTCTCCGGATTGCTCATCCGCACTGCCTCCGACGTGTTTTTCTATACTATGCTTTTGCCTGAAACAATTCAGAAAGCCAAGGGCATCTGGCCAACCGGACCGTTGATAATGCCACCCAAAATATCACCCTTTCGCGGCAAAACTGCCTGCAAGCGTGTTTTTACGGGGATATGACTTGTGAATAGTCGCTATAAAACCTATCTCGTGACCATTAAAGATACAGAAAAGACAAAAAACGTCAGGGCAAAACAAATGCGGGTTATTCCAATACTAAGTGCGATTCTGGTTGTTCTTGGGCTATATGTTCTTATTTTTGAACGGGATCGCGCATTTGAATTTGCCCGCGGGCAAGAACCTGCGCAAAGCGGTGAAGGCGGCGGTGACACCACCGAGCCCTCCACGCCAGACAGCACCCAATCCACCTTGGTTTCGGTTGTCGCCCTTCAAAGTGCGGCCGTCGAAATGGACAGCATGGTTTTGCTGCGCGGGCGCACCGAAGCCTCGCGTCAGGTTACCATGAAGGCTGAAACTTCGGGCAAGGTCATGTCTGAGCCTCTGCGCAAGGGCAGCCAGGTCGCCACTGGTGATCTGTTGTGCAAGCTTGACCCCGGCACCAGCGAGGCAAGCCTTGCCGAAACCCGCGCCCGTCTGGCCGAAGCCCAAGCCCGCATTCCCGAAGCCGAGGCCCGTCTGGCCGAAGCAATCAGCCGCATTCCTGCAACCAAGGCCGCGCTGGCACAGGCCGAAAGCCAAGTACCCGCAACCAAGGCCGCGCTGGCACAGGCCGAAAGCCAGATTCCAGCGACCCGCGCAGCCCTTGCCGAGGCCAAAAGCCGAGTCAGCGCTGCAGAAGCCGCCCTTGCCGAAGCAAAAAGCCGTCCCGCCGCCAGTCAGGCCCGCCTGACCGAAGCCCAGGCCCGCCTAAGCGAAGCCGAAATATCTTATAACGCGGCAGAAACCTTGGGCGAAGGCGGCTTTGCCTCGCAAACGCGGGTGGCAAACGCACTAGCCGCATTGCAATCAGCCCGCGCCGGTGTGCAATCGGCGATTTCACAACTAGAAAGCACCAAGGCTGGCGTTTTAGCGGCCGAAAGCCAGATTGAAGGCGCCAAAGCCCGGGTGCAATCGGCGCTTAGTCAGGTTGAAGGCGCCAAAGCCGGTGTGCAATCGGCGCTCAGCCAGATTGATGCCTCCCACGCCAATGTGGTTTCAGCCGAAAGCCAGATCGAAGGCGCCGTGGCCGGCGTGCAATCGGCCAAGTCAGGGGTGCAAAACGCCAAGGCCGGAACGCAGGCAGCCGAAGCCCGTGTTGCCGCCGCTGAACGCAAAATCGCCCAACTTGAAATTCGCGCGCCTTTCGGCGGCCTGCTGGAAACAGATACGGCCGAACTGGGCAGTCTTTTACAACCCGGGGCGCCCTGCGCCACTATTGTGCAGATTGACCCGATCAAGCTGGTGGGTTTTGTTCCCGAAACCCAAGTTGCCAAGGTTCACACCGGCGTTCCAGCGGGGGGGCGCCTAACAAGCGGGCGTGACCTTTTGGGCAGTGTCAGTTTCCTTTCGCGGGTATCTGACCCGCTGACCCGCACCTTTAGAGTCGAAATAGAAGTGCCTAACACCGACAAATCCATCAGCGACGGCCTGACGGTGGAAATCCTGATTTCCTCGGACGGCACGCGGGCGCATCTGTTGCCGCAATCGGCGCTAACGCTGGATGATTCCGGAAATCTGGGCGTGCGCATCGTTGCGCCGGACAACACAGCGCAATTTGCCCCCGTCACCCTGATCCGCGACAGTCTGGAAGGCGTCTGGGTCGCAGGGTTGGCCGAAAATGTTGACGTTATCGTAACCGGACAGAATTATGTGTCAGATGGTGTCGCGCTTGATGTGACCTACCGGGAGCGCTCTGAATGATCCGCATTGTCGAGATCGCGGCCGCGCGTGCGCGCATGGTCATTGCCTTTATTATCCTGTCTGTTCTGGCAGGAACGGCAGCCTATGTCGGCCTGCCCAAAGAAGGCGAGCCAGACATTGAAATTCCGATGCTGTTTGTATCGGTGCCCTTTCCCGGCATTTCGGCGGCGGATGCCGAACGTATTTTGCTTAAGCCCATGGAAACGGCGATGGCCGATGTCGAGGGCCTGAAAAATATATCAGGCACTGCTTCTGAAAACTATGCGGGGCTGCTGCTTGAATTTGATTTCAACTGGGACAAAACCAGTGTCATCGCCGATGTGCGCGACGCAATGAATTCAGCCGAATCCCAGTTTCCTGATGGGGCCGATAAATACCAAGTAAAAGAAATCAACTTTTCTGAATTTCCGATCATCGTTGTGAACCTTTCGGGTAATGTGCCTGAACGCACATTAATCCGGCTGGCCCAGAAAATGCAGGACCGGCTTGAGGGCATCGACGCGGTGCTTGATGCAAATCTGACGGGGTTCCGCCAAGAGATGCTGGAAGTGGTGATCGACCCGCTGAAGCTGGAGGCATATAACGTCACGGCTGGTGAGCTGATCAGCGTTGTGCGCAACAATAATAAACTGATCGCTGCAGGTGAAATCACCACACCTTCGGGGGCAACTGCGGTCAAAATCCCATCGTCTTTTGATGATATTTCAGATATTTACAACCTGCCCGTCAAGGTAAATGGCGATAGCGTCGTGACCCTTGGTGATCTTGCCACGATCCGCCTGACCTTTCAGGACCGCACCGGTATTGCCCGCTTTAACGGCGAAACAACGCTGGCCTTGCAGGT
>DAOUQO010000077.1 GCA_030625565.1 Aliiroseovarius sp. | reverse complement strand
CGAGCATCCGAAACCTCCAAGCCGCCATACTTCGATTTGTATTTGTAAAAGGTGGTCGGTGAGATGCCGTGACGGTGGCAAACATCTGCTGTCCGTTCGCCAGACTCTTGCTCTTTCAGGATGCCAATAATTTGTTCTTCGGTGAATCGCTTCTTCATTTGCCCGTCCTTTTGTTGGGCGGACTCTACATCAAAATGGAAGAATTTTAGGGGCGTAGGTCAGGTGGCAACCTCGACAGCGCGATGGGTTCAGTATGAGGCTTGTCGCCTTTCCTTTTTTAGGGTACCTCTGCTCGGCGCTAATTCTTCCCCAGAGGGCTGTGTGGCCTAAAGGTAATAATTTTAGAAATATTTTAGAAATAAGGGACTATTATGACCACATATACATTAACCGGGGTTTCACTAGATACAGGGGACGCAGACGTAGATCTTGATCTAACCTCAGTTGGAACTACATCACTGAGCATTGTCGTTCCTGATATTATAGGTAGCTTGTCTTATAATCTTATTCCTGATGGGTTCGGTGATGTTTATCCCGAAATAACCTCTGGCTATTATGGATTCAGCTTGGGCGGGGATATTCTTGACCTATCCCCAGCCTCTGAGGATGGCCTAGGTGTTGTTGAAATCCAGTGGGGATCGGGGAATGTAACCTATGTATTGGCCGCTTCGATGCCGAATGACGCCGGAGGTTATTTCGAAGGCCTTTTCTATCTGGGTGGGGATATTCTTCCAGCACTAACCACTATTGCAGAGGTTATGGCTTTCAGTAATACCATGACAGGCTTTAGTTATGATGTCACGTCAGGCCCCTTTGCTGCGGGTGTCGATATCTCATTCTTGTCACTTCCGGGCGTTACGGTGACGGAACACGATACTATCGTGGGTTCTGATCTTGCTGATATCTTGAACGGTGGCATTGGTGATGACACCATAGGTGGTGGTGCCGGTGATGACACACTGTTGGGTGGTGCTGGCATAGATACCCTTAGTGGTGGCACCGGGGGTGACACCATGCGTGGCGGTGGCGGTAATGACGTGATGCGTGGCGGTGGCGGTAGTGATACCATGTATGGCGGCGCCGGTAGGGATACCATGTTTGGCGGTTCCGGTCTTGACGTGATGCGTGGCGGTGCGCACCGTGATTTTATGTATGGCAGTGGTGGCAATGACCGGCTGTTTGGCCAGGGTGGCCATGACGTAATGAATGGCGGCGCCGGTAGAGATACCATGTTTGGCGGTGCTGGTAATGACGTAATGCGTGGTGGTGTGCACCGTGATTTTCTGTATGGCGGTGGCGGCAATGACAGGCTGTTTGGCCAGGGTGGCTATGACGTAATGAATGGCGGCGCCGGTAGCGATATCATGTTTGGCGGCTTTGGTAATGACAGGATGAATGGCGGTGGGGGCAATGACACGATGACTGGCGGGGCCGGTAACGACATATTTGTCTTTACGGCGTCTTCTGGCGATGATGTTGTCACTGATTTCAGCCGCGCCGATGATATCGTCCGCCTTAATGGCACCGGGCTGGATTTTGCCGGGCTAAGCATTTCCTATGCTGGCGGTGATGCCACAGTGGATTACGGCACCGGATCATTTGTTCTTGAGGGTATCAGCAGCGGCCTTGATGCCAGTGATTTCATATTTATCGGGTAAAGCCATCCATTTGGCTTAACTGTTACCTAAACTATTTAGGTATCGAAATTATACAGGCCCCTGCATTACTGCGGGGGCCTTGTTATTGCGGGGTTCAGTTTGCACTTTGCATTCCGCTGCAAGCTGGGGTGGTAATCCCCCCCCAAAAAACTGGTGGCGTTCACAAGTGGAATTTTCTCGGCATAATAATCCGAGGGATTTTTATAAAGGGACACAACATCGCGACGCACAGATCATGCGTTGTCCGGCAGGTGATTGGAATAATCACTGAGAGGGGCATTGAAGCAGGCTGAGACCGATGTGCCGGTATCAAAACTTTACCAAGAGCATACGATAAATTCCGCCATATTTTACAAGTCGCGAACAAAATTTGGCTATCTTTTCTGGCTTTTCTGGCTTTTCTGGCGATCGACGCTCGACGCCATTTGTCTGCTTATGTTCCACTCCTTGGTGGTTACGATGAGCCCGAAGCATTGCCGCAGAAAATGGCGCTATTTAGGCCCATAGGCGCTGACGTCAGGCAAGCGGTACAGGTCCAGTCGCATACTGCCCAAATTTTCCGGAGCCTTTCAGGCCGAGGTCGCCACATTGAATATTGTATCGATCATTTCTTGCGTGCCGCGCGAAAACTCAAGCGGGCAGGGGTATTGCACCCCATCGCGTACCGACCGGCCAAAGGCCTCGACTTGCAGTTTGTACTGATCATCCGCCGGAAAACGGGTCACTTGCACCTCAAGCCCTTCGCGGTGCAGCTCGACCCGAGCCTCGCCAAAGGAACGCGCGTTGAAGGGGGCCGTAAGGCGGATTAGTCCGGTTTCGCCATGAAAAACCATTTCTTGATAGGGGTGCATCCGGATGCTGACATAGGCCGAATAGGAAAATTCGGGGAACTGCGCCTGAATTTCGGTCAGGGCATCGACGCCATTATCCCACTGGATACTGGCCGATATCGTCTTGGGTTCCTGACCCGTAACATAACGCGCCGCGCCAAACACATAAACGCCAATATCACGCAGGCCGCCGCCGCCAGTGTCGGCGCGATTGCGGATATTGCCGGTATCTTCGCGATTGTCATATGAAAAGATTCCGCTGACATGTGCCAGTTTTCCAATCGCACCCTCATCGATCAGCCGCTTTACCATTTGCCATTGCGGATGGTGCACGATCATATAGGCCTCGGCGGCCAGCAGGCCGGTTTCATCACGTTTGGCGATCAGTTGGTCAAATTCATCGGCCTGCATTGTCATCGGCTTTTCACACAAAACATGCTTGCCTGCGGCCATCGCCTTCAGGCTCCATTCAACATGCAGGTGGTTGGGCAGGGGCACATAAACCGCATCGATGCTGGGATCGGCCAATAGCGCGTCATAATCATCATAGACCGTTAGATCAGGGCAAAACGCCTGAAAGGGCTTTGCTTTTTCAGGGCTAGAGGTGGCCAGCGCCACCAGCTGCGCGCCTTTAGCCGCATGAATAGCTGGCCCCATGAATTCGCGGGCAAACTTGGCTGCCCCTAAAATTCCCCATCGCACTGGCTTTTGCATCATGTCTCTCCTGATTAGGTCTGTAACTTAGCGTGGTTGCAGCCATCCGCAAGGGGCCGTTGTCCCAAGTTTTCGTTTGCAGAGGTGCGATAGGTAATTCGGGGCACATTCACTAATGTCGCTTGCATGTCCCCCGCATGTATTAAAACCTGCTTGAACAGGCCTTACCGTAGAGCATAGGTTTCCACTAGAAAACCAACCAAAGGGAATTCCCGATGTCGCACCTATTCACGCCGCTTAAAATCAAAGATGTAACCTTTCGCAACCGCATTGGTATGGCGCCTATGTGCCAATATTCAGCGACGGACGGGGTGATGAACGATTGGCATAAAGTGCACCTTGGTTCTCGCGCAGTTGGGGGCGCTGGGTTGATAATTGCCGAGGCAACTGCGGTACGTGCTGACGGGCGAATTACCCCGAACTGCATTGGGTTATGGAATGATGAGCAGGCTGAAGCCGCAGCTAAGGTTAATCGCTTTATTAGCGATCAGGGCGCAGTTGCGGGCGTGCAAATTGGCCATTCTGGGCGCAAAGGCTCGGCGGCGGCCCCTTGGAATGGTGGCGCGCACCTGAAAAATGACGAAGGCGGCTGGCCGGTTATTGGCCCCGGTGATGTTGCCTTTGATAATGATGGCACGCGGCTGTGGAAAACACCGGCCCAAATGTCGGTGGCTGATATTTCCGAGATGCAAGAATTATTCGTGGCCGCAGCCAAGCGGGCATTGGCGGCAGGCTATAAGTTTTTGGAAATCCACGGGGCGCACGGATATTTGCTGCACAGTTTTTTCACGTCTTTGGTTAATAAACGCGATGATGAATATGGCGGTGATTTACGTGGGCGTGCCAGAATGATGCTGGAAACTGTGGAAGCTGTGCGCGCTGTGTGGCCTGAAAACCTGCCGCTTGCAGTGCGCCTTTCGGTGGCTGATTGGATCGAAGGTGGGCTGACCATCCAAGATAACATTCAAATGGCAAAATGGCTGAAAGAACGCGGTGTTGATTTCGTTGATTGTTCGGGCGGTGGGGCAAACCCCAAGGCGCGCGCCTCAATCGGGTCACGCACGGCCGATCAAGTTGGGCTGGCGGGGCAATTGCGCGCCGAAGCCGAAATTGCAACCATGGCTGTTGGCTTGATAACCAAGGCGAAACAAGCCGAAGAAATCATTGCATCGGGTACGGCAGATATGGTTTTATTGGGCCGGAAATTGATGCGGGATCCCTATTGGGCCATGAATGCAGCCCTTGAATTGGGAGTGGACGTAAAAGCGCATGTGCCTATGCAATATGGGTTTTACATAGGCTAGTTGGGTGATTGCGCGTAAGCCAATATTTCATCGTATTGAAAACTGCGGAACGTAACTGTCTGAGGCGGTCGCGGAAATTAGGGCCAATGTTTAAGGTTGATCGACTTGTGAGAAAGACGCTCAACAATGACGAAACAAAAGAACCGTTCGCTCACTGCCGGGTATGGATAACCCGTTTATCGAACGGCTTTGGCAATTTCCGAAGCACGAATAAATTCATGCTCAATGCATTTGAAAGCTCTATTCTATAGTTGTTACAAAGGCCCTTGGGATGCGACGGCAACGAATATTAATTTTCTATAAAACATCCAGAGATGCCTTTACCCGGTCCATAACAACTGAGGTTTTGAAGTGGCAAATGTTGGCTTCATCAAAGAAATGCATTTGGGTGAAAGCCTCATATTCCTTAATGTCCCCCACGATTAGGATCATCAGAAAATCGGCTTCACCGGTTGTATAATAGCATTGCTGAACGCTGTGAGTATTGCGCATCTTTCGTTTGAAAGCATCAAGCTGCGCCCGGTTTTCACGTTCAAGCTTAACCTCAACTATAATTGTCATTTCGCGGCCAAGTTTGGCCGGTGACAAAACCGCAATCTCGCGTTCAATTACGCCTGTTTCACGCAGCTTTTTCAGCCGCTTTTGCACGGCTGCAGGGGATAAGCCAACATCCTGGCTGATAGCTTCAGCCGTGAGGCGCGCGTTTGATTGAACCAAACGAAGAATTTCGATGTCTTTTTCATTCATGGTATGAATTTCGTCGCAACCCAAGTGATTTGCAATTAATTTCTTCGATATTTTTCCGAAAAAGCATTCAAACATCGTATTTTGCCCGTATTCTTTTGGGGAATGTTGCCCGAGGGCGCACATGTTTTCACCTGAGCACCACTGAAAAGGACACTGAATGCACGATGAATTTGCAGCGGCCAAGATTAGCCATGAAGCCAAAATGCCTTCCTACGGCCAAGCTGCCTATCAGGTTGTAAGTGCGCAGGATTTCGCAAATGCCTGCGCAGAAATTTCGGCTTGGGATGGCTATTGCGCGACGCCGCTGGTTAACTTGGTGGGACTTGCAAATCAGCTTGGTGTTGGGCGGATTGATTACAAACATGAAGGCCCCCGTTTCGGGCTGGGCAGCTTTAAGGCGCTTGGCGGCTCTTACGCAGCGATGCGCGTGCTGCAACGCGAGCTGGAAAAGCGGCTGGGCCACGATGTGGCGCTGGAAGATATTCGCAATGGTCTATACCGCGACGCTTGCGCCCAGATCACGCTGGTTTCTGCAACCGATGGCAATCATGGGCGTTCCCTTGCCTGGGGGTGTCAGCGATTTGGCGCGCCTTGCCGCATCTATATTCACGCCCAAGTCAGCCAAGCCCGCGCGCAAGCCATGCGCGATTTAGGGGCTGAAGTTATTCGAATTTCGGGCGATTATGATGCATCCGTTTTGCAAACCAAAAATGATGCTAATGAAAACGGCTGGTTCGTTGTGTCTGATACTTCGTGGCCGGGATATAGCGAACCTCCAAGGGATGTAATGGCCGGATATGGCGTTATGACGCGTGAGATTTCTGATGTGCTGGAGCGCGCGCCAACGCATGTTTTTCTGCAGGGGGGCGTGGGGGGGCTTGCGGCCTCGGTTGCGGCAGGGTTGCGCCAACATTACGGTCCGGATGCGCCGCGTGTTGTTATTGTCGAGCCAGAACTGGCTGCCTGCCTTTTTGAAAGCGCCAAGAATGGCCAAGCAACCAATGTTTCGGTGGTTGAAGAAACAATAATGGCGGGCCTGTCTTGTGGTGAGCCTTCGGGTATGGCCTGGGAAATTCTTAGCCAAGAGGCCACGGATTTTCTGACCATCCCGGAAAGCATAGTTGCACCAACGATACGTTTGCTTGCAAATGCTGAATTTGGAGACCCTGCGATTGAGGCCGGAGAAAGCGCCGTTGCCGGGCTGGCCGCATTGATCGCGGCGCGAAGTTCTGATGTTTTGTGGAAAAACCTGGGGCTGGATGCCACATCTCGCATCTTGATTATCGGCTCAGAAGGTGTGACAGACGCCGCCATTTTCGCCGCTATTATGAAGGGATCTGACGGTGTCTGATATTCCCGTACGCGGCTTTCAAGAGACGGAATTTTCTGCACGCACCAAGCGGGCTCAGCGGCTTATGGCCACGCAAAATATCGCGGGCATGTTATTGATGAGCGAGCCGGAAGTGCGCTATTTCAGCGGCTTTCACACGCTGTTTTGGCAAAGCCCGACACGGCCATGGTTTTTATTCGTTCCAGCGCAGGGCAAGCCGATCGCTGTGATACCTGAAATTGGCGCGAACCTGATGCGCGCCACTTGGCTTGATGACATCCGCACATGGAGCGCGCCTGCGCCTGCCGATGATGGCCTGACATTACTGGCTGCGCTTTTGGGGCCAATAGCAGCACGTGGCGATACCATTGGAATTATGAAGGGGCACGAAACCTCGTTGCGCATGCCGCTTGGCGATTACGAACGCTTGATGGCCAGACTGCCGGGGCTGAAGATTGCGGATGCGACAGGCATTATCCGTAGTTTGCGCATGATCAAATCAGCTGCCGAGATCGAAAAGATTACCCATATCTGCGCCATTGCCTCGCGTACCTTTGACCAAGTGCCAAATATCGCAAGGGAAGGGCAGGCATTTGAAGATTTGTTCAGATCGTTCCGGCGCGAAGCCCTGTCACAAGGCGCTGATGATATTCCTTATTTGGTCGGGGGTGCAGATCAAGGTGGGTATTTTGACGTGATTTCCCCACCCTCAAGGCGGCCATTGGCGGGTGGTGATATTTTCATGCTAGATACCGGTGTAACATGGGATGGGTATTTTTGCGATTTTGATCGCAACTTTGCCATTGGCCACGCTGATGATGCATCGCGCAGGGCGTATGATGTATTGTGGCGCGCCACCCAAGCGGGGATCGAGGCCGCGCGCCCCGGTGTGATGTGCAGCGAAGTATTCCAGACCATGCAAAATGTGATTTCCACGATGGATAATCAGGGTGGTGACGTTGGCCGCCTTGGCCATGGGCTGGGTATGCAGTTAACTGAATGGCCATCCCACGCCGCATTTGATGATACGATTATCAAGGAAAACATGGTCCTGACGCTAGAGCCTTCGCTTGGATATGGCGATGGCCGGATCATGGTACATGAGGAAAACATCCTTGTGCAAAGCGATGGCGCGAAATTGCTGTCAAAACGCGCTGCACCCCAATTACCCATACTTTAAGGAGCCGTGATGAAACTGAAATTCATAACAGATGAAGGCATCGGCACCCGTGCGACAATGGGTGTGATCGTTCTTGCAACCGACGAAACCTTAGAGCCAGAGCTTAACAAAATCATGGATATGGAAGGCGTGGCGCTTTATCATAGCCGCATTGCGATGGTGCCTGAAATCCGGCCCGATACATTGGCCCAGATGGAGGCCGATCTGCCAACCTCGGCCAAGTTGCTTCCAAGATCGCTTGATTTTGATGTGATCGGGTATGGCTGCACGTCTGCTTCAACCGTGATCGGATCTAAAAATGTCGCGCGCGCCATCCAAACCGTTTTTCCTAATGCTAAGGTCACGAACCCACTGGATGCCATCATCGCGGCCGGGCGCGCGCTGAATGTGCACCGCCTTGGCTTTATCACGCCATATTTGCCCGAAGTATCGCTGAAAATGCGCGAAAAGCTGGAAATTTCGGGATATGAAATCGCTGCATTTGGCTCTTTTGAGGAAGGTTCTGATCCGGTTGTTGCACGCATATCCCAAGCATCGATCAAAGCGGCGGCGCTTCAGGTTGCCAAAACTGCACCTTGTGATGCGATTGTTATTTCATGCACCAACCTTCGTTGTCTTCGTGTCATCCCCGAGATTGAGGAAATGACTGGTTTGCCGGTGATTTCCAGTAATCAGGCGCTGGCTTGGCATATGCTGCGTCTGGCTGGTATCCCTGATCGCCTGCCGCAATTTGGTGCGCTGCTTGGCCAGTCCTAAACTGTAGGCACTAAATTGTTGTTATCAAACACCAATTCCAGTATATATTGCTTTATTAAAGCTTACGGAGCCATCATGCGAAAATTTTTAATATCAGTTGGTTTCAGCTTTCTTGCTTTTCCAGCTTTTGGCGAATGCGCTTCGCCCGAAGAAACCTTTATGTCATGCACCTTTGAAAATGGCACCAAGGCAGTCGCGGTTTGCCTTGAAGGCACGGATGTTACCTATGCGTTTGGCCGGGTTGGCGCGCCGCCCCAATTGGCGCTTTCGGTTCCGATTTCAGACATTGATTACATGCCGTGGCCCGGTATCAGTTCGATTTGGGAGGCCATGACGTTTTATGTGGATAACATCGCTTATGTCGTCAGTGCAGGCGAAACCCGTATTTATCCAGACGACGAAAACGAGAGCATTCAGCACAGGCTTTGGGGCTATATCGAGGTGTATGAAAATTACAGGGCTGGCGAGGCTGAAAAAGAACTGGCCGCTTTGAACTGTGATAAGGGATCGGTGCATTTTGACTGGAGCCAGATTTTTAGTGAGGCAAAACAAGATGCTGGCCTGTGCTGGACGGGGTTTGACCAGCGCTGGCAGGCGTGCCAGCAATAGGTGCGGGTCTTTTTGATCACGGGTTCGCCCTTATACATCTAGTATGCCAATTTCCCCTCTACCCAAAGCCTAGCGGCTAGCCTATAGTGCCTGTGGATAACTGGGCGATAGACCCATATCACGAGGTGACACGAGAAGAAGGGGTGCGGTATGCGCTGTCCGTTTTGCGGAAATATAGATACACAGGTTAAAGATTCACGACCCGCCGAAGATCACGCGGCAATTCGGCGACGCCGTTTTTGTCCGGCTTGCGGTGGGCGGTTCACAACATATGAACGCGTGCAGCTGCGCGATTTGGTGGTGATAAAAACCAACGGAAGACGTGAAGAATTTGATCGCGACAAGCTGGAACGCTCCATTCGGATCTCCATGCAAAAACGCCCGATTGAACCCGAACGCATCGACCAGATGATTTCAGGCATCGTGCGCCGACTGGAAAGTATGGGTGAAACCGATATCAAAACCGGTGCTATCGGTGAGATAGTCATGGAAAGTCTGGCTCGGATCGACACCGTGGCTTACGTGCGTTTTGCAAGTGTTTACAAGAACTTCCAAGCCGCAGATGATTTCGACAAGTTCGTAAGCGAGCTGCATCCGGGCGATATGGACGACGATTAAAGGTCAAGAATAATTAGTAAATTAGGGGCGGCAGGGCGTAAGCTTTGCCGCCCTTTTCTATCGCCACATATGGGCGTAGCTGGCCAATAGGCCTTGCAGTTTTGACAGGGCTTTATTCGCGGGGCCACCTTGGGGCAAGGCATTTGATTGCAGGCGGTCAACGACAACCTCGACGGGGCAGGGCAGCTTGGTCAGCGGGTCATAATAGCGTGGATAATCAATCAGCGTTGCGTGTACCAAAGCGGCCAATGATGGCCGCGCCACGCGGCGTTTGGGCACATCGCCCAGATCGCGCGTCAGGCCCCATCCGGCGTAAAACGGCGCGCCCAAGGTGGTGACTTTGCCCCCGCGCATAAGGGCTTCAAACCCCAAAAGGGATGTCATGGTCCAAACCTCATCGACCGCCGCGATCAGGGCTAGCGGGTCGGCTTTGTCGGCAATGATATCGGCAATATCGCTGGCGTCGATTGCGCCTTGGCGTAGGCCCGCCTCGACATCTGGGTGCGGTTTATAGATGATAATTGCATCCGGATTTTCATGCCTAACGGCTTGAAGTAGCCCGATATTTGTTTGCACTTTGCTACAGCCAAGTTGGATAGAAGCATCGTCTTCGACCTGCCCAGGCACTAGAATTTTGTGGCCGTCCGGCAGATTTATTGTCGCCCCAGAGAGGTTGTATTTTGTCAGTTTAGCTGTGCGCAATTGCACAA
>DAOUQO010000060.1 GCA_030625565.1 Aliiroseovarius sp. | reverse complement strand
TCGGTCACTTTAAAGCCGACGCGGATGCTATCACCCGGTTTGAAATCAGGAATATCTTTCCCGAGCGAGGCAATTTGTTCTGCCTCTATTTGTGCGATCAGGTCCATCTGACGCTCCTTATATATGCTCACGGTTGATCCGCGAAGTTGGTGCGTCCTCAGAGCTCTTGGTCTTCATTCGGGTTCAGATCATTACGATATGCCCGCCAGAGGTTAGGCCGTCATTTCCTTATTTTGTTGCTGATTTGACCTATGTGATCCGGTTTTAATGGGCAGAAGAAACCCGAAATTTGGACCAGCCTTGGCAGCAACGCGTGCGGGGGCGGGCAAGACCCGATTCCCGAACTCGCGTGATATAGGGCCAAAACGTGCCTTTGGGCAAGGGTTTTCTTGCCCGACAGCCCTTATATTGCTGATCTTTAGGCGTTGTTAACCCTGCTCAGGGTCCAGTCCGTGTGCCTTGCAGTAGGCGCGCCATAAATCCGGGCGGCGGGCACGGGTTAAATCCAGCGATTGCTGTTTGCGCCAGCGTTCCATTTCCGCGTGGTTTCCTGACCGCAAAATCGGTGGAATATCGCGCCCCTTCCATGTTGCGGGGCGGGTGTATTGCGGGTGTTCAAGCAGACCGTTGGAAAACGATTCCTCTTCGGTAGAGGCCTGATTTCCCAACACATTCGGGATCAGACGCACAGTTGCATCAATCAAGGCCTGCGCGGCAATTTCGCCTCCGGTAAGGATGAAATCACCCAAAGAAACCTCTTCGATCCCGTATTCTTCCAGCACGCGTTCATCGACGCCCTCAAAGCGGCCACATAACAAGGTGATTCCGTCAGCTTTGGCAAAGCGTTGCGCGTCAGTCTGCTGCATGGGGCGGCCGCGTGGCGATAAATAAACGATGGGCCAACGGGCGCGGTCAGTTGGCACGCCTTCGGCCGCAACGTCCAGCGCGCGCCCTAAAACATCAGCGCGCAAAACCATGCCCGCGCCGCCACCGGCGGGGGTGTCATCAACATTGCGGTGTTTGCCTTCACCGAAGGGACGCAGATCAATCAGGCCCAGCCGCCACAGCCCGTCCTGTAATGCTTTTCCAGTCAGACTTTCGCCCAGAACACCAGGAAAAGCCTGCGGAAACAAGGTTATAATGCGTGCCTCCCATGCGCCGACAAGTTCGGGTTTGTCTTGCAGTAAGGCGCGGGGCTTTAGGGTCGCCGTTGTTTTCAGGCGTCCGTGGCTTTTGGGTTTTTCAGGCATTATTCTGGTCCTTCAAAATCAAATCGGCCTTGGCTAATTTAGCATTTTTTCGGCTTAAGCCTTGACGGTTCAACAGCAAAAATTCTGCGCGCAGGCCATTTTCCTGCCCAGTATTTTCACGTGTTGCGGGGGCAAACCGGTCACGGATATCTTCATCAATATCCAACAGGTCAAGCACCGCGGCTGCCGGACCTTCGCGGTGGTTGGCGTAATCTTCAAGTGCGGCGGTTATTACTGGTATTGGCGCAAGGGCCACACGCATTTTACGGGCTTCTTCAACGGGGCTGGCAAGGGCTGGAAAACGCGCGCGAAACATATCAAAATCATCGGTCATTCTGATTGAACGCAACAGGTGACCATGAACCGACCGAATCCAGCTTTCACGTTCGCGGGTTGTATAGAAAAAGGTGATACCAACATTTTTGCCAAACCTGCGCCGTAGTTCGGCAATGATCACTTGGGCAAGCTTTAAGGCGGGGCGAAAATACGATGTCATCAGCGCACCGCCAATGCGCCGATGCCCCGGCATGCCGCCTGAAAAAGTCTCGCGCGATAAAAATATAGTGCCGCCTTCGGGTACAGATTGCAGAAAATTCCGGAAGGTTTTTCGAAATTTTCCCAGTTGCCAAGGGAAAGGCCGCTGGGCGTAAACGCGTGCCATTGCACCGGCATTCTGAAACGCGGATTTACCATAATATTGTAGATATGAATCTAGTAACCGTCTGTTTGTAAATAAAAAATCCTGAAGACTGGTTGTGCCTGTTTTGTGGTATCCCGCATGCACGATGACCTGTGTCATTCAGGGAAAACCCCGTCAGGAAGGTCCACAATTATCCGGCCAGATTTTAAATCAACCGTCGGAACTGCAATGTGGGTGAAGGGCAGCAGGGCCGGATTTTTCAGCCCTTCGCTGGCGATTTCAAGAAAATCCCCTGCACCGTGGTTGGCAACATTGGTGACCTTGCCCAGAACTGTGCCGCCAGCGTCCAGAACTTGCAGGCCAATCAGGTCTGTATGGTAAAATTCATCATCTGGCAACGAAGGTAGGGCGGTGCGATCCGCATACAACCTGATACCGTTCAGTGCATCGGCCTGTTCTTTGGTCGATACCCCGGAAACCTGTGCGGAAAACCCATTTCGAACCGGTTTTATCAGTTTAATTTCAAAGCTTTGCGCGCCATCCTCTGCGACAAGAGGCTGATAATCCTCGATTGCCTCGGGCGTGGCACAGAAGCTTTTCAGCCGCACCTCACCATGGACACCAAAGGCACCGACAAAGGCACCAACGCAGATCCGGTCGTGGCTCATGGGTTTTTCCCTTTCTTGCTTTGACAAAGGCAGTAGGGCGCAAGGCCAATTTGACCCCGCGCCCTATTATCATATCAGCCCTGAACGGGCGTTGCGACGGCTTATTCTGCCGAAGCTTCTTCTGCAGGGGCTTCAGCGGCGGCAGCTGCTTTTTCTGCTTTATCTTCAGCGCGCTGAACGGCTTTTTCACCCGGCGTACCCTTTTTAGGGTTTGCGCGATCTTTCTTGGGCAGTACGCCAGCCGCTTCCAACATGCGCGATACGCGATCTGTTGGTTTCGCGCCTTTGTCCATCCATGCTTTAATCGCATCAACGTCCATTTTCACGCGTTCTTCACTGTCTTTTGGCAGCAACGGGTTATATGTGCCCAGTTTTTCGATGAAACGGCCATCGCGTGGCATGCGGCTGTCGGCAGCAACGATGCGATAAAAGGGACGTTTCTTTGAGCCGCCACGGGCGAGCCGGATTTTCATAGCCATGATGTATTCTCCTAATTCATGTTTATTTTTAAGGGCTTGTGACCCTTAGTTTTGATGTTGGTGATGATGTTGGATAACTTCCTGAATGACAAAATTCAGAAACTTACGGGCGAATTCGGGGTCAAGGCTGGCGCGGTTCGCCAAATCCTCAAGTCGTGCAATTTGTGTGGCTTCGCGGGTCGGGTCCGACGCGGGCAGGTCATGTTCTGCCTTTAAAACGCCCACGGCTTGCGTGTGCTTAAAGCGTTCGCCCAACGTATAAACAAGGATTGCGTCAAGGCGGTCGATTGACTCGCGGTGGTCTTTTAAAACCTTTGCGGCTTGGGCGACGGGGTCGGTCATAATGTGGCCTCCGGACTTAGGTGGCGATAAATATGGCAGGGACCAAAACGTTCATGTTCAAAATCACTGTCAAGCGTCGCCCCCATTTTTTCGGCCAAGGCAACCGAGCGGGTATTGCCATGCAAAATCATCGAAACTGCAGTTTTCCAACCAAGGGTTTCATAGGCATAGGCGCGTGCCGCTATTGCGGCCTCATAGGCAAAACCCTTGCCTTCGGCACCGTTCATAAGGGACCAGCCGATTTCTTTTTCTGGCCAGCCCGCGGGGAACCAAAGACCGACGCGGCCAACATATTTCCCCGTGGCTTTTTCCTCAACCGCCCAGAAGCCGTATCCGCGCAATGCCCAATGGCCAAGGAATCCCATGACCGCGCGAAAAGCACCTTCGCGGGTTAACGGACCACCAGAAAGGTGGGAGCGGTCAGATTTGAAAAATTCGACCTCATGTTCGATATCTTCAACTTTATGGGCCCGAAGGATCAAACGATCGGTCTGCAATGTTGGAATTGTGAAAGTGGTATCGGTCATGGTCACTTCTTCTTTCCAAAACCGGATAGGCCGGAAGGCAAGCCTGCACCACCTATTCCACCGATACCGCCGGGCATTTGTGCGCCCATTTGCTTGGCGGCTGCTTCCATGGCGGCAGGGTCGTTCATATCGGGCATTCCACCTTTGCCGCCGAACATGCCACCCATGGCTTGTTTGAGCATTTTTCCTTTGCCCATTTTGCCCATCTTTTTCATCATGTCGCCCATCTGGCGCTGCATTTTCAGCAGCTTATTCAGCTCGCTAACTTCCATGCCAGCACCACGCGCAATGCGCTTTTTGCGGCTGGCCTGCAACAGGCCGGGATTGGCGCGTTCGCGTTTGGTCATGGATTGAATAAGCGCGATTTGGCGTTTCAGCATTTTGTCGTCAAGGCCCGCACCTGACATCTGTTTTGACATTTTGCCCATGCCCGGCATCATTCCCATGATGCCTTCCATGCCGCCCATTTTGATCATTTGTTCCAGCTGCATTTTCAGGTCGTTCATATTGAACATACCTTTTTGAAAACGGCGCATCATGCGTTCGGCTTGCGCGGCCTCGATGGTTTCCTGGGCTTTTTCAACAAGGCTGACGATGTCACCCATGCCCAAAATACGGCCCGCGATGCGGTCAGGCTCGAATGTCTCAAGCGCGTCCATCTTTTCGCCAACACCAACAAATTTGATCGGCTTGCCGGTAACAGCGCGCATTGACAGGGCCGCGCCGCCGCGCCCGTCGCCATCCATGCGGGTCAGGACCACGCCGGAAATGCCGATTTTGGCGTCAAATTCTTGGGCAACTTCGACGGCAACCTGACCGGTCAGCCCATCAACCACCAGCAGGGTTTCGCGCGGATCAGCAATGCGCGATACATCTTCGACCTCTTGCATCAGGGTTTCATCGATATGCAAACGGCCAGCAGTATCCAGCATATAGACGTCATAGCCGCCCATAGTGGCCTGTTGTTTGGCGCGCTTGGCGATATCAACGGGTTTTTGTCCGGCAACAATCGGCAGGGTATCCACGCCAATTTGCTGACCAAGTACTGCAAGTTGTTCCATCGCCGCAGGGCGGTAAATATCAAGTGACGCCATCAAAACGCGTTTGCCGTCGCGTTCGGTCAGGCGTTTGGCCAGTTTCGCAGTCGTGGTGGTTTTACCGCCACCTTGCAGGCCAACCATCAGGATCGGTGCGGGCGGGTTGTCGATTTTTAAAGCACCCGGCTCGCCTTCGCCAGTTAGCATTTCGACCAGCGCGTCGTGAACGATTTTCACCACTTGCTGGCCAGGGGTCACAGATTTTGTAACCGCGTGGCCGGTGGCCTGTTCTTGCACATTCTTGATGAAATCGCGCGCGACTGGCAGGGAAACATCGGCCTCAAGCAAAGCCACACGGACCTCGCGAAGCGCAGTTTTGACGTCGTCCTCGGACAAGGCACCTTGCTTGGTTAACCGGTCAAAAACACCGGATAGGCGGTCTGATAGGCTTTCGAACATATGCAGATCTCCTTTACCGGTTTCCTATGCCAGACCAGTAATGGCCCCGCGCTAACGCCAAACGCCCCCGTGGGCGAAACCTCGCTGACGGGGGGCGATCCTGACGCGTGTCAGGACCGGAAGTTTGACTGCTTCCGGATTTAAAATGCGTTTAGGCCCGCGCGCGTACAGAGTCAAGCCAAGCGTTAATCAGCTTAGCAATATAAGCGTAATCTTGGGTTTCTGAAAATCCGGTAATGGCACGTCGCCCCGCGCTTTCGCCTTCGGGGATGACTAATTGCAGCTGGGTTTGGGTCAGGTTTTTGGGCGTCTTTTGGGTTATCGTCACCGCCTTGGATATTTCATCCAGCCCAAAGGTCACGCGGGCGCGCGAAATCAGCGTGGTCTCAATGATTTCAACTGATTTTGACGGCGCGTCAAAAATCACCCGCACCGGACGCACCCCGATATAGGCAAACCCGACCATCAGCGCGACAGGCAGCAGATAAACAATCCCCTGAATGTTGCCTTGGCCCAGTTCGGATATGGTGGTGAAAATCAAAATTGCCCCCAGCCCGCCGGTGAATAACGCCCAGCCCCAAGGCCGGTAGGCAATGACTAACTGGTCGGGAATATTTCGAACAAGACGCATGCTGAAATTCCTTTTGTTAAATTAATCGCTTTGCTTGCCCACCCATGTAATGCGTGCATCATGCGCCTGCATAATGGCGCGTGCGCGGTTAAATCGCAAATATGCAATCGCTTGATTGCCGGATTGGGTGAATAATGTGCCAGCCGGTTTTCCATCTGCGGTGATTGCTGTGCCGGCTGCGGCTTGGCCATCGATTGCAACTGTAACCAGCCCCTTTTTCAGTTCGGTTTTGTGTTTCATTCGGGCCGTCACTTCTTGACCGACATAGCAGCCTTTGCGAAAATCCGCCCCGTTCAGGCGTTCAAAATCAGCCTCAAGGATATAGGTGTCTGGGGTCAGCTCAATTCCGGTTTCGGGAATCATGTGGGCCACGCGAATGGCGTTCCAGTCAACATCGTCGGGCAGGGCGGTTTCGCTGTAAAGCCGCCAGCCAAGGGCCGGATGGCGCGGGTCGTTAATTGCCCTTTCGGGCGGGGCGCCTAGGCCACGACTAACGATCAGGGCGCTTTCACTGATCACAACATCTGCGCGCAGTTTGTACATGTTCAGGCGTTGGGCAAGGGCGGCAGCCCTATCTGACTTTACATCAATAAGTATTGCATCCCCTTGCTCAGTAAGGAAAAAATCCGCCAAATATTTCCCCTGAGGGGTCAGAATCGCGGCGTAGATAGGCCCTTCCGACAGGCGGCGCACATCGTTTGTGACCAGCCCTTGCAGGAATGTTGCGCGGTCTGCGCCCCTTATTTCAAGAATTGTTCTGTCCATGGTTTTCCCCTTCGCCTTCACGGTCTAATATAGGGGGGAATTTACTGGATGAAAGATGCTTATGCGCGCGCCGCTTTCAATAATTATCCCGACCCTGAATGCAGGGGGCGATCTGACCGGCACGCTTGCGGCCCTGATGCCGGGACTCGAGGCCGGTTTGGTGCGCGAATTGATCGTGTCTGATGGCGGGTCCACCGACGGCACCCGCGTGATAGCCGAAGATGCGGGGGCGACATTCATCACCGGAGCCACCGGACGGGGCGGCCAATTGGCGCGCGGCGCGGATGCAGCCCAAGGCGACTGGCTGTTGTTCATCCATGCCGACAGCTGGCTTAGCCCCGGCTGGAGCGCGCCTGTTGGCCTGCATATGTCGATCAATAATGGCAATGCTGGCGTCTTTCGCCTTGCCTTTCGTGCCCATGGTTTCAACGCGCGTTTTGTGGCTGGCTGGGCTAATTTTCGCACCCGCCTGTTTGGCCTGCCTTACGGCGATCAATGCCTGCTGATCAGCCGTGAAACCTATGACAATATTGGTGGTTTCCAAGATATTCCATTGATGGAGGACGTCGCCATCGCGCGTGCCTTACGTGGGAAAATCACCGTTCTGGATCATGTGGTGGTAACGGGTGCCGAACGGTATCTGGATGGCGGGTGGTATCGGCGCGGGGCGCGTAATTTATTGATTTTACTTAGATATATTCTGGGTACTGCGCCTGACAGGTTGGTCAAAACCTATACGAAAAAGCCTTAATTTTCCTGAAATTGCATCCGGTATAAATCTGCGTACAACCCGCCGCGCGCCAATAATTCATCGTGGCTGCCTTGGTCAATGACGCGGCCCTGATCCATTACTACAATCTTGTCGGCGTCACGAATTGTTGCCAGCCGGTGGGCGATGACCAGCGTTGTGCGCCCGTGGCTAAGTTCGTCCAGTGCTTGTTGTACAAAGCGTTCGGATTTGGTGTCCAGCGCCGACGTGGCTTCGTCCAGCAACAAGACCGGCGCGTTGCGTAAAATTGCCCGTGCAATCGCCACGCGCTGGCGTTGACCGCCCGACAGGTTTGATCCGCGCGGCCCTGCGGGGCTGTCCAGCCCATCGCTGGTGCGCGGCAGAAAATCCTGCACATGCGCGGCGGCAAGGGCGTGGGTCATTTGGGTGTCATCAACGCCCTGCTTTCCCATAAGAATATTGTCGCGCAGGGTTTCGTCAAACAGCAGTGCTTCTTGGGAAACCACCGAATACAGGCTGCGTAAATCGGGCAGGGCAAAGCTGGTAACACCCTGACCGCCAATGGAAACTTCGCCGTCATCGGCATCAACAATACGGGTCAAGATATTGAAAATGGTACTTTTCCCCGCCCCTGACGGCCCGACCAAAGCTGTGGTTTTTCCGGCCTCTGCGGTGAAGGTCAGGTTGTTTAAAACCGGCGCGTGACCATAGGAAAACTGTACGTTCTTTAGCACGATATCAGCGTGGCTTAGGTCGCGTGGTAAATCGGCAGGATCATCGGGGGAAAGGATTGTCGGGGCTGCATCAAACACCGCGCGCAACCGTTCAAGCGACGCCATAGCCGCCTGCCATGCGCCCGAAACATTACCAATACGGCGCAGCGGGTCAAAGATCAGCGCCATCGCGGTGAAGAAGCTCATGAATTCGCCAACGGTCTTTTCGCCGCCGATAATTTGCAGCCCGCCATAGGTCAGCACACCATAAAAACCAAAGGCTGCGATTAAATCGATCATTGCCACGATGCCGGCCTGCGCGGTTGCGCTGCGCAGATGCGCGCCGGCATAGCCGTCGATCTCATGTTTCGTGCGCGCGGTTTCACGCCCCTCGGTGCCCGTCAGTTTAATGGTGTTAATGCCGTGAAATGCTTCGTCTAGGCGGGTTGATATCTGCGCCGCAATATGGCGGCTGATGCGCGCGGTGCTACGCACGCGTTTTTGCAAAAAACCAATCGGGATCATCAAAAAAGGCACCGCGGCAATGGCGATTAATGTCCATAGCCAATCCACCGATATGGCCACCGCCAAAAGTGCGGCCAAGCTAACCAAATCGCGGGCTAGCGCGGCCAAAATCACCTCCCAGATGCTGGAAACGGCTGCGGTGTCGCCGCGCACCCGTTCAATCAGCACACCGGGTGAGTTTTTCTGAAAATATGAGCTGTCCAGCGTTAACATATGCGCAACCATGCCTGATTGCAGACGGGCCGAAATGCGTTGCCCGGCCCACACCATCATAATGCGGTGGCCAAATGCCGCTAGGGCGCGGATTGAAAATACCCCCGCCACGCCAATGCCAACCCAGAAAATCGCGCCCTTATTACCGGCGGCAAAGACGTTATCGAACATTGGCTTGATCAGGTAACTTAGCCCGCCCAGCATCGAGCCTTCGATTGCCATTAGAAGAACCGCAAGCCCAAGCACCAGCCGATAGGGGCGGATATAATCACGCCACAGCCAGCCCATGATGCCGGGGCGGTGGGAGTCAATGCTTGGGGTGGGGTGGTCGGTCATCGTTTGGCTATTTCCCGCGCTTTTGCTTGAAACTTTGCGATATTGCATCTTGATCATAGCGGGTTTTGATCCATGCGCGAAGGCTTATCGGCACTTCACGATTATCGCGGGCATAGGTTGCCAACATGTGGCCCTGAACACCCGCCCTTGAATTTTTGCGGTGCGCATATTTCAGCGAAAGTTGCGTCATTGCCTGTTCTGCCGTCGCCCCCTCCTGATCGATCATATAAAAAGCCGAAGCAATGCCGGCCCTGTCCGCCCCGGATTTACAGTGGATAAGCAGCGGTTTTTCGGCGCGATCAAACAGGTCAAACAAGGCTAGATAATTTTTGGCCTCGCTTAAGTGAAACGCCCCGATCGGGGCGTCATACAGCTGGATATCGTGGGTGGTGCAGGCCTCTTTTTCAAACAAATATACGGCAAAGGCGCTGGGGCCACGCAGGTTGATAATTGATCTAATCCCAAGCTTTTTCAAATAGTTAAACCGCCGAGGCCCCGGTTGATTTGAACGCCAGACTTGTGGTGCAAGCCGGTACATGTTGGTCCACAGCAGGCGGATCCACGCATGATCAACAAGGTGGATATGCACCTTGGCCATAAAGCGGGATTTCGGGCGCGAGATATCTTTGCCAAAGGATGAATTTAAATTTACCTGCCAGCTGCGAAACCTGGAATAAATTGTTCGAAGCATTAGTGCTATCCTGCCGCTAAATTCAAAAGCATTGGGCGCCTGCCGCCCGTGATCTGCGGGTGTACCTGTGATGCAGGGTATGGGCAAGCCACAGCTGAAGGCAAGGATTGACCTGACCCAATCGGTGCAATACGCCGGAATATAACAAAAGGGGGCCATCATGACACTTGCAAACGGGCGCACATATCTTGCCATACCGGGCCCTTCGGTGGTGCCTGATCGGGTTTTGAATGCCATGCACGCGGCCTCCTCCAATATTTACGAAGGCGCGCTGGTTGATATGATGCCCGACCTGATTGGCGACCTGAAAGGCGTGGCGCGCACCACGAAACAGGCGGCAATCTATATCGGTAATGGCCACGCTATGTGGGAGGCAAGCCTGACAAACACCATAAAACCGGGCGATAAAGTGTTGGCGCTGGTCGGGGGGGCCTTTGGTGCGGGCTGGGCTGAAACTGCCCGGCGTTTGGGGGCTGATGTTCAGGTTCTTGAATTTGATAATTCAGTCGCGATTGATATGCAGCGCGTTGGCGATATGCTGGCGGCCGATACATCCGGTGAAATTCGGGCGGTGCTGGCGGTGCATGTGGACACGTCCGGTTCAGTGCTTAATGATATTGCCGGACTGCGCGCGGTGATGGACGCTGCCGGACATGGGGCGCTGTTGATGGTTGATTGCATCGCTTCCCTTGGTTGCAACAGGTTTGAAATGGACGCGTGGGGCGTTGATGTGATGGTTGCCGCCAGCCAAAAGGGGCTGATGCTGCCCCCCGGGTTAGGGTTTGTTTTCTTTAACGAAAAGGCTGAAACTGCCCGCGCACGGATCAGTCAGCTCAGCCCTTATTGGGATTGGAGCCTGCGCGCCCGCCCTAATGTGTTTTACCAATATTTTGCCGGAACCGCGCCTGTGCAATTTCTGCTGGGACTGCGCGAAGCCTTGGATATGATAGCCGAAGAAGGCGGGATCAAGGCCGCTTGGGCACGTCACGAAAAACTGGCGCATGCAATATGGGCCGCCTGCGATATCTGGGCGCGGGCCGGTGCCTTGCGACTTCACGTTCCAAATGCGGTCCATCGCAGCCATTCAGTAACCGCGCTGTATTTGTCTGCCCCGCTGGCAACCAAACTGCGAGTCTGGTGTGAAACCAAGGCAGGGGTGACGCTGGGCATAAGTCTGGGGATGGCGGATGCCGATGATCCTGACTGGCACGGGCATTTCCGTATTGGCCATATGGGGCATGTGAATGCGCATATGGTTCTTGGTATGCTTGGTGCGATTGATGCGGGCCTTAAGGCAATAAATGCCCCACATGGTAGCGGCGCACTTGATGCTGCCGCTGAAGTCATCAGCAAGGCCTAATTGTTGGATTTGTGCAAATTTTGCCTGAACCTACCAGTATGTAGACCGTAAAAGGTTCGATATTTATGGGAGCTATGTACTTGCTTGGGCTGCCGAAAGGGCTTCGGGCAGGGCTGCGGCGAACAGATCCAGCTCGTGGGGCTGACCTGCTGAAATCCTGATGCAGCGATTTTGTGGCGCAGCAAAAGGCATGCGAATAAAGACATCCCGTTTGCCTAATTCGTCCACAATACGTTTGGCAAAGCCCGCATCACGCCCGCAATCAATAGCCACAAAATTGGTGGCAGATTGCAGTGGTGTCAGGCCATTTTTACGGGCAATTTCACCAATGCGTTCGCGCGCTATTGCCACATTCGCAACGGTTTTTGCTAGCCATTCCTTGTCCTTTAATGCCGCTAAAGCACCTGCTTGGCTGATCCGGCACATGCCGAAATGATTGCGCACCTTATTGAACGCGGTAATCAGGGGGGCGGATGCAATCGCATATCCAACCCGCGCGCCAGCCATGCCGTGTGCTTTGGAAAAGGTGCGAAAGCGAATGACGTTTTCATTGGTCGTATCCAGTGCAGGTGCCATGCCTTCGGGGGCGAATTCCAGATAGGCCTCATCCAGCACCAACAAGCAGCCAGTTGGCACAGCATCAATCATTTTCTGCATTACACTTGCATCATGGCAGGTGCCCATCGGGTTGTCGGG
>DAOUQO010000026.1 GCA_030625565.1 Aliiroseovarius sp. | reverse complement strand
CCCGCGCTGAAATAGCCGACAGATCCGCCATAAACACCGCGTTTTTCGGGTTCCAGCTCGTCAATAATTTCCATGGCGCGCACTTTCGGTGCCCCCGAAAGCGTACCTGCGGGCAGGCCCGACAGCAGCGCCGACAGGGCGTCGTGTTCGTCACTTAGTTCCCCAACTACGTTCGAGGTGATGTGCATTACATGGCTATAACGTTCGATCACGAATTCTTCGGTCGGATGCACGCTGCCAATTTTGGCAACCCGCCCCACATCATTGCGCCCCAGATCCAGCAGCATCAGGTGTTCGGCGCATTCTTTTTCATCGGCCAGCAAATCGGCCTCAAGGGCCTTGTCCTCAGCAGGGGTGGCGCCGCGTGGGCGGGTGCCTGCAATCGGGCGAATTGTGACTTCACTGCCAAAGACCCGCACCAGAATTTCAGGGCTGGCACCGATGACCTGAAAGCCACCAAAGTTGAAATAAAACATAAACGGCGACGGGTTGGCGCGCCTTAATGACCGGTATAATGAAAATGGCGGCAGGGTGAAATCCTGCGTCCAGCGCTGGGATGGGACCACCTGAAAAACATCGCCGGCACGAATGTATTCTTTAGCTGTTTCAACAGCTTGCAGGTATTCTTGGTGGGTAAAGTTTGATGTGATTTCACCGCTTTCCTGCGCGGCACCCAAGCCACGGCTTTCGCCCGGCATTTGGCGTTCCAGATCGCGCAGCGCATCCATCACCCGTTCGCCTGCTTGTGCGTAAGCTGCGCGCGCGCTTAGGCCTGAACCTGTAAAAGCGGGGGCGACCAACGTGACTTCGCCCTTGACCCCGTCCAGCACCGCAACCACCGAAGGGCGCATCATAATGGCGTCAGGCAGGCCTAGTGGGTCAGGGTTCACATTTGGCAGGTTTTCCACCAGCCGGATCATATCATAGCCCAGATAACCAAACAGTCCGGCCGAGGCAGCAGGCAAATCATCAGGCAGCGCGATCGTGCTTTCAGCCAGAACCGCGCGCAGGCTGGTCAGGGGGTCATCGCTCACGTCCTCAAACGCCTGACTGTCATAACGCGCCTGCCGGTTCAGCCGCGCCTTGGTGCCCCGACATTCCCAGATCAAATCAGGTTTCATTCCGATGATCGAATAGCGCCCGCGCACCTCGCCCCCTGTGACGCTTTCCAGTATAAAACTGTCTTTGCGCGCCTCGGTCAGCTTCATCATTAACGATACCGGCGTGTCCAGATCGGCGGCCAGACGGGTATAAACCACCTGATTTTCACCGGCATTCCACCCGGCCTCAAATGTTGCGAAATCGGGGGTCAGGGACATGGGCGCCTCGCTTATGGAATTGGCCTATGGGAATTGCCGGTGAACGGCGGTGATCACCGCTTCGTTCAGTGTGATACCCGCCTGATCTTGCAAGGCTTGGGTAAAGGCCGCTTGGATATCGCGACCAATTTCAAGGCCCATTTGTTCATTGAACTGCGCCTTTGAGCCGACGGCCTCTTCGCTGGTGTGATCCGCTGCAATGATCCGGTCCAAACGCACCAGAACCACGCCATCAACATCAGGCAAAATCGCCCAGTCGCCCTGATCCATGGTGAACACATCAACCATCATAAGGGGCGGTGCGCCAATGATGCTGGCGCTGCGTCCTTGCGCAATTTCGCTGACTTCGGCCAAGCCAAGCGATGACAGGCTTTCGCCGCCTTCGGTCAGGCTGGGCAGCATGGCCTGTGCCTGTGCTTCAAGTGCAACAAGGCTTTCTTGCGTGGTCCAAGCGGCTGTTACCGCATCTTTCACTTCATCCATATCCTGCAGGCGTGGGGCATCTGTGCTGTCAAGACGCAGGGCAAAAACGCCACCATCCGACAAAGTCACAAGTTCAGGAAAATCGCCATCTTGCGCCGCTGTAATTGCCGACAGGAATTCGGCATAGGCCGTCAGGCCGCCAGTACTGTTTTCATCCCAGTCCAGAGCCACCAGTTCCATGCCGTCTGTATCGCTGGCCAGTTCTTCAACCGTGGCACCGCCAGCAAGAAGATCGTCCAGTTCTGTGAGGTGTTCAAGCACCATACGGCGCGCCTGATCGCCTGCAATAACAGCGCGAAGTTCACCTTCAACATCGGCAAGCGGGGTGTTTTGCGCCGCCAAAATCGCATTCATGCGGAAAATCGCTGGGCCAAGGTTGCTGGGCAGGGGGCCAACAATGCCGGGCGTATCCAAGGCAAAGACGCCTTCACCCGCATCACCAAGATTGCCAATAGTCACATCGCCAAGATCAACATCGGCAAGGGCCAGACCGCGCGCTTCAACCAGTGCATTAAAATCGGTTTCGCCTGCGGTGATCGCATCAGTTGCCGCCTGTGCCTCTGCATCTGTTGCAAAAACCAGCCGTTCAACCAGACGCCGTTCCGGAGTGTTAAATTCAGCTGCGCGCGCCTCATAGGCAGACTGAAGCTCGGCTTGGTCAACTTCGATTGCGTCCAACAGGTTTTCAGGGCGCATCCACGCAACCGATACATGCTTGATTTGTGGCAAGGTGTAATCGGCTGGGTGGGCCTCGTAATAAGTGGTCAGGTCGGCATCTGTCGGGGCGTCAGGGGCCGTTTCCAGTGCCGAAAGCGCAAGCTTGGCCCACGTGATTGACCGCGCCTCGCGTGCAAAACCAAACAATGTGTCGGTATATGCAGGCGAAACCGCGATGCCACGGGTGATTGCCGCCTGCAATAATGTGCGTGACATGTCACCACGCAAATCAGCCTCGAAACCAGCCGCATTCAGGCCAGCATTTCGCAATGCATTTTCATAGGTTTCGGCGGAAAAGCCACCAGTAAGGCCCTGAAACGCAGGCATTTCTATCAATTGTGTGCGCAGGTTGTCATCACCAATGGAAACGCCCAGTCGGCCAATTTCATTGTCCAGCGTTGTGGCGGCGATCACCTGTTCCAGAACTTGTCGGGTCAGGCCGAATTCTTCGGCCAGCGCGATCGGTGTTGACTGCCCAGTTAGATTACGCTGCGCGTTCAGGGCGTTTTGCAATTCGCGAAAATACTGGTTGGTGTCGATTTCCGTGTCGCCAACATTACCGATGGAACGGGTCGATCCGCCAAAGTTGCTAGAGCCAAATCCGACCAGCCCGACCATAACAAGGCCAAGGATAATCCAGACAAAAGTACGAGAGGTTTTAGAGGCCATGATCACGCCGTTTCTTGTTGTTACATATGCGTTTTAGGTCAGGTTTGGCCGAATGCCAACCAGTGTTTATCATTGAAATCTAAAGCCGCAGCTTTGACAGCCGTTCAAACAGCACTTTGATGGCGTCAATGTCGATATTTGCAAAGGCAAAACGCATTTGCTGTGCGCCCGCTACACTGCCTTCGGGGGTGAACATTGTGCCGGGCAGGGCCAGTATTTCCGCATCCTTAACCATACGCTGCGCAACTTCGGGCGACGCCATGTCAAAAGGGTGCTGAACATAGGCAAAATAGGCGCCGGCACCCAGTAATTTCCAACCCTCAAGTGCTTGAAACCCTTCGGCAATTGCCGCGCGTCGGGCTAAAATTTCATCGCGTTCCCCGGCCAGCCATTCGCCAAGGTTCTGCATCCCCCACAGGGCGGAAATCTGACCCAACTGGTTTGGGCAAATTGTAACGCTATCCAGAAATTTTTCGGCCTGCGACAGGCGCTCAGGGCTGGCAATCATCGCCCCAACCCGATGTCCGGTCAGCCGATATGCCTTGGAAAAACTATAAAGTTGGATCACAGTCCTGCCCCAGTCAGGATCCGTAAATAAATCATGCGGCGCGCCTTCAGCACTATGAAAATCGCGGTAGGTTTCATCAATAATCAGGGCCAGATCATGCGCTTTTGCCAATTCATAAAAGGCACGAACCAGTGCGGGCGAATATTCCACCCCGCCCGGATTGTTCGGCGTAACCAGCACAATGGCGCGACTGCGCGGCGTGATCAGGGCGGCCGCCTTGGCTGGGTCCGGCAATAAATCCGCACCGGTTTCCAGTGGAACACAGGTGACCCCAGCCATATCCAACCACATTTTATGGTTGAAATACCAAGGGCTTGGCAAAATCACCTCATCCCCCGGCGCGGCAAGCATACTGATCGCGGCACAAAATGCCTGATTGCAACCAGATGTAATGGCAACCTCAGACGCGCTAATTTTTCCGCGATAGGCAGCGCTCCATTGCGTTGCAATTTCTGCGCGCAATTCAGGTAACCCCAAAACCGGCCCATATAAATGCGCGGCACAATTGTGCATTGCCGCGTCGGCCATGGCTTGGCGCAAGGCTTCGGTCGGGGCCGCAACTGGGGCGGCTTGACTGACATTAAGCAAAGGTTTTTCGGGGCTAAACTCCACCCCCTCAATCCAGCGCCGCGCCGCCATCACCGGCGGAGTCGAGGTCCGTGCCATATTTGGATTAAATATCGCCATTCCTCACCTCTTTCATTTTTCCCAAAATATCCCCGCCGGAGGCTGGAATCTTTTATCCCAACACCACCAAAGCATGGCGTTTTTTACCGGCAGAAAGCTTGATTGGCTGCGCCAGATCCGCCGCCGTAATCAATAATCCTGCACTGGTCACGACCTCGTCATTCATCCGCGCGCCACTATCGGCAATCAGTCGCTTGGCTTCTTTGCCAGATCCGGCCAGCCCGGATTTCACAAATAATTGCACAACCGATACGCCGTCACCAATGTCGCCAGCCGTTAATGAAAGCGTCGGCAGATCATCGCCAGTGCCGCCTTTCTCAAATACTTCGCGTGCGGTCGCTTCGGCTTTGGCGGCCGCCTCGGCGCCGTGGGCCAGGGTTGTTACCTCATTGGCCAAACGGATTTTCGATGCGTTGATTTCTTGGCCTTCGACGTCCCCTAAACGGTTGCATTCTTCAACCGGAATTTCGGTGTAAAGCTTCAGGAATTTCCCCACATCCGCATCCGGAATTGAACGCCAGAATTGCCAGAATTCATAAGGCGACAACATTTCAGCATTCAGCCAGACAGCCCCGCCTTGGGATTTACCCATTTTACGCCCGTCTGACATTGCCAAAAGGTGCGAGGTAAGGCCGTAAACTTCGCCACCAATTACGCGCCGGGTTAGATCAATACCGTTAACAATATTGCCCCATTGGTCCGACCCTCCCATTTGCAGCAGACAGCCATAGCGCCGGTTAAGCTCCATAAAATCATAGGCTTGCAAGATCATGTAGTTGAACTCAAGGAAGGAAAGGCTTTGCTCGCGCTCCAGCCGTTTTTTAACACTTTCAAACGAAAGCATGCGGTTAACCGAAAAATGCCGGCCAATATCGCGCAAAAACTCAAGGTAATTCAGCCCGTCCAGCCATTCGGCATTGTTAACCATCGTGGCGTCATTTTTACCGTCGCCAAACGTAACATAGGCTGAAAATACCTCACGAATACCGGCAAGGTTTTGGTCAATTTTTTCTTCTGTTAAAAGCGGGCGTTCATCGGCGCGGTCAGTTGGATCACCCACCTTGGTGGTGCCGCCGCCCATCAAAACAATCGGTTTATGCCCAGTTTTTTGCAGCCAACGCAGCATCATAATCTGGATCAGGCTGCCCACATGCAGGCTGGGCGCTGTGGCGTCAAAACCGATATAACCGGGAACCACGCCATTGATCAAAGCTTCGTCCAATGCCTGATAATCGGTGCAGTCGGCCAGAAAACCGCGTTCGATCATTACACGCATAAAGTCTGATTTCGGGTGGTAGGTCATATCATTTCGGTCCATTCTGTGGCTTCTCGCTTCAGTATCAGGGGCGAATGCAAAGGGGAAGCGTATGTTGAAGCGCAAATTGAAAAATGGCCCCGTTTGGGCGCTTGGGGCAATGTCGGGCACGTCATTAGACGGGGTGGATGCGGCAATATTGCTAAGCGACGGCGAAACCATTTCCGGTTTTGGCGAAGCCGCGTATCGCCCTTACAGTGATGATGAACGCGCACTTATTCGCGCCGCATTGGGACGCTGGCCCGGTGAGGCAGGTGTTTCACAGGCTTCACAATGCGTTGAAGATGCACACGCCAAGGTTTTGGCGCAGTTTCGTGATATTGATCTGGTCGGCTTTCACGGCCAAACTTTGGCGCATGACCCCGGTGGTTTGGGCACCCATCAGGTTGGTGACGGGCAGATATTGGCCGAATTCCTGAACCTGCCAGTGGTCAGCGATTTTCGCAGCGCCGATATTTCCATGGGCGGGCAGGGTGCGCCGCTTGCACCATTCTTTCATTTTGCATTGGCCAAATGGATTGGCGCGGACGCGCCTTTAATTTTTCTAAACCTTGGCGGGGTCGCCAACTTGACATGGGTTGATCCAAGCCTTGCAGATCCCGAAGATAACGGTGCTTTGCTGGCTTTTGATACAGGTCCGGCAAATGCGCCATTGAATGATTTTATGATGGCGCGGCTTGGGCAAAGTATGGATGAAAACGGCGCCCTTGCTGCCTTGGGGCAGGTTGATGGGGATGTTGTCACTACATTTTTAGAGCACGCCTATTTTCATAAAATACCGCCTAAATCATTGGATCGTGATGCCTTTGCAGGGTTAGGCAAAGCCGTCGAAAACCTAAGCGATCGTGATGGCGCCGCCACGTTGCTTGCCTGCAGTATTGGTGCAATCGTGCGCGCGATTGAACATTGCCCGACCAAGCCCGCAAAGGTGCTGGTTTGTGGGGGCGGGCGTCATAACCAAACGATGATGACAGGGCTAAAAGCAGCGCTGAATTGCGCCGTCGAGCCGGTCGAGGCCGTGGGCCTGAACGGCGACATGCTTGAAGCACAGGCCTTTGCTTATCTGGCAGTGCGGGTCGTGCGTGGCCTGCCAACCAGCACCACAGGCACCACCGGAGTCATGGCCGCAATTGGAGGTGGACAAATTCACCAGCCGATAAAACAAGGCTGAAACGCGACGCCTGATATGTCGCCAACAAGCACGACTGCCAAAAAAGAATCATCGTAATTAGGGGGATTACCCCTTTTTTCCGGATGGATTTGGCGATGATACAGATACTTCACTCTTCGTGGGCGCTATTGCTGGGCATGATGCTTTTGATGGTTGGAAACGGCGTTCAGGGCACGCTTTTAGGCATTCGCGGCTCAATCGAAGGGTTTTCCACTTTTGAACTTTCCTTGATTATGTCCGGCTATTTTGCCGGCTTTTTAGGGGGGTCACGTTTGGCCCCCTTGATGATCCGCCGCGTTGGGCATGTGCGGGTGTTTGCCGCGCTGGGGTCGTTTATTTCGGCGGTTTTAATCATGTATCCGGCCCTGACAGATCCATGGATCTGGATGATCTTGCGGGTGGCGATCGGGTTTTGTTTTTCGGGGGTTTATGTAACAGCCGAAAGCTGGCTGAATAACGCTGCCAGCAATGAAAACCGTGGCAAGGCGCTGTCGCTGTATATGATTGTACAGATGGTCGGGATCGTTGCGGCGCAGGGGCTGTTGGTGCTGGGGGACCCGTCGGGTTTTGTGTTGTTCGTCATACCTTCGGTGTTGGTATCAATCGCGTTTGCGCCAATTTTATTGTCGGTCAGCCCGACTCCTTCGTTTGAAACTGCCAAGGGCATGGATTTGGTTGAACTGTTTCGCTTTTCACCGCTTGGCTGTGTCGGCTTGTTCCTTTTGGGTGGGGTGTTTTCGGCACTATTTGGCATGGCGGCAATTTACGGAACCGCCATCGGGTTAAGCATTGGGGAAATCTCCAGCTTTATCTCGATGATCTATATCGGCGGGCTGGTGATGCAATTTCCAATCGGCTGGATGTCGGACCGCATGGATCGACGCATTCTGATTTTGATCATCGCTGGATTGGGCGCGCTGGCATCACTGATTCCAATCCTTATGCCCAACGCCTATCTACCCTTGTTGCTGGCGGCATTTTTTCTGGGCGGGATGAGCAACCCGCTTTATGCGCTGCTGATAGCCTATGTGAACGATTTTCTTGATCCCGATGATATGCCCGCGGCTTCGTCCGGTTTGATTTTCATTAATGGTGTCGGGGCCATCGCGGGGCCAATCATTACCGGCTGGGCCATGACCCAGCTAGGCCCATCAGGTTTTTTCGCTTTTATTACAGTGCTTTTGCTGGCGCTGGTTGGTTATGGCGGCTGGCGATTGACCCAGCGCGCCGCCCTTGATCTGGACGAACAAGGCGCGTTTGTTCCCGTTTCGCCATCCGCATCGCCGGTTGCGGTTGATATGGCCCAAGAGGTTTATATCGAAGCCGCACTTGACGATGATGCGACATAATACACCTATTTTGCGCAACAATCATAAAAGTTCTTGCGTGATTATAAAACTTTAGTAACGTGGCGTTGAGTGGGATCAATGGGAGGGGCTGAGATGTCCGAACCAAGGCAAGTTCTGGCTTTTTGGCTGGAAGAAGTGGGGCCCAAGGGCTGGTATGCGACCGATGCGGCGCTTGACCAAACCATCCGGGACCGTTTTCTTGAAACATGGGAGCAGGCGCAAAGCGGGGCCTTGTCACATTGGCTGGCTTCGCCCGAAGGCGCGCTGGCCTTTCTGATCGTCGCTGACCAGTTTCCGCGCAATATGTTTCGTGACGACAAGCGCGCCTTTGCCATGGATTGGCAGGCCCTTGAGGTCGCCAAATGCGCGGTCAAAAAAGGTTGGGATCTGCGGATCGATGAACCCCAGCGGCAATTTTTCTATTTACCAATGATGCATTCGGAAAACCTGTGTGATCAGGACCGCTGTGTGCGACTGATGCTGACGCGGATGCCCGAAAGTGATGCGTCAAACCTGCTGCATGCCAAGGTGCACCGCGAAGTCATTCGCAAATTTGGCCGCTTTCCGTATCGCAATGCAGCCCTTGAACGCGAAACCTCGGTGCCCGAGGCCGATTTTGTGGACCAAGGCGGATACAGCGCGATTTTACAGCGCCTAAGCGTCTAGGATAGGCGTTACCCAAAGGAGTGGCTGCGCCACCCTTGTTTGTTTAAGAACGTGTGGGGAAACGCGACACATCATTGATGCCGGTGGAAATATAGTTTAATGGCAAACTATAACCTTCAGGAGTCTGCATCATGGCCGCAAAAACGTTTGATCTGATCATTGTCGGGGCTGGCCCCGGTGGATATGTCGCGGCAATTCGGGCCGCGCAGCTTGGTATGAATGTCGCCGTGGTTGAACGCGAACATCTGGGTGGCATCTGTTTGAACTGGGGGTGCATTCCGACCAAGGCGCTTTTGCGTTCGGCCGAGGTTTTTCACCTGATGCAGCGGGCCGATGAATTCGGGCTTTCGGCGGGCAAGCCGGGCTTTGATCTGAAGGCCGTGGTTGCACGTTCGCGCAAGGTCTCAAAGCAGTTGGCCGCTGGTGTCGGGCATCTTTTGAAAAAGAACAAAGTTACTGTTGTAATGGGCCAGGCACATTTGCCTGCGCGTGGTGTGGTTTCGGTAAAAACCGACAAGGGCAGCCAAGAGTTGCGTGCGCCGCACATTATTTTGGCGACCGGCGCACGGGCGCGCGAATTACCGGGGCTTGAGGCCGACGGAAAACAGGTCTGGACCTACAAACACGCACTGAACCCGCCCCATATGCCCAAGAAATTACTGGTGATCGGGTCCGGCGCGATTGGCATTGAATTTGCAAGCTTTTACAATGCTTTGGGCGTTGATGTTACTGTGGTTGAAGTGATGGATCGCGTGCTTCCTGTTGAAGATGCCGAGATCAGCGCCTTGGCCAAAAAGGCATTCGTCAAGCAAGGCATGGCGATCATGGAAAAATCCATGGTCAAACAACTGGACCGCGCCAAAGGCAAGGTTACGGCGCATATTGAAAGTGCCGGTAAGGTTGCCAAACACGACTTTGACACGGTTATTTCTGCGGTTGGCATTGTTGGAAATGTTGAAAGTCTGGGGCTTGAGGCTTTGGGCGTCAAGCTGGACCGCACCCATGTGGTCACCGATGAATTTTGCCGCACGGGCATTGAGGGGCTGTATGCCATTGGCGATATTGCCGGCGCGCCGTGGCTTGCCCACAAGGCCAGCCACGAAGGTGTGATGGTCGCCGAAATGATTGCCGGTCAAAAGGTGCATCCGGTCAAAGCGGAAAGCATTGCAGGGTGTACATATTGTCAGCCGCAGGTGGCAAGTGTCGGCTTTAGCGAAGCGGCCGCGATTGAGGCTGGATACAAGGTTAAGGTTGGCCGTTTCCCGTTCATGGGCAACGGCAAAGCGATCGCTTTGGGCGAACCAGAAGGCATGGTCAAAACCGTGTTTGACGCCGCCACGGGCGAATTGCTGGGCGCACATATGATCGGGGCGGAAGTAACCGAACTGATCCAAGGCTACGTGGTTGGGCGCACGCTGGAAACCACCGAGGCCGAGCTGATGCACACCGTCTTCCCGCATCCAACCCTAAGCGAAATGATGCATGAAAGTGTGCTGTCGGCCTATGGGCGCGCGATTCACATATAAGTTTTGTGCGACCTGTTTGTTACCGCTCAAATTTTAAGCAAATCCTTGCCACATTGATGCCATGGGGCAGTATTATTGCTGGTCCAAATTCACATGTCTGACACCTTTGTCAGCAGTAGGGGCGTGCTTATGGGCAGAATGTATTTTCTTAGGTTAGTGGCATTTTTTGTACTGCTGGCCGGTTCCGCGCAAGGGGCGGATACATCGCGGATATTGCTGATGGGTGACAGCCTGATGGCAGTGCATCGTCTGTCTAATCAGGCGATTTCCGACGGGGTTGCGCGCGCCTTGGGCAGTTCGGTCACTGACCGTTCTACGCTGGGTGCACGGATCATTTACGGCCTGCCTATTACTGGTTCTATGGGTATGAATATCGGCAAACAATTCAGGGGCGGTGACTGGGACTGGATCATTGTTAATGGTGGTGGAAATGATATTTTGTTCGGCTGTGGCTGTAAGGCTTGCGAACGCAAAATTACCAAACTGATCAGTCAAGGTGGCGATGATGGCCGCATTCCGAAAATGGTTGGCGATCTACGCAAAAGCGGCGCGCGGGTGATCTATCTGGGCTATTTACGTTCGCCCGGTGTTGGCTCTCCGATTGAAAATTGCCGTGACGAAGGCGACCTGTTGGAACAACGGATCGCGGCCATGGCGCAGTTGGATCCGGGGGTGTTTTTCTTGTCCCTAAGCGATCTGGTGCCCTACGGCGACCGGTCTTTTCATGCGGCTGATATGATCCACCCGTCGGTGAAGGCCAGCACTGCCATTGGCAACCTTCTGGCGGGCCTTATTCGCGCCAATGATTAAGGTTGGCAGAAAATAAATACGCCCCACCGTGGGCACGGCAGGGCGATATAGTGTTTATATTATCATGGGGTTAGCGGGTAATTTCGCCGCCAGCCATTTGCCAGTGACCCAAGCCACCAAGGTTGTGAACGTCACCAAAACCAAGCGAAGACATCAACCGAACCGCCATGCCTGAACGCGCGCCTGATGCGCAATAAATGGCAACTGTTTTGTCGGTGGATAATTCAGGGTGGAAATCCGGGCTGGAAGGGTCGGCCTGCATGCGCAGAATGGATAGTGGAATATGCAAGGCTCCGGCGGCTTTGCCCGAACGCGCAATTTCATTGTGGTCACGCACATCAATTACGATGACTTCGTTTTTAGCAGCGCGCGCCACGATTTCCTGAGGGCTAAGGCCGGGTGCTTTGGCAGCCGCGCTGCGGCCCATCATCATATTGAACATAGTATAAGTCCTTATTGGTTTTCTGGTCAGGTCGTTGTCTGGATGTTGATATAGGTCATGTTTTACCCGGTTCAATGGGGACAAGTGAATAATATTCAAAAAATGGAATGTGACAAGGTTTTTCTGACCCCAAATGTATTTTTTTGGGCAGGGTTGGTTATTGAACCTCAAGCCGTTGGCTGGTGATGGTGATACGGTCACGATTAGTCACATAGCGCAGCTCATAGATGCCGGAAAGATTTGGGGCTTTGATGACTAAAGGATTTCCCTTGTTGGTGTAGGCAAAAGATTCGTACCCTGTGCTGCCTATTCGGCTGATTGCAATATAATCATTGTGATAATCGGGGCCTTGCCAATGCACCACAAGGTTTTCACCAGCCAGCACACTTGGTTCTGATTTCAGGGTTGCCGTTACTGGCTCAACCACCAAGGTTTGGCGTTCCAGTACCGAACGGTCGCTACCTTGAATAATATAGCGCAGCTCATAGGTGCCCGGTTTGGTTGGCACCCTAAGGCTAAGAGGGTTGCCATCATGTAAATAGGAATGGGTTTCATACTTATTGGCGCGATCACCGGGTTCGGCGATAGCAAGGTGATCGCGACGGTTTTCAGGGCCGCTCCAGCTTACCATAAGGGTGCTGCCAGCGGGGGCATGTGTTGGGGCGTCCAGCGTGGCATTGGCCGGGGTCAGTGTGATTATTTTGCGTACCAAGGCATCGCGTTCAGTGCCTTGGGCGATATAGCGCAGTTCATATTCGCCAGGAGTGGTTGGCATCTGCAGGCGCAATGGATTGCCATCACGTACATAAACGAACGCTTCGTAACTGCTGGGTCGATCGCCGGGTTCGGCGATAGTCAGGTGATCCCTGTTCCCCTCAGGTCCGACCCAGGTGATCGCCACTTCGCTGCCAGCAACGGCGCTGTCGGGGGCATCTAACGCGGCACTAACGGCGGTAATGGTAATCGGGATTCGCGCCAAGATTGAACGATCTGACCCTCGCAGGATATAACGTAATTCATATTCACCCGGCTTGGTGGGCATTTGCAGGGTCAAGGGAGAGCCATAACGGGTATAGGCAAAGCTTTCGTATTTGCCGGGGCGGTCATCTGGTTTGGCAATGGTGATATGGTCATTGACCTCATCCGGTCCATGCCAATCAATTACCAGCTTGCTGCCCGCTGGGGCGGTGTCTGGTGCCTTAATCTGAGCAATGGCCTCTTGGATGGTGATTGGCATTCTGGCAAGGATCACATCCTCAGTGCCGTCCAATACATAACGCAGCTCGTATTCGCCCGGCTTGGTGGGCATTTGCAAGGTCAGGGGGCTGCCGTCGCGGGTGTAGGTATAGTTTTCATAGCGACCAGCCGGCTCCCCTGGTTTAGCAATGGTGATATGGTCGTTTTTATAGCCCGGACCGGTCCAGATAACGTCTAGATTTGCACCGATAGTGGCGCTTTGTGCGGCTTGAAGCGTTGCGGTTACAGGTGTGACATCAATGATGCGGCGCGCCAAAACGGTTTTATCCTGATTTGCAATATACCGCAGCTCATATTGGCCAGCTTGCAGGGGAAGGGTTATGGGCGTCGGGTTGCCTTCGCGTGTGTAGGTATAGCCAAGATAGCTTGCATCCAAGCTGCCTATTTCAGCCACTGCAATATAGTCATTTTTATAATCTGGCCCGTCCCATGTTACCATGATCTCGGCCCCCGCAGGGGCCGCCTCATGCGCCTCAATACTGGCCATAACTTCAATAACATCAATTGTGGTGCGTGCAGGCACTTCCCGACTTGCCCCAAGTACATAACGGATTTCATAGGTGCCGGGCTGTGTTGGCATCACCAATGCCAGAGGCTTGCCTTCGCGGGTATATTCATAATTCACGTAATAACTGTCGCCCTGATCCAGGCTGGAAATAGTGATAAAATCCCCCTCATAATCTGGGCCATCCCAGCCCAGCTGAAGGGTGGATCCGGCCACTGCCTGTGTCGGGGCATCAAGGCTGATTTTCAGCGGCGTCACCTCGATCTCGCGGCGCGCAATCACCTTGTGGGTGTTATTTAGCACATAGCGGATTTCATAGGTGCCGGGCTTGGGCGGCATCCGCACCATAACCACGTCGCCTTCGCTATCGCCGGTATAGGTGTAATGGTGATAAAACCCATCGCCCATGTCGATATCTGCGGATGAAATGAAATCGTTTTCCCCGTCCGGTCCGCTCCATTGTACCGCAACCAGTGATCCGGCAATGGCAGTTTGTGGCGCGCTCAGGCTGGCTGGTGGAATTAGCACTGGAAATACCAAGGTGATCGTCAGGCTTTCGCCCTCAAGGGTGAAGTTGGCCACAACGTTTTCTTCATCGGCTGCGCGCAGGCCCTCAACCCGATAAGCGCCGGGCAGTTTATCAAAGACCATGTTGGAAAATTGTGCGGTGGTTTCAACCAGCAAGGTGCCGCTGTCATCGAATAATTTCCAAACTAATTGGTCGGTAATGTCAGGGCCATTTTCACCCTCGGTGGCGCGAAAGGTTACCGCAACAGGCAGCGGTGCGGGGGTAGGGGCCGGAGTGGCTTCGGCAACTTTTTGCAACGCCTCGGCCAGTTCATCAGCGTTATCAGCAGGCAGATAGGTGCCGCCGGTTTCTTTGGCTAAACACTGTAATTGTGCTTGGGTTACCGGGTCGGTAACGTCAAAACCAATAACGTGTGCGGTGAAATCCACACCAGTTTCTTCAAGGTTCCGCCCCACTTCGCACGGGTCAAGGCGGCAGGTTTCAATGCCGTCGGAAATCAAAATAACCGTCGCGGCATTTTCGGTGTATTTCAGGGCCTCTGCGGCTTGAATAACGGCTGCGGAAAGCGGCGTTTTCCCCCGTGGTCGCAAGGCGTTTACCGTGTCGGCAATTGTTGCGCGCGCCACACCGGGCAGATGCAGGGTTTCGATATCACCGCAATCACCCTTACGCCGGTGGCCATAGGCGACCAGCCCCAATAACTGGTTTTCGGGCAGGGTGGTCAAAAGGTTGCCAACCACCTCCTGCGCGATGGTGATTTTGTTTACACCTTCAATTTGCCCCCACATTGACCCCGATGCATCCAGTACCAAAATGGCGCGGCTTTCTTCTTGCGCAGATGCGGCAGTCGCTGTGAAAAAGCAGAAGATAGCTGACAATAAAATGCGTAACATCTTGGTCCTTAAAATAAATGCATCTGTGGAAATCTATAATGCAGATCTTTGTGAAATGCTAAATATAGATTCCCACCCACACATATTCCCCCTTTGTTCTCACTTTTAGGTTGGCCCCGCGCCTTTGATCCCTTATCTATTAAGGGTTCGTTAAGGGGCAGACATGGCAGAGCAAAAATTTATCGAGGTCCGCGGTGCACGCGAGCATAACCTCAAAAACATAGATGTGGATATTCCGCGCAATCAACTGGTTGTAATCACTGGACTTTCTGGATCAGGCAAGTCGTCTTTGGCATTTGATACAATCTATGCGGAAGGCCAGCGTCGCTATGTCGAATCATTGTCGGCCTATGCGCGGCAATTTCTGGATATGATGCAAAAACCGGATGTTGATCACATTTCCGGCCTTTCTCCGGCGATTTCGATTGAGCAAAAAACCACCTCGAAAAATCCGCGTTCAACCGTTGGCACTGTCACAGAAATTTACGATTACCTGCGCCTGTTATTTGCCCGTGCAGGCACGCCCTACAGCCCCGCCACTGGTAAGCCAATCGAGGCCCAGCAGGTGCAGGATATGGTGGATAGGGTCATGCAAATGCCCGAAGGCACGCGCGCCTATTTGCTGGCACCCATTATACGGGACCGCAAAGGCGAATATCGCAAAGAATTCATGGATTTACGCAAGCAAGGCTTTCAACGTGTCAAGGTTGATGGCGGTTTTTATGAACTTGAAGACGCGCCCAAGCTGGAAAAGAAAATCCGCCATGACATTGACGTGGTGGTTGACCGGATCGTGGTGCGTGAAGGGCTGGAAACGCGCCTTGCTGACAGCTTTCGCACAGCGCTGGATTTGGCTGATGGCATTGCCATTTTGGAAACCGCCACTGCGGATGATGAAACGCCCGAACGTCTGACATTTTCGGAAAATTTTGCTTGTCCTATATCCGGTTTTACCATTCCTGAAATTGAGCCGCGTTTGTTCAGCTTTAACGCGCCCTTCGGGGCTTGCCCCACCTGCGACGGGCTGGGAAAAGAGCTGTTTTTTGATGAACGCCTTGTCGTTCCTGACGCAACTTTGCGCCTGTATGATGGCGCGCTGGCCCCGTGGCGCAAGGGCAAGTCGCCCTATTTTCTTCAAACAATTGAAAGCATTGCGCGCCATTATAAGTTTGATAAAAACACCCCTTGGAAAGATCTTCCAGCTGACGCGCAACAGGTTTTTCTACACGGGTCCGGCAAGGATGAAATCAAGTTTCGTTTTGACGAATCCGGTCGGGTTTATGAGGTCACACGCCCTTTTGAGGGGGTCATTCCGAACATGGAACGCCGGTATCGCGAGACAGATTCAAACTGGGTGCGCGAAGAATTTGAACGCTATCAAAATAACCGCCCCTGTGCGGCTTGCGGTGGGTATCGTTTGCGCGACGAAGCACTGGCCGTAAAAATTGCCGGATTGCATGCGGGCCAAGTGGTGCAAATGTCGATCCGCGAGGCGCTTGAGTGGTGCGAAAATGTGCCGTCACAATTGACCCAGCAGAAAAATGAAATTGCGCGGGCAATCTTAAAAGAAATCCGCGAACGCCTTGGTTTCCTTAATAATGTTGGCCTTGAATATCTGACATTGGCGCGCAATTCCGGCACCTTATCAGGCGGAGAAAGCCAGCGGATCAGACTGGCCAGCCAAATTGGATCAGGTTTGACCGGGGTGCTTTATGTGCTGGATGAGCCTTCGATCGGCCTGCACCAACGCGACAATGGCCGCCTGCTGACAACGCTAAAAAACCTGCGTGATCAGGGCAATACCGTCATTGTTGTCGAGCACGACGAAGAAGCCATTCGCGAGGCCGATTATGTGTTCGACATTGGCCCCGGCGCTGGGGTGCATGGGGGTGAAATTACTGCCAAAGGCACACCAGATGACATTGCTTCAAACCCAAATTCCATTACCGGTCAGTACCTTACGGGCATACGTGAAATTGCGGTGCCAAAAGTGCGCCGTAAAGGGAATGGTAAAAAGATCAGTGTTGTAAACGCGACGGGCAACAACCTGCAATCGGTCACGGCGCATTTCCCGCTGGGGCAATTTGTTTGTGTCACCGGTGTTTCGGGGGGCGGTAAATCAACGTTGACGATTGAAACTCTGTTCAAAACCGCCAGCATGCGCCTGAACGGTGCGCGCCAAACGCCCGCGCCTTGCGAAACTATCAAGGGGCTGGAACATCTGGATAAGGTCATTGATATCGACCAGCGCGCCATTGGCCGCACCCCGCGCTCAAACCCCGCGACCTATACTGGTGCATTCACCCCGATCCGTGATTGGTTCGCAGGGCTGCCCGAAAGCAAAACGCGTGGCTATAAGCCCGGACGCTTCAGTTTTAACGTCAAAGGCGGGCGTTGCGAGGCCTGCAAGGGCGACGGTCTGATCAAGATTGAAATGCATTTTCTGCCTGATGTTTATGTGCAATGTGAAACCTGTAAGGGCGCGCGGTATAATCGCGAAACCTTGGAAATTCGCTTTAAGGGCAAAAGCATAGCGGATGTTCTTGATATGAATGTCGAAGATGCGCAGGTGTTTTTCAAAGCGGTGCCAAGTATCCGCGACAAGATGGATGCGCTAATGCGTGTGGGGCTTGGTTATATCAAGGTTGGCCAGCCCGCGACCACGCTGTCGGGCGGCGAAGCCCAGCGGGTCAAGCTGTCAAAAGAACTGGCAAAACGGCCCACCGGGCGCACGCTGTATATTCTGGATGAACCGACAACGGGCCTGCATTTCGAGGATGTGAAAAAGCTGCTTGAGGTGCTGCATAAGCTGGTTGAGCAGGGCAATTCAGTGATTGTGATCGAACATAATCTGGACGTGATAAAAACCGCCGACTGGATTATTGATATTGGCCCAGAAGGCGGCGATGGCGGCGGTGAAATTGTGGCGACAGGTACGCCTGAAAAAGTTGCCAAGGTCGATGGTAGCTATACGGGGCATTACCTGAAACAGATGTTAAAGCCGCGCAAAGCCGCAACCTGATTGTATGATTGCGTTTTCTTTAAAGAAAACGGATCGGAATTTTCAAAAATTCCGGCACCCGACCGAAATCGGGTGCCGGCTATTATGGTTTATCCGTCAAAATCAACCTCTTGCATCAGTTTTAGGGCGGTGGCGCGCAGGGCCGCAACCTCCATCAAATTGATACTGTCGGCGGTAAAACTGCCCCAGCTGGCAACCAATGCGTCCACTTGGGTCCCCGGTGCAATCGGGTATTCGAAATTGTCGGCAGCATAAATTTCTTGCGCCGTAGGGGACGCCAGATATTCCATTAATTGCACTGCCGCATCGCGGTTCGGCGCATAACGTGCCAGGGCCATGCCGGACACGTTTACATGGGTGCCCGCACCCTCAAAGGTCGGGAAAACCACATTGACGCTTTCGGCCCATTCGATCTGGTCGGGGTTAGCCAGCATTTTGCCCATATAATACGTGTTACCAATGGCCACATCGCATTCTCCGGCCCAGATTGCCTTAACCTGCGCGCGGTCATTGCCTTGGGGCTTGCGGGCCAGATTGGCCTTTACCGCTTCAAGCCACGTGCGGGTTTCGTCGGCCCCGTGGTGGTGCATATAGGCGGCGGCCATGCCTAGTGAATAGGAATGCGTGCCGCTGCGCGTACAGATGCGTCCGGCCCATTTGGGGTCTGCCAGATCCTCATAAGTGGTGACTTCGCCGTCGGCCACACGTTCGCGCGAGGCATAGATCACACGCGCACGGGTGGTTAGGCCAAACCATTGATTATCAGGGTCGCGGTATTCGGCGGGAATATTGGCGGCCAGCGTGTCGGAAACAACCGGCTGGGTCAGTTCGGCGTCAACAACGCCTGCAAGGCGGCCAATATCGACGGTGAAAATCAGGTCGGCAGGCGAACGGTCGCCTTCGGCGCTGAGGCGTTCGATCATGCCTTGTTTCAGGAATGCGACATTAACAACAATGCCGGTTTCGGCGGTGAAGGCATCCATCAGCGGCTTGATCAGTTCGGGCTGGCGATAGGAATATACGTTGACCTCATCGGCCAAAACAGGGGCGGCAATGGCTGTTGCCAGCAATGGCGCAAATAGATGGGTGAGTTTCATTGGTTTTTCCTTTTTGATAGGCCTGTTAAACCCGACTGTTTTACTTTGGTCAATACCTGATTAAAACAATCAGAAACTATCTGCCTGCCTTTTCCTGTACCTTGACCGCATCCCACAAGGTATCCATCTCTTGCAGGCTGGCATCTTCTGGTTTGCGCCCGTCAGCGGCTAATCTGTCTTCTATCCCCTTGAAACGACGTTCAAATTTTGTATTGGCCTGACGCAAAGCTTCTTCTGGATCAACCTTGAAGTGGCGGGCCAGATTGGCCATGACAAACAACAAGTCACCAAATTCTTCTTGTACTTCGACCTGCGTCAGGTGGTCGCGTGCCTCGACCAGCTCGCCCGCTTCTTCAACCACCTTATCCAGAACTGGCCCTGCATCTGGCCAGTCAAAGCCAACGCGCGCGGCGCGGTTTTGCAGCTTTACCGCGCGCAAAAGCGCTGGCAGGCCCATGGCGACGCCGTCCAGTGTGCGCGCTTCATCACGCCCCGCGCGTTCGCGCGCTTTGATGGATTCCCAGTCGCGAACTTGCTGTGCTGCAGATTTATCGTGGCAATCATCGCCAAAAATATGGGGGTGGCGCGCGACCATTTTGTTAGAAATTGCGTTGGCAACGCCTTCAAAGCTGAACAATCCCGCTTCCTCGGCCATGGCG
>DAOUQO010000229.1 GCA_030625565.1 Aliiroseovarius sp. | reverse complement strand
AGGTAAATCGCTGCATCCCGGTGCGTAATACAAAAAAGGCCCGCATCGCAGCGGGCCTTTTCAGTTAATAACGATAATGTTCCGGCTTGATAGGCCCCTCGGTCGTCACGCCGATGTATTCGGCCTGCTCGTCGGATAGTTTCGAAAGTTTCACGCCGATCCGATCTAAATGCAGCCTTGCGACTTTCTCGTCCAGATGCTTGGGCAGGATGTAAACTTCGTTTTTGTATTCGTCACCCTTGGTCCACAGCTCTATCTGCGCCAACACCTGATTGGTGAAGCTGGCGGACATCACGAAAGACGGGTGGCCCGTGGCGTTGCCAAGGTTCAACAGACGGCCCTGCGACAGCAGGATCATACGGTTGCCGTTCGGCATCTCGATCATATCCACTTGGTCCTTGATGTTGGTCCATTTGTGGTTCTTCAGCGCCGCAACCTGAATTTCGTTGTCGAAGTGGCCGATATTGCCAACAATCGCCATGTCCTTCATTTCGCGCATGTGCTCGATACGGATCACGTCTTTGTTGCCGGTGGTGGTGATGATGATGTCTGCTGTTGCAACTGCGTCTTCCAAACGCACAACTTCAAACCCGTCCATTGCCGCCTGAAGCGCGCAAATTGGGTCAACTTCAGTTACTTTCACGCGCGCACCTGCGCCGGCCAACGACGCGGATGAGCCTTTGCCGACATCGCCGTAGCCGCATACAATCGCGACCTTACCGGCCATCATTGTATCGGTGGCGCGGCGGATGCCATCGACCAGCGATTCCTTGCAGCCATATTTGTTGTCGAATTTGGATTTTGTAACGCTGTCGTTCACATTGATCGCTGGGAACGGCAATTGGCCTGCTTCCATCAACTGATACAAACGGTGCACGCCGGTTGTGGTTTCTTCGGACACACCCTGAAGCGCTTCGCGTTGTTTGGTAAACCAGCCGGGGCTTGCGGCCAGACGTTTTTTAATCTGCGCGTAAACGGCGATTTCTTCTTCGGATGTTGGCGTTTCCAACACTTCGGGTTCGCCATTTTCGGCACGTGCGCCCAGCAGGATGTACAGGGTGGCGTCGCCGCCATCGTCCAAAATCAGGTTACACATGCCGTCTTTGAACATGAAGATACGGTCTTGGTAATCCCAGTGTTCTTCTAACGACTGGCCCTTGACGGCAAATACAGGAACGCCCGTGGCTGCAATTGCTGCCGCCGCGTGGTCTTGGGTTGAAAAGATGTTGCAAGACGCCCAGCGCACATCGGCGCCCAGATGAACAAGCGTTTCAATCAGCACGGCGGTCTGGATTGTCATGTGCAAGGACCCGGCAATGCGCGCGCCCTTAAGGGGCTGGCTGTCGCCGTATTCTGTGCGCAAGGACATCAGGCCTGGCATTTCTGTTTCGGCAATATCCAGTTCTTTACGACCGAAATCAGCAAGCGAAATGTCTTTGACAAGATAATCTTTAGTCACGGCTTTGTCCTTTTTGATTGAGTTTTGCTTGCCTAACACCGAGATGATTAATAGGCAACAAAGAGAGGCCAGTTATAGTATCCGCTTTGTAGCTGTCGCCAGATTAAATACGAAAGGGTTCTTGGGTGCAGTCAAATCAAGATGCAAAGCATGACAGCGCGGTTCTTTTGGCCTGTGATGCCAACTATTTTCCCTATGCGACGTTGCTTGCCAGCCAAATCGCGCAGGGCCATCCGGATCGTGATTTCGACATTTGCATCATGTCAAACCAGCCATTGCCTGAATGCAGTTTGGTTGGCGAACATGATTTTCGGATGCTGCACTTTGATATGCCCGAAAGCTGGTCGGCGCTGGCGACCGATAAAAAAATCACACTTGCTGCCTATCAACGTATTATTGCGCCGTCTGCATTGCAGGCTGATTACCGGCGTATTTTGTATCTGGATAGCGACATGATTTATCAGCGCGGCGATCTAAGTGCGTTGTTAAATGCTGACCTTAAAACCCATCCGGTTGGCGCGGTTCTGGATAACCTTCAGCACAGAAAACCCGCGCGTTTGCCACGCGAGTTCAAGGCGGCGGGTTTAAGCCACGGTAAATATTTTAACTCGGGCGTTTTGCTGATCGATGTGGGCGAATTTCTGCGCCAAGGGATTGAGACTAAAGCATTCGAATATGCCGGATCTGACAAGCCGGATATTTTGTGGAAGCATGACCAAAGCGCGCTGAATTGCGCGTTGCACAATAACTGGGCCGAGCTGGCTCCGGTTTGGAATTGGCCCTGTTTTCATCGATATTTCTTTTTCGCGCATTTCACGAACCCATGTCTGGTGCATTTCATGAGCTCGCGAAAACCGTGGCGTGATATAAACGGGATCTACCCCAAAGCATATGTTCAGGCGTACAAGGCCCACCTTTCGAAATACTTCCCAAGCCTTGCAGAAAAGATGCCGGATCGCCCAAAACCCGCAACAAAGCGCATGCTTTGGACGCTGATTTACCTGCGCCATCTGGTCGATTTCCGTGCTATTATGCGGTATCTTGAACGCTTCAGTTCGGAACATGATGTTAAATAAAGTGAAAACAGGGTGGTGATTTCGTGAAGCAACAACGCGCTTGGCAGCGGATGTTATCAGGGCGCAGGCTGGACCTGCTGGACCCGACACCAATGGATATTGAGGTCGCGGACATTGCCCATGGGCTGGCTTTTGTGGCCCGTTGGAACGGTCAAACCCACGGGGATTTCGCCTATTCTGTGGCCGAACATTCATTGCTGGTTGAACAGATTTACACTGGCATGAACCCTAAGGCGCCAGTCAAATGGCGGCTGGCGGCATTGCTGCATGACGCGCCCGAATACGTGATCGGCGATATGATTTCGCCGGTAAAGGCCGCGGTCGGGCCGGGATATGGCGCGTTGGATGATCGACTGATGGCGGCAATTCACATTCGGTTCGGGTTGCCTGCGCAGGTTCCTGTTGCGGTTAAAAAGGCCATTAAAAAAGCTGACCGGATTTCAGCGTGGCTTGAGGCCATTCAAATCGCCGGTTTCAGTGTTGCCGAGGCCGATAAGCTGTTCGGCAAGCCCGCCTCGGAAATTGCCGCAGACCTTCGGATAAATCTGCGTCCACCGGTTGAAGTGCGCACCGCTTTTAC
>DAOUQO010000006.1 GCA_030625565.1 Aliiroseovarius sp. | reverse complement strand
ACCACATCAATATCGGACGGGCGCAGCGCGATGCCTTCGCCCAAAAGGCGCGCGCCTTCGTTGGTCATGGCCCCGACGCAACGCGCCTGAATTTCTTCGACGCTAAAATCACGTGCCGCAATGCCCTTGGCGGTGCGTTCTGCTTCAATCAAGGCTAAAACGTCAGGGTCTTCACGCCCCTTTCGGTCGCCATCCGCATACAGATAATAGCCGCAACCGGTTTTTTGCCCCATCCGACCTTGTTCGCACAAAAGATCACCGATCCGCACATAACGTTCTTCGGGGTCACGCGTTGGGGCCAGACGTTTGCGCCGCGCCCATGAAATGCCCAAACCGGCCATATCGGCAACCTGATACGGGCCAAGGCCAAAACCATAGGCCCGCATTGCCGCATCAATCTGGTAAGGCGTCGCGCCATCCTCAAGCATATAATCCGCGGCAAGGCGGTATGCGGAAAGGATACGATTACCGATAAAACCGTCGCAGACTCCGGCCCGAACCGGAATTTTCCCCAGCCGTTTAGCCAGTGCAAATCCGGTGACTGTGACTGCTGGATCGGTCTGCGCACCAACCACAATTTCCATCAATTTCATGATATGTGCCGGTGAAAAGAAGTGGAAACCAACCACGTCTTCAGGTCGCGAGATGGTGGCCGCCAAATCATCAATATCCAAGTACGAGGTGTTCGTCGCCAAAATCGCACCCGGGCGCATGACCTTATCAAGGGCCGCGAACACATCACGTTTAACACTTTCTTCTTCGAACACCGCCTCGATCACCAAATCGACAGATCCAAGGTCGGCCATCACAATTGTTGGCGTCATTTCATCCATGCGCGCGGCGGCGACATCCGCAGACATGCGGTTCTTGGCGACGGCCCCGTCAAACAGCGCTTGCACCCGATTAATACCAGATGTTAGCGCGTCATTATCACGTTCAACCAACATAACCGGCAAGCCTGCATTCAGGCAGGTATAGGCAATCGCGGCCCCCATCAGCCCCGCGCCAACAACTCCAAGATTTTTTATTTCGCGGGGTTTTGCTTGGGTCAATTCGGGCACTTTGGCAGCACTTCGTTCAGCAAAAAAGGCATGGCGCAGGGCGCGGGCCTGATCGGTTGCAACGCAGTGGATGAACGCTGCGCGCTCCATTGCCAAACCGGCATCAAAGGGTTCGGTTAGCGCGGCCTCGATACAATCAATAATGCGTTTGGGGGCCGGAAGCGGCGTGTTTTCAAGGCCAGATCTACGTGCGGATACCTCTGCCAAAAAGGCGGATTTATCAAGGATTCCCTTAGTGACGGCACGGGTCGGGCGTGGACCAAGGGCTGCCAATTCATGCGCCCAAGCCACGGCTTCAGCCTGCAAATTATCGTCTGCAAGGCGATCAACCAATTCATTTTCGACAGCTGCAGGGGCCGAAATCGGCTTGCCCGATAAAATTAGATCAAACGCAACCTTAGCGCCAGCTAAACGCGGCACACGCTGGGTTCCCCCAGCCCCGGGCAATATTCCCAGCAATACTTCGGGCAGGCCAACTTTCGCGGTTTTTTCAGCAATCCTGTAATGCGAGGCCAAAGCAATTTCAAAACCGCCGCCCAAGGCTGACCCATGGATAGCGGCAATTACGGGCTTGGTCGCGGCCTCGATATGATTGCAAAGTTCGGTCAACAAAGGTTTGACTGGCGCTTGGCCAAATTCGCGCACATCGGCCCCTACAGGAAATGTTCGCCCGCTGGCCTGAATGACGATTGCCGTAACGTCACAATCATCAATGGCCTGTGCAATACCACCCCAAAGTTGCTGACGCACCGCCGCAGACAACGCATTTACCGGCGGATTATCAATGGTCAAAACGGCAATGCCATTATCAACCTCATAAGTCACAACTTTGTTCATTAATCTTCTCCAATTACGTCAAGTGCCAGCGCCACCAGCACTGGAATCGCGCCTTCATATGCCAGGGCCGCCTTGGGGTTTGAGGCATTGCCTGCCTTTGCCCGGCTAACCACGCCTTCTAAAATTGCGGCCAGCCTGAAAAAGGCAAAGCCCAGATAAAATGGCCAGTTTTGCGGCCGCTCAATACCCCGACGGGCGCAGTATGCAGCGACATATTCGCCTTCATCGGGCAAGCCAAGCGCGCGGCGGTCCAATCCGCCAAGCCCCCGCATTCCTGCATCATGCGGCAGGCGCCATTGCATACATTGATAGGCCAGATCGGCCATCGGATGGCCAAGCGTTGCCAGTTCCCAATCCAGTAATCCAATCACCTTGGGCTGGTCTGGTGCAAACATCATATTATCCAGCCTGAAATCACCATGTACCAATGCAATCTGGCCATCATCACTGGGCATATTATCGACTAACCACTTGATAAGGCGTTCCATATCTGGGCGTAGCGTTGTGACAGATGCGCGATATTGCTGTGTCCAACGGTCGGTTTGGCGGGCAAAATAATTGCCGGGTTTTCCGAAATCACCAAGGCCGATAGCCGTGGGATCAACCCCATGCAAGGCTGCCAAAGCCGCATTCATGGCATCATAAACCGCCGCGCGTTCCTTGGCCGGAAACTTGGGCAAGGCGGGATCCCACAGCACCCGCCCATCCAGATATTCCATCACGAAAAAAGCGCGGCCAATCGGGGATGTTTCATCGCGGGACAGGTGGAAAACCTGTGGCACTGGCACATCGGTTTGGGCGAGGGCCGCCATCACACAATATTCACGTTCAACCAGATGCGCCGATTTCAACAACTTGCCGGGCGGCTTGGCGCGCAGCACATAATCCCCGCTTTTGGCAGTAATTTGATAGGTCGGGTTTGATTGGCCAGCCGCAAATTTTTCTATCCGTTGAAGGCCGTAAAATCCGGCGACATTTTCGCCTAGATAAGCGCCCAGCGCGTGTTCAGATATGCCAAGCCCATCAATCATAGGCGAAGTTGTAAATACAACTGCGCCAAACGCAACGCCTGATTGACATCATTGCACCACCCTGCTTCCTATACGCCAAACCGGAGGGTAAAAATGAGCGATATGAACCTTGGAATGAGCGCGCGGCTGAAACCCATTCACGCGCAGGTCCAGCGCATGGTGGCCGAAGATATTGCACCTTTGGACGCCGAATATCTGGCCGAGGTTAATATTGGGGACCGCTGGCAATTCACCCCGCGCCAAAGCGAAATTCTTCAGGGCCTAAAGGCCAAGGCCCGCGCGGCGGGGCTGTGGAATTTTTGGCTGACCGACAGCGACAAAGGCCTGGGCCTTAGCACGGTTGAATACGCGTATCTGGCCGAGGAAATGGGCAAAAGCCACCTTGCTGCCGAGGTTTTCAATTGCAACGCGCCCGATACCGGCAACATGGAAGTGTTTGAACGCTATGGTACAAAGGCACAAAAAGACCGCTGGTTAACCCCATTGCTGGAAGGGGAAATTCGCTCCGCCTATCTAATGACCGAACCAGATGTTGCATCGTCTGATGCCACAAATATTGAGATGGGCTGTGTGCGCGATGGCGATGAATATGTGCTGAACGGCGACAAATGGTGGGCCACCGGCGCGGGGGATCCGCGCTGTTCGGTTTATATTGTTATGGTGCGAACCGGCGATGAAAGCGTGCCCAAACACCAACGTCATTCGATGATTATTGTACCCGCAGATACAGACGGGGCCGAAAAAGTCCGCGCCATGCAGGTTTATGGTCAGGATGATGCCCCCCACGGGCACATGCACCTGCGGTTTACCAATGTACGTGTTCCGGTTGAAAATATGTTGCTTGGCGAAGGGCGCGGTTTTGAAATTGCCCAAGGTCGCCTTGGACCCGGACGCATTCACCATTGTATGCGCGCCATTGGTCAGGCCGAAAAAGCGCTTGCCGATATGTGTCGCCGCGCGCTTTCGCGTGAAGCATTTGGCAAAAAACTGGCGCAGCTGGGGGCGAATTTTGACTATATCGCGGATGCGCGAATGGAAATCGAACAGGCCCGACTGTTATGCCTAAAGGCCGCCTGGATGATGGACAAAGGCGACATTCGTGCCGCCGCGCCATGGATTCACAAAATTAAGGTTATCGCGCCTAATGTTGCGCTGAAGGTCACCGATATGGCGGTGCAAATGTTTGGGGCCGAAGGGATTTCGCAAGACACCGAATTAGCCCGACAATGGGCAAATTTGCGCACACTCAGGCTGGCGGATGGGCCCGATGCTGTACACCGGCGCCAAGTTGCACGGACTGAACTGCGCAAGCATACACAAGAACGGATTTAAGACCTTCCCCTGTGCCAATCCAAAGCGGCGTACTTAAACGTTTTGCATATCCGGCATGCCCGATTTCGCCCCCCCGTCCCCAAGCGGTTCTTGGTTGGACGGGGTATCGGGTGGTGTCGGGGCAGGTTGGCTTTCCAGATCAATCATCGGCGCGCGATCAATAATTGCATCCACCATTTGGAGTTGGGTCGGCCCCTCTGCCTCGCTAGAAATGCCATTTGTCTGTGAAAAAGGTTCGGTAATGCACACGGCACGCATCCCCGAAGCCTGACCCAAGCGGCCAAATGTGATGCCTTCACCATCCATATCGACCAACAATATTTGACTGACTACCTCGCGCGGCAATGTGATGATGGACCCAACCTGAAGCGCGGTCACTTCGGATAAGGATAATTCCTTGCGCGCCAACACGGCCTCGACTTCGGCATGGGTGCCGCCAACCAGGTTGGCCAAATCATTTTCCCATGCAATGTTAATTTTCTGCACCTCAGGTGCCGCCTCGCATAAGGGTAAAAGGATGCGCATTTCACCCGTTTTTGCCCCATCAGAAAAGTCGATTTTTATTGTGAACAGGTTGTAGGGGCAATCCGCAAGGGTCATTTCAACCGCGCGCAAATCAGCCAATGGCTGAATATAATGATAACCCGTTACGGATGGCGCAATGGGAAGTGCTGCATCCGTGGTGCCTTGGGCAAAAAGCAGCAGAATCTGATTGATAAAATCAGCACAAAGCAGGGCATCGGTACGGGTTGGGGCACGCGCGGCAGCCGGGGTCGGCGCCACCCGCCCCATGGTCTGTATTTCAATTAAGGCGGCAAGGCTTTCTTGGTCCAAAATAACCATGCCAAATTCTTCCTGGCCTCGTTCGCACAACCCCAGCAAAACATTTTCGGGCAAATCCTGCATGAAACTTGAAACAGTTACACGCCCTTCATCAAAGGCGGCAACCGACGCAACCAACCCCAATGCATCTTCGGCCCCCTGGGCCAAAGCCGTGTGCAAAACAGAGCTGGTCGTGATTTGGCCGATTTCCGGCGGTGGGCGCCCGGCCCCCGCCTTGCGTCGCATCACGCTATCTGTGCCATCGTCCGTCATTTTTTGCCCTTCGGGATCCTTCAGGCAAATATTCCCAGATTAAGGTTTATAATTTCTTAAGAATTGTCCCGAATTTTCGGGTCAGATAACGGAAGGGTGACACGAAACGCAGCCCCGCCTTGACCCGGCAAATAATCCACCCGCCCGCCAAGTTTTCCCATAATTTCACGGCAAATCGCAAGGCCCAGACCGGCAGAACCAGCCGCCGCCTGATCCGATAGGCGCGAAAATTTTTCAAATATCAGCGCCCGCTTTTCAACAGGAATTACATCGCCATTATCAATCAGATCAACCAACACCCGCCCCTCGCGCAACGAAATCCGGATATCAAGGCGCGGCGCGGCGGCGCGATTATACTTTGCTGCATTTGAAACCAGGTTAATAAACACCTGCGCCAGACGGCCAGTATCCGTATACAGGGAAATCGCCTCATTACCCTTTTCACGATGTATAACAAGCTTTTGCGCACCCAAAAATGACATGCAAGCAACCTCGGCACGGTCAATTACATCGTGTAAATATACCGGTTGGAAATCAAGACTGACCTGACCATTTTCAAGGACGCTTAGATCCAAAAGATCGTCCAGAAGGCGGGTCAGGCGAATGGTCTCATCTTGGATAATGGTCGCATATTTATGGCGTTCATCGGGGGTTAGCGCCTGTTCGCGTTCGGCCAAAATTTCGGAAAACGCGCGGATGGATGTCATCGGGGTGCGCAGCTCATGGCTGATTTGGCTTAAAAACGCGTCTTTTTGCACCGAAAGCTGGGTTAGTTTGTCATTCGCCGATGAAAGCTGGCGGGCGGTGCGCGAAAGTTCTTCGGACTGGGCCTCAAGGCGGGTGGAATATTCCAGCACCTGCTGGGCCTCATCCGCGACAGCCATCAAATCATCAACCGAAACCGCGACCCCGCCAACCACTGGCCCGATCATCGCATGCGCCGTCGCCGCCCCCACCAGACCGGCCAGTTCGCGTTCCAGGCGTTCAATAAAATCTGGTGTAGGGTCAGGTAGATAGCCATCTTTTCCCTGACGTTTTGCATGATTTTCGAACAGGGTTTGCGCCTGAACCGGCCCCATGATGCGCTGGGAAAGAACCAGCAAATCTTCGGCCCCGCCGCTGCCAATCAGACTGCTGCGCGAGGGCGTGTTTTGCGGCAAAGCATGAACAAACTGGGCCGATTGCAAACGTTCAAGCGGGGTTGGAAAAGACCCCAGCGAAAAGGCAAAAAATGCGGTGGTGTTGGCAATCATTGACCAAAACAGCGCATGCACCACGGGGTCAATCCCACCAAGGCCAAACAGCGCCTGAGGGCGCAGCCAGCCCCAGCCCCACGGGCCATCAGCCAGCATTTTTGAACTAATAATACCGTCCGCTCCGAAACTGGGCAGATACAGTGTATAGGCCCATAAAACAAAGCCGCTGATCAGGCCGGCAGCGGCCCCGGTACGCGTGGCCCCACGCCAAAACAGCCCGCCCAGAAGGGCCGGAAGCACCTGTGCGACGCCGGTAAAACTGATCAGGCCAATGGCGGCCAGTGCCGCGCCGCCGCCTGAAAACCGGTAATAAGCATAGCCCAGCAATAAAATCCCGCCTATAGCAAGGCGGCGTGAGATCAGCACAAAACGGCGCAAATCACCCGATTGCGAGGCCCCGGGATTAGCCCTGCGCGCCCACAGCCATAGCGGCATAACGATGTGGTTTGACACCATTGTTGACAGCGCAATCGCCGCCACAATCACCATGGATGTCGCCGATGAAAACCCCCCCAAAAACGACAGCATCGCCAGCCCTTCGCGGTTTTGCGACAACGGCAGGGTCAGCACAAACAGGTCAGGATTTGCGCCTTCGGGCATGGTTTTCAACCCCATGACGGCGATCGGCAGCACAAACAGGCTCATCAACAATAAATACAGCGGAAACGCCCAGGATGCGGTGGCCAACTGGCGTTCATTGGCGTTTTCAACCACCAATACCTGAAACATCCGTGGCAAGGTCAAAAAGGCGGCGGCCGACAAAAAGGTTATGCTGACCCAGCGCGCGCCATCCATTTTCCACGTCGCCATTTGCGAGGTCTCGATCGCTTCGGCAATTTCGGCAGGGCCGCCCGCAATGCCCCAAACCACGAAAATTCCGACCGCCAACAGGGCGACCAGTTTGACCACGGCCTCAATCGCGATGGCGGTGACAACGCCCGAATGTCGTTCGTTAACATCAAGGCTTCGGGTGCCAAACAGGATGGTAAAAAGCGCCAGTCCTGCGGCAATCCAAAAGGCCGTGATATTAAGGTCAGGGCGCGCCCAACCAGCCTGCTGATCAGCTGCAAAGACCGAAAAAGACAAGGTAACAGATTGAAGTTGCAGGGCAATATACGGCGTCGTGCCAATAACTGCCATCAGGGTGACGATCACGCCCAGCAGGTTTGATTTGCCATAACGTGACGATATCAGATCCGCGATCGAGGTCACCCTTTGGGCGCGCCCCACATGCACAAGTTTACGCAATATCCACCACCAGCCGACCAATACCAGCGTCGGGCCAAGGTAGATTGTCAGATATTCCAGCCCCGAACGCGCCGCATAACCAACCGCGCCATAAAATGTCCAGGCCGTGCAATAAATCGACAGACTAAGGGTATAAATAAGCGGGGATCGCAGCCAGGATGATTTACCTTTTCTGGCTTGTTTGTCGGCCCAAAAAGCAACGCCAAACAGCACCGCCACATAGGCAAACGAAACCAGTGCCAGCAGATTAAAGCTGACCATTATTGGGCATCCTTATCAGGGCTTTCGGCCATTTCGCCTTCGGAACCAACATCTTTTTGCATTACCCGACGGGCCAGATATGCGCTAAGGCCAATAAGGCCAAGCCATGACAAGAAAAGGTACAGAAGCCCTGAAAAAGTGGTGGCAGAACCCGATGACATGTTCAAAATAGGGATCAAAAACAGCAGCGCCCCCAGCACCGGAACCAGCTTGATCGCGTCAATAATGCGGCTGCGACGGTAACTTTCGCGCGCAACGAACAAAGGGCGGTCTGGCGGCCTCACGACGTGGCTATTTTGCGTACGGCATCCAGCAAATCGGCGTTGGAAAAGGGTTTGGTCATGAAACGGGTTGCGCCCAGTTTTTCGGCAAGGTCACGATCTTTATCCTGACCACGGGCGGTTAGCATCAAAACCGGTAACGCGTGCAGGTCGGCATCGGCGCGCAAGTCTTTTAAGACCTCGAACCCTGAACGCCCCGGCAACATGACATCAAGCACCAGCACATCAGGGCAAACCCGCCGGATTTCATCCATTGCGGTTTCGCCATTTGCATGTGTGGCCACCGCCCAGCCGTCACGGGCAAGGATAAAACCAACGGCCTCAATAATATTTGGCTCGTCTTCAACCAGTAAAACCTGATTACCCATCCGGCCCTCCCCAAAGCCATAAAATCTGGGCTGGCGTGCCCTAATCGCGACTATCTAGCAACTGCGCGCCACTGTCAAAGCGTCGCAACCTTTTGGCCGCGGCCATCGTTGTTCAATTGCACAATTGGTTTTGGTTGCTTACAAGCCCTGCATGACAGACCGTAAAACCCAGATAAAACAAGCCGCTTTGGCTGTGTTCGCCCTTTACGGGCTGCGCCGGACCTCGATGCAGGACGTCGCGGCCGAGGCAGGATTGTCACGCCCCGCCTTGTATCAGTATTTCCGCAACAAAGAAGATTTGATCGCCGCGTGCATTGATATGGTCACCGAAGAAGGCTTTGCCCAATCCGAAGCAGCCGCAGCGAATGAGGCCAGTATGGCGGGTAAAATCACCGCCTATTTATCAACCTATATGATTTATTACCATCGGCTGTTAATCCGTGGGCCCCATAGCGAAGACATGCTCGCAATAACAACCCGTTTCGGCGATAGCAAAATCAACGCGGTACGTCAGGAATTGGCGACACAGCTAAATCAATACGCCGGACTGGAGCCAGATGACCAAACCGGTGTAATCCTTGCCCACAGCACCGAGGGACTGAAACATCAAGCGCCGGACGAGGCCACTTTGGAACAGCAAATCAAGGTGCTGGTCGCGGCTTTTATAACCACCCCTTAACGTTCCAGCGCCATGATAGATGGTTCACGCCGCGCCGGACAGGCCGCGCGCGGGCATACCCGACAACCAGGCCCAATGGTTAATGCCGTATCTACAGCATTGGTATCCTCCAGCGTTGCATCGGGGTCAGGCACGATCAACATGGTTGATGAATGCACCGCCGGCCCGTCAATGCCCGCCGGATATAGCGCATCGGAAATTGCATAACAGGTGAAAACCCGACCATGTTCGCCCGGCATTTCAACACGCGTGCGAAAGGGGCGCGCAGGCTGGCTTAGTGCCTGAAACAAGGGCCAGCGCGGACAGGATGCGCCAAAGCGCGGCACGCTAAAGCCTGAAATTTCCTTGCGGGTGGTTAACGCCCCCGAACCATCACAAATAACCAGACCAGCCGCCACACCGCCCGCGTCGATGCTGGCCAAACGGCGCAGCACCATGGACGGTGCCACGTTATAGATGGCGGCGGTTTGCAGGGGGTCATTGCCAGTGTCGCACCAAGTTTGGGCAAAGGCGTCATGCGGCAAGGCCGCCGCATCGTTTTGGTAACGCTGCAACCAATCCAGCGCCAAGGCGCGGGTGGCCAAATTGTGCAGCTCAGGGGCGTCTTTGACCAAATTTTGCGCGGTTGCATCGCCTTCCGGCTCAAGCCCCGCAAAATGCCAATTATGCAGCGTCAGAAATTTAGTGACGGCTTCTTGCGGGGAAATATATGCGTCATCATTTTCAGACCCGACCTCAAGAAACCCGACAAGCCCCTGCGCCGAAGCGGTCAGGCGGGTGCTGTCTTCGGCGACATTTCGCAAAAACCGCGCCTGCCAGTCGGGGTCGATATCGCCGTCTTCGGTCAAGATCGAAACGGCCGAACGTATGGCGGTGACCGAACTCAGGACTTCGTGCAGCATTGCCGCCAAATGCGGGTCATGCGTCATGCGGTCTGACAGGGCCTCAACAAGGCGTTCAAGTTCGCGAATACGCCCGTGCTGCGCCGTTAAAACACCGGCCCAACCTGGATAGCGCCCGGCCATTTCATCGGTGCGATCCTGTTCTGCATTTGCGGCCGGATAACGATTGGCGGCGGCGTTCATAATGCCAAGAAAGGCGGCCTCGGCCCCTTCGCGCAAATCACCGGGTTCAACCTGCAAGGCGCGGGCCAAGCCGGTTAACAATTTACCACCGATTCTGCGTTTGTTGTGTTCAATCAGGTTGAGGTAGGCCGGCGAAATTTCAACCTGCGCGGCCAAATCCACCTGCCGGACCCCAAGCGCAAGGCGACGTTCGCGGATACGCGTGCCAGTCAGGCGCCCTGCGGTTTGTTGTTTTTGCATGGGATTTCCGATCCTTCGCGCATATTTGAAAACTATTTTACAAGATAGGTGAATTCTGTGTTCAGTATTTTACAGAAAAATGCAATGTTTAAAAGCTGTTGTTGCTTGGTTTTCAAAATACCCCCCATAATGAAGCAGCTCTGTAAAAAGAGCGGTCATGTGTGCAGAGGAGGCCGCATGGCGCATTACTTTACGGGAGGAAAGAATGTCTAACTTTAAACTAACACGACGCGGCATGATGCAAACCGGCGGGGCTGCTGGCCTTGTGCTGGCGACACCAACGCTGCTGACGGCTGGATCACATTCGGGCTATACCAATGCCCCGACTGGCTCGACCGTTAAAATCGGTTTCAACGTACCGCAAACCGGTCCTTATTCTGAAGAAGGTCTTGATGAGCTTCGCGCACAGGAACTGGCTGTTGAGCACCTGAACGGCATCGGTGACGGCGGCATGCTGAACACCTTCAGCTCGAAAGCACTGGACGGCACAGGTATTCTGGGCAAAAAAGTTGAATTCGTAACTGGCGACACCCAAACTAAATCAGACGCAGCGCGGGCATCCGCCAAGTCGATGATTGAAAAAGACCAAGTTGTAATGATCAACGGTGGTTCTTCTTCGGGCGTTGCGATTGCGGTTCAAGGTCTGTGCCAAGAAGCCGGCATTATCTTTATGGCTGGTCTGACGCACTCGAACGACACAACCGGTAAAGACCGTAAAGCAAATGGCTTCCGCCACTTCTTTAACGGTTACATGTCTGGTGCTGCTTTGGCGCCAATTCTGGGTGCAAACCTAGGCACGGACCGTCGCGCGTATCACCTGACCTCGGACTACACATGGGGCTGGACGCAAAGTGAATCAATGATTGCTTCAACAGAAGCAATGGGTTGGACCACTGCCGAGAACGTTCTGACGCCTGTTGGCGCTGGTGATTTCTCATCCTACATCGCGCAAGTTCTGGGTTCAGGCGCTGATACGCTGATCTTGAACCACTACGGCGGGGACATGATCAATTCCTTGACACAGTCGGTTCAATTCGGTCTGCGTGACAAGGTTGTGAACGGCAAGAACTTTGAAATTGTTGTTCCACTTTATTCCGAGCTGATGGCCGCTGGTGCGGGCGAAAACATTAAAGGCGTTTACGGCTCCATGAACTGGAACTGGCAGCTTCAGGATGCAGGCACAGCCGCCTTCGTTAAATCCTTTGGCGAAAAATACGGCCGTCCACCATCGAACTCAGCCCACACATGTTACGTGCAAACGCTGCTTTATGCGGATGCGGTTACACGTGGTGGATCATTCAACCCATGTGCGGTTGGTGAAGCTCTGGAAGACTTTGAGTTTGACGGCATGGGCAATGGCCCAACGCTTTATCGCGGTGCGGATCACCAGTGCTTCAAAGACGTGCTGGTCATGAAGGGTGCAGAGAACCCAACAAACGCATACGACACCTTGGAAATCGTGGAAGTTACACCACGTGCCCAGGTTGAGTATCCTTCCAACCACCCAATGTTTGGTGGCGACGAAGCAAGCGTTGGTTCATGTAACCCCGGCGCATAAGCCACACTTAAACTTTCGTAGGGCGGGGTTAACCCCGCCCTACCTTTAAAAATACGTCTATTCGGGGATGGGTCATGGACGCAATTTTTCTGCAAATTTTGAACGGGCTGGACAAAGGTTCTGCTTATGCGCTGATCGCGCTGGGGCTGACGTTGATCTTTGGCACGCTGGGTGTGGTCAACTTTGCCCACGGCGCGCTGTTTATGATCGGGGCGTTCTGCGCTGTGACGCTGCAAAAGCTGTTTGGCCTGTCTTATCAGGTCATTGACGAAACACAGACCGATTTTCTGGGTAAGCCCCTGAAGGTTGATGTGCCCTATCTGGAAAGCTGGCTTGGACCTGAATTCAGCGCGGCGTTAATGGACTGGTCCGTGCCGCTGGCTATTTTGTTTTCGATCCCCATCATGGTTGTTGTTGGCTTTGTGATGGAGCGCGGGCTGATCAAGCATTTCTATAACCGCCCCCACGCCGACCAGATCCTTGTTACTTTCGGGCTGGCAATCGTACTGCAGGAAATCGTTAAATATTTCTATGGCGCCAACCCCATTCAAACAGGTGCGCCTGAAATGTTCAAAGGCGCGCTGGATTTCGGGGTGCTAATAGGGTTTGAACCAAACAAGGTGATTTATCCTGTTTGGCGGCTGGTTTATTTCCTGTTCTCGGCTGTTGTTATCGGCGGCGTCTTTGCCTTCTTACGCTTCACCACCTTCGGGATGGTTGTGCGCGCGGGCATGGCGGATCGCGAAACCGTGGGCCTGTTGGGCATCAATATTGACAAACGTTTCACCATCATGTTCGGCCTTGCCGCCGCCGTTACCGGCATGGCGGGGGTAATGTACACGCCGATTTTGGCGCCTAATTACCACATGGGCATGGATTTTCTGGTGCTAAGTTTCGTGGTCGTCGTTGTTGGCGGCATGGGCAGCCTGCCCGGTGCGGTACTGGCCGGTTTCCTTTTGGGTATTTTGCAAAGCTTTGCATCAATGAACGAAGTCAAAGCAATCCTGCCCGGCATTGACCAGATTGTCATCTATCTTGTTGCCATCATAATTTTGCTGACACGTCCCCGCGGCCTTATGGGCAAACGCGGCGTGATGGAGGAATAAGCCATGATACTTGGACTAAACCGGCGTGATACGCGCTTTTTGATCATCGTCATTTTATTGACCCTGTTCACCCCGTTCCTGATGCAGCCCTTTTCCGAAGGTTCGGCCTTGGCGCAATTCAACGGCGGCTATCCTGATCTGATGGCCAAGGTTGCGATCTTTGGCATCTTTGCCATGGGGTTCAATATCCTGTTTGGCCTGACTGGCTACCTTAGCTTTGGCCATGCGGCGTTCTTGGGTGTGGGCAGCTATTCGGCGGTATGGATGTTTAAACTGCTGACGCTGAACGTGTTTCCCGCGCTGATCTTTGCGGTTATCATTTCAGGCCTGTTCGCGCTAATCATCGGCTATATCAGCCTGCAACGCTCAGGCATTTACTTTTCAATCCTGACGCTGGCGATGGCGGAAATGTCATATCGCTTGGCCTATTCCGTGCTGACGCCGATCACCAACGGTGAAACCGGCCTGCAAATCCGCGCCACAGACCCGCGTATTTTTGATAGCGCCACATCATCCGGCAGCCCGAACCTGTTTGGGTTAGAATTGTCGTCGTCCTTTAAGTGGGAGGTCCTGAACCACGTTTTCACCTTCAACGTCGGGTTTTATTTCTGTGCATTCGTGGCCATTATCATGTTTTATTTGACGCTGCGGATTTTCCGATCGCCCTTCGGGCTGATCCTGCGGGCCGTAAAATCGAACCAGACACGCCTGAATTATACCGGCCACAACACGCGCCCCTATACCTTGGCGGCGTTCGTGATTTCCGGCCTGTATGCCGGTCTGGCCGGTGGCCTGCTGGCGCTGATGGACCCGCTTGCCGGTGCCGAACGCATGGTCTGGACCGCATCAGGCGAAGTGGTGATCATGACCATTCTTGGCGGTGCTGGCACGTTGCTTGGCCCGGTTCTGGGTGCGGGGGCGATCAAATATCTTGAGATTATATTTGCTAAAATCAATGAAAACGTCCTGCATGGCTGGTTTGGCTTTTTGCCCGACGGGCTTGAGGATTTCATTGTCTTTATCTTGTCGCGGTTTACCGGCGAAGGCTGGCATTTGACCCTTGGTCTAATGTTCATGGGGATCATCATATTCCTGCCCGGCGGTCTGGTCCAAGGTGGCCAACGCATTGCTGCCAAATTCCGGCGCAAGGCCCCTAACGATGATGACGACAGCGAACACCACCCCAAATCCACCTCACATGTGGCCGAATAAGGAGCCAAGCAATGGCAATTCTTGAAGTCAAAGGCGTCGGTAAACGGTTCGGTGGGCTACATGCACTATCGGATGTGAACCTAAGTGTTCAGGAAAACACTGTGCACGCAATCATCGGCCCCAACGGTGCCGGCAAATCCACCCTGCTAAACTGCCTTGTCGGCAAACTGATGCCTGATTCTGGTTCGGTTTTATTCCAAGGCCAGTCGGTGCTGGGGCGTAAACCCCACGAGATTAACCAGATGGGCATTTCACGGGTGTTTCAAACCCCTGAAATTTTCGGCGACCTTAGTGTTTTGGAAAACATCCTGATCCCGGTTTTTGCCAAACGTGACGGCGCATTCCGCCTGCATCCGTTTGAAACCGTACAGCACGAAGTGGCCGTGATCGACAAAGCCATGACCATGCTGGAAGAGGTCAACATGGCCGACAAACGCGATATGCACGCGGCATCTTTGTCGCGCGGTGACAAGCGGCGGCTGGAAATGGCGATGTGTCTGGTGCAGGAACCAAAATTGCTGCTGCTGGATGAGCCAACCGCAGGCATGGCGCGCGCTGACACCAACAACACCATTGATTTGCTTAAAGAAATCATGGATCGGCGTGATATCACCATGGCAATTATTGAACACGACATGCATGTGGTGTTTTCACTGGCCGAACGCATCACAGTGTTGGCCCAAGGCACGCCTTTGGTCGAAGACACCCCGGAAAACATCAAAACCCACCCCAAGGTCAAAGAAGCCTATCTTGGCGAAACAGCGGCGTAGGAGCACATCATGCACAAGAACCCATCTGCCTCCGCCCCCGCCTATTTTTCGGTCTGGGATCTGCACGCTTATTATGGCGAAAGCTATATCGTTCAAGGCGTTAGCTTTAACGTTCAAGAAGGCGAAATCCTTGCCCTTTTGGGCCGTAATGGCGCGGGCAAAACATCGACCCTGCGCGCCCTTGCCCGCCTTGCCAACCCCATGCTGACCCACGGCGAAATCTGGCTGGACCATCAGGCCGTTCACTCGATGAAATCCTTTGAGGCAGCCCAAGCAGGCATTGGCCTTGTCCCCGAAGATCGCCGTATTATCCAAGGTCTGACGGTTGAAGAAAACATTCAACTGGCCCAAATTTCCGAACCTGTTGGCTGGTCGCTGGAACGTCTTTATGACCTGTTTCCCCGTCTGAAAGAACGCCGAAAACAAGAAGGCACAACCCTTTCGGGGGGCGAGCAACAAATGCTGGCCGTGGCGCGCGCCCTTGCCCGCGACCTCAAAGTTCTGCTGCTGGATGAACCTTACGAGGGTCTGGCCCCTGTCATTGTTGACGAGATTGAAAAGACGCTGAACATCATCAAAGAACAGGGCATCACCACTGTAATCGTTGAACAAAACGCGGTGCGTGCCTTGAAACTGGCTGACCGCGCGGTGATCATGGAAACCGGCACCGTGGTTTTTGACGGCACCGCCAAAGAGGTGCTGGACAACGAACAGCTTCGCCACGAATATCTGGCCATCTAAAACAAAGGCAATCCCATGTCCGACATCAAAACCTATCCGCCCTCACCCGAATTTGTGGCAAACGCCAAAATTGACGCTGATAAATACCGCGAAATGTATGCGGCATCGGTTGCTGATCCCGATGCGTTCTGGGCCGAACAGTCCAAACGTCTGGACTGGATCAAGGCGCCAACGATCATCAAGAACACCAATTTTAACTACCCTAATGTGTCGATCAAGTGGTTCGAAGACGGGGTTTTGAATGTCTCGGCCAACTGCATCGACCGGCATTTACCAGCGCGCGCAGACCAGACTGCGATCATCTGGGAAAGCGATGATCCGAATGTGGACAAGGCGGTAACCTATGCTGAATTATCCGTACAGGTGCAAAAACTTGCCAATGTTTACAAATCCTTAGGTGTAGGCAAAGGCGACCGCGTCGTGCTGTATATGCCCATGATTCCCGAAGCGGCGTATGCCATGCTGGCCTGCGCACGCATCGGTGCGGTGCATTCTATTGTTTTTGCAGGGTTTTCGCCCGAAGCACTGGGTTCACGTATTGGCGATTGCGGTGCCTCCCTTGTGGTGACCGCCGACCAAGCCCCACGCGGCGGGCGCAACACGCCACTGAAATCCAACGTCGATGCAGCGCTTGAAATCTGTGGTGACGTGCCAACTTTGATGGTCGAACGCACTGGCGCAGATCTGGCGATGAAGGCAGGGCGCGACCATTCATACACCGCGATGATGGCCGAAGCATCTGACATTTGCGCGCCCGAACCTATGAATGCCGAAGACCCATTGTTCATTCTTTATACATCAGGCTCAACCGGCAAGCCCAAGGGCGTGGTTCACACCACTGGCGGCTACCTGCTTTATGCGTCAATGACCCACGAATACACGTTCGATTACCACGATGGCGACATCTTTTGGTGTACGGCAGATGTGGGCTGGGTCACCGGCCACTCCTATATCGTTTATGGCCCATTTGCGAACGGCGCGACCACGTTGATGTTTGAAGGTGTGCCGACCTATCCCGATGCCGGACGTTTCTGGGCGGTCTGTGAAAAGCACAAGGTTAACCAGTTTTACACTGCCCCCACAGCCTTGCGTGCCTTGATGGCACAGGGGCCGGAATGGGTGGAAAAACATGACCTTAGCAGCCTTAAGGTGCTGGGAACAGTGGGTGAGCCGATCAATCCAGAGGCATGGAATTGGTACAATGAAGTTGTCGGCAAGGGCAAATGTCCCATCGTTGACACATGGTGGCAAACCGAAACTGGTGGTCATATGTTAACCCCCCTCCCCGGTGCGATCCCCACCAAACCGGGTGCTGCAACGGTGCCATTTTTTGGCGTTCAACCGGTGGTTCTGGACCCGATTACGTCCGAGGTTATTGCGGAAACTGAATGCGAAGGTGTGCTAGCAATCAAAGACAGCTGGCCAGGTCAAATGCGCACCATCTGGGGCGATCACGACCGCTTTAACGCCACCTATTTTCAGGCGCATCAGGGTTATTATTTCCCTGAAGATGGCTGCCGGCGTGACGCGGATGGCTATTACTGGATCACGGGTCGCACCGATGATGTGCTAAATGTTTCGGGTCACCGCATGGGTACTGCCGAGGTGGAAAGCGCCTTGGTCAGCCACCCGTCTGTGTCCGAGGCCGCTGTTGTTGGTTACCCCCACGATATCAAAGGCCAAGGGATTTACGCCTATGTAACCTTGATGGCGAACGCGGAATATAACGATGAGCTGCGCAAGGTTTTATCTGATCACGTGCGCAAAGAAATCGGCCCGATCGCCAAGCCGGACCTGATCCAGTGGGCACCGGGCTTGCCCAAAACCCGTTCTGGTAAAATCATGCGCCGGATTTTACGTAAAATTGCGGCTAATGAATATGATGCGCTTGGCGATATTTCGACACTGGCAGAACCCGCCGTTGTCGAAGACCTGATTGAAGGTCGGATGAACCGTTAATCAAAGACGTTTCTCTGGGCTTGCGCCCAGCGATCTGGCGAGGGGGCTAGCCCCCTCGCGCTCCCCCAGGATATTTATGGAACAAAGAAAGTATGCCTGATTTTCAGGTTTGAATACGCGCGACCAATAATTCCACCCGTTTTAATTCACGCAATATTCGGCTGGTCTGCATCACTGGCATCAAGCTAAGCTTGGTCATCATTGCTGCCAGAAGTAGAACCCCGGCGCTAACACCCCATTTCATGGCAAGAAGGGCCTCGGTAGCTGCGTAAAACTTCGTTGCACACCAAATGCTTATGATAAACAAAAGTGTCTGCACAATCATTATCACCCAGCTAACCCAGCCGGTTTTTCCACCAAATATAGACATGGCCAGAGTAAAATAGCCCAATTCTTCTGTTTCATTAAGGATGTATTGGTCTTCATCTTTCAGTAAGATTTTGATCTTTCCATCAAGGTTTTCCATTCTTAACTCCTTTTCAGTTTTGCACGCAATTCTCGCTTTAATACCTTACCGTAGTTATTTTTAGGCAAGCTTTGCAAAAGAAAATAGGCTTTGGGACGCTTAAAGCGTGCGATTTGCGCAAGGCAATGCGCATCAAGCGCGGTCTCGTTTAATGTAATATTAGGCTTTAGAACAACGAACGCCACGACATCTTCGCCCCATTCCGGGCTTTGACGGCCAACAACAGAAACCTCGTGAATATCGGGATGCGTTAGCAGTGCTTCTTCTACTTCGCGCGGGTAAACATTGCTGCCGCCCGTAATAATCATGTCTTTTGAGCGGTCCCGCAGGGTTAAATAACCATCCTCATCCAAAAACCCCATATCGCCAGTCATAAGCCAGCCATCCACCAGCGTCTTTTCAGTGGCCGCAGCATTTTGCCAATATCCCGGCATAACCGGCTGACCACGCACCATGATTTCGCCGATTTCACCGGGCTTTAAAAATTTGTTATCCCCACCAATAGCGACCTCAACAACCGATTGCGCGCGCCCAACCGAGCCTAAGCGTTCACGCCAGCGCGGATGCGTGCGATCGGCAATATCTTCGCGTGAAAGGGCGGTGATGGCCATCGGGCATTCGCCTTGGCCATAAATTTGCACAAAAACCGGCCCGAACCAGTCAACCGCATCAATAATATCGGTCAAATACATTGGGCCACCGGCATAGATGATGGTTTTAATACCGTCGCCCCGTCGACCGGCGGCCTTGGCCACATCCGTCACACGCCGCACCATGGTTGGGGCCATAAACATGCTTAACGGGCCTTGCCGCTGGGCAGTATCCAGCAATTCGACTTCGTCAAAACCACCGCTTTTCGGGCAAATATGGCGTGCAGCTTTTGCCACATGGATCGGCGCATAAATGCCAGCCCCATGGCTCATCGGGGCCATGTAAAAGGCCGCGTCTTCGGCCTTCACCTCATCAGCGTCCAGCAAAAATGACAGCGAAGTTGCCAATAACATACCATGGCTGATCTGCACGCCTTTTGGCTGGCCTGTGGTGCCGCTGGTATAAAACAGCCATGCAAGGTCACTGGCGCCGCGCGCAATGATGGCCGCAGGGTCCGACACGCACATGTTTGAAAAGATTGAACTTTTCACATCCACCAGTGGCAGGTCAGAAACGTCTTTAAGACCGGCGGTAAGGTTTGGCGTCACAAATACCATTTTCGCGCCTGAATTTTCTAAAATAAAGGCGGCCTCCATAGGGTGCAGCTTGGCGTTTATTGGGACCGCGACCGCCCCCGCCGCCCACACGCCAAACATGCTGATCAGATATTCAGGGCAATTGCCCATAAACAAGGCCACGCGGTCGCCGGGGCGGATATTATTATTGGCCATATCACCGGCCAACCCCGTCACTGCACGATTGAATTGGCCATAGTTGGCAACCAGTGTTTCACCCAGAAACAAGGCTGGGCGATTGGGGTGTATTGCGGCTGTACGTTCCAGCCACAACGCCAAATTCATCGGGTGCGTTCCAGCACCGTCGCGTAATTTGCCACGCCCGAGCCACCCATATTAAAGACCAGCCCTTTTTCGGCGCCCGCAACCTGCATATCGTCCGCAGCCCCCGTCACCTGACGCGCAACCAGCGCGTGCATCGAAACACCTGTTGCCCCCACCGGATGCCCCTTGGCTTTCAGTCCGCCGGACATGTTAATCGGCAGCGCGCCGCCCGGGCGCACAGTTCCGTCGGCCAACACACGTTCGCCTTCACCGGGTTTGGCCAGCCCCATTGCCTCATAAATCATTAGCTCGGCGATGGTGAAACAATCGTGAACCTCGGCCAAATCCAGATCAGCAAGGCCTAACCCTGCTTGATCCAAGGCCATCGCCATCGCCCGCTTGGGGCCTTCGAATGCAGTTACGTCACGGGCGGACATAGGCAAATAATCGTTCACCTGAACGCTCGCGCGCAAATTCACAGCACGCGCAGCGGATTTTGCCACATCATCCGACACCATAATCAACGCCGCAGCGCCATCAGAAACAAGCGAGCAATCGGTGACTTTCAACGGATCAGCAACCATTGGGTTTTTATCACTGACCTGCGCGCAGAATTCGACAGGCAGTTCTTTATGTAATTGTGCCAATGGGTTATGCATTGCATTGGCGTGGTTTTTCGCGGCAATTTCAGCCAGAACATCGGATTTATCACCGTATTTCGCAAAATAAGCCTGTGCAAACTGGGCGAAAACCTGAGGGAAGCTCATCCCCGCCTCTTCAGCCTGATAACTGGCGTGGCCCAGCCCTTTGGTGACTTCGGCCAAGGGCAAATGGGTCATCTTTTCGGCGCCAATAACTAGCACAACACGCGCACGACCGCTTTCGATCATGTCGCGCGCGGCAAATATGGCGGCAGAACCCGATGCACAGGCATTTTCCAAACGGGTCGCGGGGGTGAAACGTAAATCTTTGTGAATGCTCAGCGCCAAAGATGCGGGAAAACCGTCGCCAACCATGCCGCCGTTAAAATGGCCGACAAAAATACCATCCACATCACGTGGATTTATCCCCGCATGCGCCAGCGCTTCGCCGCCGGCATCACGCATCATATCCTCAAGCCCCTGATCTGCCAGCTTGCCGAATTTCGTGTGACCCCAACCGATGATTTGTACCATATTCAGCCCTCCTAAAATGCTGAACCCATTATCCGCCCAAGCCTGAACAGGTGCAATGGCTGAGCCAAAAGTGCCGCAACGTCCCGTTGTGTTTCCCGTCAAAAAAGGGCATTTTCAGGCAAGGAGAACATAATGGCAGTAAAACGCAAACAAACGCGCATACAAGAACGCAACCGCGCCGCAATTTTAGAGGCCGCGCTGGATGTATTTTCGCAGGCCGGTTTTCGCGGTGCAACACTGGACCAAATTGCAAAAGTGGCGGGCCTGTCAAAACCAAACTTGCTGTATTATTACCCCTCAAAAGAGGCGATACATAACGCACTTTTATCCGGCCTTATGGAAAGCTGGCTAGAGCCGTTACAGGCGGTAAATTCCGATGGCGACCCGATTGAGGAACTTATCGGCTATGTACTGCGCAAGCTGGAAATGGCGCGCAGCCTGCCCCGCGAAAGCCGCCTGTTTGCCAATGAAATTGTGCAAGGTGCCCCCCGTATTATCAGCGAAATCGAAGGGCGGCTAAAGCAACTTGTGGATGAAAAAGCCGTTGTTATTAACAGCTGGGCCGCCGCCGGAAAAATTGCCAAGCTTGACCCGTACCATTTGATTTTTTCAATTTGGGCAACAACACAACATTACGCCGATTTTGACGTGCAAGTGCGTGCGATTCTGACCCCCGAAGGCGACAGTCATTTTGACGAAGCCGCATCCTTTCTTAAACACATGTACTGCGCCGCGCTAACACCGCGTTAACCATTATTAACGTTTCTTCGCAGCTGTTAAGAAACTGCTAACCCCGACACAGTAGTTTTGCGCATGTGGGGGCTCTTTCATGGAAGGGCCAAAAAATGGAACTGTCTACACCATCGCATTTAGGCGTATCGGGGGCTTTAGGACCGCGAACACCCGAACCTACAGCGCCCGATATCACTCGGGTAAATCCAAACGAAAACTTGGGCAAATCCGGCGCTGATCCGCGTCAATTAAGCCAAAATGGCGAAAATTCTGCCTTGGCCAAAGAACAAAAACACCTGCATGATGCAGATATTCGCGAAGACCCCATTGGCGGGCCGCAGCCCTCTTTTGAAATCAGCATCCTTGAAATAGAACAAGACCTGAAAAAGGAAATCGCCCGCATGGAGGCCGCCAGAGGCCAAGAGCGGGATGCCGCCGCCATCGCACCGCAGGCATATGCTGCTGAAAAAGCATCCATGCCACAGCCCCAAGATGACCCCCAACCGGCCCACGATGGTCAGCCCCCTGCCCCCGACACAATAAAAACAAGTATGGGTATAGTATATGCAGCAGATTCAGGGCCGGCCTAAAGTTGGTGTTTTGCGCGGCGACGCCCTCCCTTGTTTGTCTAGGCTAGACAGATAGCGCCCGCTGCTAGTAAGGTGAATTTCAAACTGCATTCACTCTAAGGAATTGTTTTATGGGACTTTTTGATATTTTCACAGGCACAAGGCGGCCAAAATCCGGGACTCCGGCCGTATCAAGTGATGATATAGGGGCTGCCATTTTAGCCGTCAATCGCGACACCGCCCCCTTTCAAATCAGCGCCAGTGATGATGGTTCTTGCGATTTCATTGCTGAATGGCGCATCGTTGATGCAACCTGGTACCAAATTTTTGCCAAGGCGGGATTGAAAAAGGTATTTCGCATTAAAATGCGCATGGATCCGGCCAAAAATGAAATCCGCCATGTTGACGAAGAATACACCATCAGCTGGCACGCCGGCATTCCAACCTTGCGCCTTGCCGCATCGGGTTTTCGCGGTCAAAAAACCGAAATTTCTGGCGGGTTGGCCTATGCGTTTACCGAAACAGGCAAATTTGGAGAAGTGTACAATTATCGCTTTAATTCCACAGAAATGAAAAAACCGCTTCAAAAGGCCGTAACCGAAGCAGGTTGGACATGGCGCGGAGTTGCATTTGGGAAGCTTTAGGGTGCGATCTCTGCTTTCCTCGCCCCGGCAAAATGCTTATAACAAGTAAACGAATATGTCCTTTATGGGCAATACTGGGCGAGGACAAACATGACCAAACAAAATCACGATAGCGACGTAGCGTTCATTCAGGCGCTTGCCGAGCTTTTGGAAACCAACGATTTGACTGAATTAAAAGTCAAACGCAGCTATGGCAATAATGACAGTTTGAACGTAACAGTCAGCCGCGCGAAACAAATCATTGCCCAAGTGGCACCTGCTGCTGCGCCAATCGCGGCCGCGGCAGCCGCACCTATTGCGGCACCTGCCGCCGCCACTGCACCCAGCGAAGATCCTGCTGATCACCCCGGCGCGGTTGCCTCGCCCATGGTTGGCACAGTTTACATGCAGGCCGAACCGGGAACCCCCGCGTTTGTTTCGGTTGGCGATCAGGTCAGCGAAGGCCAGACGCTTTTGATTATCGAAGCGATGAAAACCATGAACCAAATTCCGGCACCACGCGCCGGTAAGGTAAAACGTATCTTGGTCGAAGACGGCGCGCCTGTTGAATTTGGCGCCCCCTTGATGATCATCGAATAGGGGCAGATTGTGCCAGTATTTGACAAAATTCTGATCGCAAACCGGGGCGAAATCGCCTTGCGTGTGATCCGCGCCGCACGCGAAATGGGTATTAAATCCGTCGCCGTGCATTCAACCGCCGATGTGGATGCCATGCATGTGCGCATGGCTGACGAAAGCGTTTGCATCGGGCCGCCTTCCAGCACCGACAGTTATCTTTCGGTGCCGGCTTTGGTCGCGGCCTGTGAAATCACAGGTGCACAGGCAATCCACCCCGGTTATGGCTTTCTAAGTGAAAATGCAAAATTCGTGCAGGTTCTGGAAGACCACGAGATCGCGTTCATTGGCCCAACGGCTGAACATATCCGCATTATGGGCGACAAAATTACCGCCAAAGATACGATGAAGAAACTTGGGGTTCCATGTGTTCCCGGCTCTGTCGGCGGCGTGCCGGATCTAGATGCCGCCCTGAAAGTCGGGGCCGAAATTGGTTATCCTGTAATCATCAAAGCAACCGCTGGCGGCGGCGGCAAGGGCATGAAAGTTGCCCAATCCGCTGAAGATATGGAAACCGCATTTCGCACGGCACGTGCCGAAGGCAAGCTTAATTTTGGCAATGACGAAGTCTATATTGAAAAATATCTGACCACGCCGCGCCACATTGAAATTCAGGTTTTCGGGGACGGCAAAGGCGGCGCTGTGCATCTTGGTGAACGCGACTGCTCCCTACAGCGGCGCCATCAAAAGGTTTTTGAGGAAGCTCCGGGACCTGAAATTGACCCGAAAACCCGCGCAAAAATAGGCAAAGTCTGTGCCGATGCCATCGCCGGTATTAACTATACCGGTGCCGGAACAATTGAATTCCTGTATGAAAACGATGAATTTTATTTTATCGAAATGAACACCCGACTTCAGGTTGAACATCCGGTAACCGAGGCAATTTTTGGCGTCGATTTAGTACGTGAACAAATCCGCGTTGCCCAAGGGCTGCCAATGTCTTTCACCCAAGACGATCTTGAGGTGCAGGGCCACGCAATTGAAATTCGCATTAACGCCGAAAAGCTGCCGAATTTCACGCCTTGCCCCGGAACAATCAGCCAATATCACGCCCCCGGCGGGCTTGGTGTTCGCATGGATTCTGCGCTGTATGACGGGTATTCAATCCCACCTTATTACGACAGCCTGATCGGAAAACTGATCGTACACGGCCGCGACCGCCCCGAGGCGTTAGCGCGCCTTAGCCGCGCCTTGGGCGAGTTGATCGTCGATGGAATTGACACAACTGTGCCGTTGTTTCATGCGCTTTTGCAAGAACCTGACATCCTTGCCGGCACCTATAACATCCACTGGCTTGAACGCTGGCTGGATGAAAACATGGACTAGCCGGGCGCAGCGTGCCTGATAATAATCTTTCCGCCGCCCTTTTGCTGCGCGCCTATCAAATGGGCGTGTTTCCAATGGCGGAATCGAAAACAGACCCCAGCGTTTTTTGGGTTGATCCGGAAATTCGCGGTATCCTGCCAATTGACGGGTTTCATTTATCACGGTCCCTTAAGCGCACCTTGCTTAAAACCCCGTTTACGGCCAGCCTGAATACTGATTTTTCAGGGGTTGTTCAGGGCTGTGCAGAGCGTGATGAAACATGGATCAGCAACATAATTTTTGATCTTTACCGCGAGCTGCACGAATGGGGATATGCGCATTCTCTTGAAATCTGGGATGGCGGCCAACTGGTTGGCGGGGTTTACGGCGTAGCAATTGGGCAAGCTTTTTTCGGGGAAAGCATGTTTAGTCGCCGAACGGATGCGTCAAAAATTGCCCTGACATGGCTTGTTGCGCACCTTGGTTCATGTGGCTTCAAACTGTTTGATACGCAATTTTTGACGGAACATTTGGCCAGTCTGGGCGCGTTGGAAATTGAACGTTCCGAATATCACCAGCAATTGCAAGCCGCGCTTGGGGGACATGCGGACATAAATAGCCGGCCCTTGCCAAACGCCTATTCCGTTGTGCAGCGGATAAGCCAAACATCAAAACGCGAATGATCCAAAGCACTTAGCGCCGGGGACGAGGCAATCATCCAGCCCTCAAAAATAGGGACCTCTTCGTTTTTTTCCCGAATAACGATCCAGCCAAAAGCATCCCCGGATGGGTTTCCGACGGGATAGCGGCAATCGCCAAGGGTAATTTGCAACCAGCCAAGCGCAATGGTTTCACCGTTTGAGACCGGCAAATCGATGGCTTCGCCAGAAACCTTATCCAACCCGCGCAACACAGCGCCGATGCCGGAACTAACCGCCTCTTGCACAGTCAGTTCTTGTGTAATCAGTTCTTGTGTAAGTACCTGCTGTATGATCAGTTCGTCTGTCAGCACCTGCTGTGTAATAATTTCTTGGGCCATCGCAGTCTGCGCAAGCCAAGCCAAAACACATGAAAGCCCGAAAGCACGGATCATTCGCTATCACCACCACCCGAAACAAATTTCATCAGCAAATTAAGCAACGAGATTGAACTTTGCGTGTCTTCAATCTCATCTCCCGGCTCCAGATTGAAGGGGGATCCGCCCGGTAAAAGCTCAACAAATGAGCCGCCTAAAAGCCCCTCGGAGGCAATGATGACAGCGGTATCATCGGGCAGTGTGATCGCGTTGGTAATATCAATATGTGTATCTGCGCGGAATGTTTCCGCGTTCAATTCCATTGCCGAAACAGATCCAACCTTCACCCCAGCAAGGCGCACATCGGTGCCCACAGCGATGCCTTCGACCGAACGAAAGGACGCCCAATAAGTATGGCTAATACCGCCTTTTGACAGGCCGGATATTTGCCCAGCATACAGAAAAAAACCCACGGCAATTGCCAGAACTGCGCCACCGGTTATGATTTCAGCGGTGTTTTCACGTGCCATAACTTGCCCCTATTCTACTATTCTGGCTGCCACGCTTCGTAGTCAGGCGAAGCCGTCTTGCCGGCTGCAAGCCGCATTGAACCTGCCGGAACATACGGTGCATCGGTGCCTGTAAGGTTGTCTTGGTGTGGCTTTTGAAAGTTTGCATGACCAAGGGCTGCTTCGGCCGGATTTTCATCAAATGTGTGGTGCAGCCAGCCATGCCAATCAGGACTTACGCGGCTTGCTTCTGGTTCGCCATTAAAGGTGACCCAGCGGCGGCTGTCGTCTTTGTTGCGGTAATAAATATTACCTTGTTCATCTTCGCCCACACGAATGCCACGGCGCCATGTAAAAAGCCGGGTACCCAGAGTTTCGGCATGCCACCAAGTGAGCAGGGAAAGAATAAAACGCATTTTGGCCTCCGTAAATGTCCCATAATCATATGGCCTACCTTGCGCTAAAGGTCCAGTCAGAAGCGCGGGGGGCGGCATCAAAGCGCCCAAAAAAGCAGGTAAATGATGCGTTCAGACAAAAGCCGCGCATCTTAGTGCACGGCTTTTGATTTTAAAATAATAATGCTGCGATCCAGACCTTAGGCGCTAGCCCCTTCTTTGGCCGCATCGGCATAGATAATCAGGGGCTTGGCATCCGGGCCAACGGCTTCTTCGTTGACGACAACCTCATCAACATTTTCAAGGCCCGGAAGATCAAACATCGTATCAAGCAAGATATCTTCCATAATCGAGCGCAGTCCCCGCGCACCGGTTTTGCGTTGAATCGCACGTCGGGCAATTGCCGATAATGCGTCATCCGTGAAGGTCAGCTGTGCATCTTCGATTTCGAACAAGCGCTGGTATTGTTTGACCAAGGCATTTTTCGGCTGGGACAGAATTATAACAAGGGCGTCTTCGTCCAGATCCGTTAGCGTTGCGATCACCGGAAGGCGGCCAACAAATTCCGGAATAAGACCGAATTTAAGCAGGTCTTCTGGCTCAAGCTCGGTAAAAATTTCACCAATGCCACGCGCTTCGTCGTCTTTTACGTCAGCGCCAAAGCCGATACCTGACCCTTTACCACGTCGGGCAATTATTTTTTCTAGCCCGGAAAAGGCACCGCCACAGATGAACAGGATGTTTGTCGTATCAACCTGCAAAAATTCCTGCTGTGGATGTTTGCGCCCGCCTTGCGGCGGCACCGAGGCAACGGTGCCTTCCATAATTTTCAACAAGGCCTGCTGCACCCCTTCGCCCGACACATCGCGGGTGATCGAAGGGTTGTCAGATTTACGGGTAATTTTATCGACCTCATCAATGTAAACGATGCCACGCTGGGCGCGTTCCACATTGTATTCTGATGCCTGCAGAAGTTTCAGGATTATATTTTCGACATCCTCGCCAACATAACCGGCCTCGGTCAGGGTGGTGGCGTCTGCCATCGTGAATGGAACGTCCAGAATACGTGCAAGTGTTTGTGCCAAAAGGGTTTTACCACAGCCAGTGGGGCCGATTAGCATGATGTTTGATTTGGCAAGTTCCAGTTCTTCACCGGATTTTGCCGCATGATCCAGACGCTTATAATGGTTATGAACAGCGACTGACAGCACCCGTTTTGCGTGTGCCTGCCCAATCACATAATCATCAAGAACCGTACAAATATCTTGTGGCGTCGGCACACCATCCGAGCCTTTCAGGCCGGAAGATTTGGTTTCTTCACGGATAATATCCATGCACAGTTCAACACATTCATCGCAGATAAACACGGTTGGACCTGCAATAAGCTTGCGCACCTCGTGCTGGCTTTTGCCGCAAAACGAGCAATACAGGGTGTTTTTACTATCACCATTAGAGGAATTATTCGCCATAATATTTTCCTTGGGCCACTGCCCTTGTCGTGTTTGGCCAACATATGTGGCCAGTCTTCCCCTGAATTCAAGTGCAAGCTTACGTCACACGGGGAATCGGTACAATCGCAAATTGGGTCTTATCCTATTACAGGCTTATTTGCTGTCATCGTCTTTTGGGCGATTTTCGACAATTTCATCAATGTGGCCCCAGTCTTTTGCCTCTTGCGGGGACATGAATGTGTCGCGCTCCAGCGTTTCTTTTACAGTTGCCAAATCCTGGCCTGTATGGCGCACATAAATATTATTAAGGGTATCTTTGACCTTTTGGGTTTCGGCAGCGTGGATCATAATATCGGTGGCTTGGCCCTGAAAACCGCCGGATGGCTGATGCACCATGATACGCGAATGGGGCAGCGAATAACGCATGCCGGGTTCGCCGCCAACTGACAGGATTGACCCCATCGAGGCAGCCTGACCGATAACCACGGTTGAAACCTTGGGTTTGATGTATTGCATCGTGTCATAGATAGACAGGCCGGACGTCACAACGCCGCCGGGCGAATTGATATACATCGAAATTTCTTTGGACGGATTTTCAGCCTCGAGAAACAACAATTGCGCAACGATGACCGTTGCCATTTCATCATGCACCTGACCCGACACAAAAACGATGCGTTCTTTTAGCAGCCGCGAGAAAATATCATAGCGGATCGAGCCGCGCGATGTTGTTTCTTCAACCGTTGGAATAATAAATGAGGTCAACTTGCCCATGGGATCGTTCATATTTTGCCTGCTCCTGTAACGCGGGTCCTATCCGGTGATCACCGGGTTAAACAGAGTATTAGTCGCGCGCAAGCGGACCTGCAAGGCCACCTGCAACATTTGAAATCAGGCATGACGGATTTTGGTAAATAAATCCTTTCCGCCGCGTAAAAAATGTAAAATTTTTGCCCTATTGGGGGGAAAGGCCCCGCATACGTTCAGACCGGCGGCGCAAAAGTTCGACCACAGTCAGCATTCCGATCGAAATAATCACCAGAATTGTCGCGACGGCCAGAATGGTCGGGCTGATTTGTTCGCGGATACCCGAGAACATTTGCCGTGGAATCGTGCGCTGTTTCACATCCGCCAATTGCAGCGCCACCACCACTTCGTCGAATGAAGTGATAAAGGCAAACAGGCCACCGGAAATAACACCGGGCAGAATCAGCGGCATTTGCACCTTGAAAAAGGTGGTGATCGGGTCCGCGCCCATATTGGCGGCTGCCCGCGTCAGGCTTTGATCAAAGCCAACCATTGTTGCCGTCACAGTGATGATCACAAAAGGCGTGCCCAGCACTGCGTGGGCCAGGATCAGGCCGATATAGGTTTTCGCAAGGCCGATGTCGGAAAAGAAAAAGAACAGACCAGAGGCGGTGATCACAAGCGGCACAATCATTGGCGAAATCAAGATTGCCATGACCCCGCGACGCCAAGGCATTTCCGAGCGCGCAATACCGATTGCCGCCAGCGTGCCCAGCGCGGTCGCCAGCAAAGTCGCGCAAATCCCGATAAAGAATGAATTTTTGATCGACCGAATCCACTGTGCATTGTTCCACAGATCAGACCACCAGCCAGTTACAGCATCCGCATCTATCATGCCATTTGCCAAAATATCCCAATACCAGCGCAGGCTATAGCCTTCGGGATTGAACGACAGCATTTCGGCGGTGAAGCTGAAATAAGGCTGCTGGTTAAACGAAAGCGGGATCAGGATGATAATGGGCGCGATCAGAAAGACAAAGATCGCCCCACATATTGTGCGGAAGGAATAAAACCACAGGACTTGCCCGGTGGTAACATAAGGCGGCTGGTTCAACCGGTAATTCCCACTGGAAAGCCACAGCGCCATACGCCCGATTATATAGCCAATAAACAGCATCAGCACGCCATAAGACAGGCCAATCACCTGCCAACCAAGCACAAAGAACAAGGCCGCCGTGCCATAACCCGCCAGCTTGCGATGATCGGTTAACGTGATGACAGCAAAGGCTGTGGCGGCAAATATTACGCCCCCAATTGCCATATAAGCCAGCATCAAATTGAACTGCCCCTGCGCGGTTAGAAAGCCGGCAAGTGCGCCAAATCCGCCGGTCCAAGCCAAGTTAAACCACATTGGCGGCTTTGGCGGGACATAACGGTAGCTTTGTGGTTGATCGCTCATGTTTCTATCCCAACTTCATGTTGTCGATGCCGATAAATCGGTCATAGAGCCAGAATAAGAACAATACGAAGACCAGCATCACCAGCCCAAGGGCGGCGGCCAAGTTCCAGTTCAGGCTTTTGCGCATGTGAAAATCAATGATGTTTGAGAACATCTGTCCATCTTGCCCACCGACCAAAGCCGGGGTGATGTAATAGCCAATCGCAAGGATGAACACGAGCAGTGCACCCGCGCCGATCCCCGGCACGGATTGGGGGAAATAGACCCGCCAGAACGCCGTCCAATTGGTGGCACCCATGGATTTCGCGGCCCGCACGTAAGTGGGCGGAATGGTCTTCATTACCGAATACAGCGGCAAGATCATAAACGGCAACAAGATGTGCGTCATCGCAATCAATGTGCCGGTTTTATTATAGATTAGACTGAACCTGTCAGCGTCCGTCGCCAACCCAAACAGAACGAACAAATCGTTCATCACCCCTTGGCCCTGCAACATGGCAATCCACGCGGTTGTTCGCACCAAAAGCGATGTCCAAAATGGCAAAAGAACCAGTATAAGCAGTAGGTTAGAGGTTTTAGTCGGCAAGCTAGCCAGCAAAAATGCAATGGGATATCCCAGCACCAGACCAGCCAGCGTCACGATCAAACTGATTTCCATTGTGCGCCAGAAAAGCTTAACGTAGATGCGGCGTTCTTCGGATTGGCGTTCAAATGATCCATCGGCATTTACCCGAAAATCCAGTGCATTAGCGATATAGCTGGGGGTGTAAACCCGCGAGGCAACCTTGACTGCCTGCCATGTTTCCAGATTGCCCCATTTGGCGTCACGATCTATCAGGGCGGCCATGTAAGGCGGCTCCATCTTGGCGGCCGTGCGTGCGGTTTTGGTGAACATCGAACGTGTGCCCGACACTTCGCGGTTAACACGGGTCGCAACGCGGCCAATGGTTTTTTCAGTTCGCGACACGATCAAGTCGGCAACCATGGCGGCCGCCATTTCTTCGGTAGGTTCTGAAACCCCGTCCCAATCGGCCATTGCCGCGGTTGATTGCGGCATCAAGGATGCATAACGCGGGTCATGAAACGACTGGGTCATCATAATGATGATGGGAATAATAAAGGCCACAACAATGAAGGCCAGTAGCGGAAAGGCCAAACCAAAGGCGCGCGCACG
>DAOUQO010000259.1 GCA_030625565.1 Aliiroseovarius sp. | reverse complement strand
AATTCTCATTTCTATCAACAAAAACTAAACTCTGCGGTTGATATTCCGCAATTTGCCACTGAACTGACCACGCTGGCGTTGCAGCTGAACGGCGAAACACCCCCTGCCCTGTGGGTCGAGGATATGACGCGCAAAGGTGTGCGCTTTGATTTCGCACTGGAGGGTGCGACCCACGGTTTTTGCGTCGAAGGTTGCAACCGGATGACTGGAACGGGCACTGGCAATGCCTTCAAGGTGCAACTGGACCAAACCAAGCGCACCCAAATAGGCCGGATATTCTGGAAGCCGTTTTACCGGCGCGCCGACTTTGATGATAACCGTTATCGCCCGATGTTTTCGCCACTGGTGGCAACCGGCCAAACCGTCAGCCTTGATCTTTCGCTGGAATATCTGAACGGCGACCAAGACCTGCATTTCGTGCCCTTTGTGCGCCGCGCCATGTCTGGCCAAATCGATGAAATCGGCGGGTGGCAAAAGGTAGGCGCAGACCAGAAAGTCACCTTTGATATTCCCGAAACTGGTGACGAAGCGATTTGCGAAATCGGCATTCAGGTCGAATATTTTGGCCGCCAACAATATCTGGGCAATCTATTCTTAACAAATTTCAGCATCACAGGCGCAGGCAAAACCCGCATTAACCCCGCAATCGAGGCCGAAGAATGGGAGGCTATTACCCGTTTCACCTGGAACCGTGGGCACTGGAAACTGGAAGACGGACGCATCATTGGTCTAACCGATTCAAACGCTGACCTTTGGACCGGCCATGCCTATGCCCGCGATGCCACGATCACCACCTCGATGACCCCTGAAGCAGGCGACAGCCACCTGCTCAGCATACGTGCCCAAGGGGCTGAACGGTATTATGCGGCAGGGTTTGACGGTGATAACCTTATTATTTTAAAGGAAAATTTCGAAACGACCATTTTGGCCGCAGCCCCGTTTAAACGAGATTTAGGCCGTGAATATATTATGGGCCTAACCGCAGTGGGAAATAAAATCACCCTGGAAATCGACGGTGTTACGCTGCTGCAAGCCACGGATGAAACCTTTGCCTACGGCATGTGCGGGCTGCGCATGGCATCAGCGGGGCGCCTATCGGTCGGGATTATTGAAATTAAGGAGGGCTAGTTATGTCGGTGATGGAGCTTAATAATGTCTGCAAATCTTTTGGCAAAGTTAGCGTGCTTGAAGACATATCGCTAACCATAAACGACGGTGAATTTGTTGTGCTTGTCGGCCCGTCCGGCTGTGGGAAATCCACCTTGCTGCGAATGATAGCCGGACTTGAGGACATCACCGCAGGCGAAGTGGTCATTGCCGGAAAAATCGCCAACCGCATCCCCGCCAAACAGCGCGATCTGGCGATGGTGTTTCAATCCTACGCGCTGTATCCGCACATGAATGTTGCCGATAACATGAGCTTTGCACTGAAATTATCACGTGTGCCAAAGGCTGAAATCAAGCGACGCGTCGGTGTTGCTGCCGACATCTTAGGCCTGACAGAATTGCTGGGCCGTGTGCCGCGCGAATTATCCGGCGGCCAGCGCCAGCGCGTCGCCATGGGCCGTGCGATTGTGCGTGATCCACAGGCATTTTTGTTTGATGAACCACTGTCAAACCTGGATGCAAAGCTGCGGGTTAAAATGCGTGCCGAGATCAAAAAACTGCACAAGCGGCTGGGCAAAACCATGATCTATGTGACCCATGACCAAACCGAAGCCATGACAATGGCCGACACAATCGTAGTGCTGAACGATGGCGGGATTGCGCAAATGGGCAGCCCGCTGGAAATCTACCGAAACCCTGAAAATGCCTTTGTCGCGGGGTTTATCGGCTCGCCTGAAATCAACCTGATTCCGACGGTTTTCAATGGTGCAAAAGGCGCTGACCTTGGCGCGGATATCACCCTGCCCCTGCCTGCGGATTTGGATGTCGCCACCGGAACCAAGGTAAGTTATGGCATTCGCCCGCAGCACATTACCCTGACCAAAACTGGCATTCCCGCCACAGTTCTGGTGGTCGAGCCCACCGGCGAAGAACAAAACCTGACGGTCCAGATTGCCGGTCAAGACGTATCGGTTGTGGCCAGTGGCGCGCAAAATTACGCAAGCGGCGACATGGTGCATTTAACATTGGATACTGATAAGGTTCTGATCTTTGATGCCAAAAACGGATCACGCCTAATATGACCACCAAACATGCTGTGCCCTTTGACCCCGCGCAAACCGGGCCCCTTGATGGCATTCGTGTGCTTGATCTTTCGCGGCTGGTTGCGGGCAATATGGTGTCATTGCAACTGGGTGACTTCGGCGCCGACGTTATCAAGGTTGAACCTGCCTCAGGTGACCCCCTCAGGGCATGGAAAGAACAGGGCGTTCCATTGTACTGGAAGGTTTATGGGCGCAATAAGCGCTCGGTCAAGCTGGATCTGCGCCATCCTCCGGCAATGGCGGCCTTGCGCAAACTGGTTGAAACCGCTGATGTTTTTATCGAAAATTTTCGCCCCGGTACGCTGGAAAAAATGGGGATTGCACCAGCTGATTTGCTGAAAATAAATCCCGATTTGATCGTAGTGCGCGTGTCAGGTTACGGCCAGACCGGCCCGAATTCACGCCTGCCGGGTTTTGGCACGCTGGTCGAAGCCATGAGCGGATTTGCCGACCAAACCGGATTTGCCGACCGT
>DAOUQO010000233.1 GCA_030625565.1 Aliiroseovarius sp. | reverse complement strand
GCCCCCTCGCGCTCCCCCCCCCCAAAAAAAAAACTGAGAGTTGCTATCAAACTTGTGTCATGTGTTTGGCTATATTCACACAACGCATTGCCACCGGCCCCCCCAAGTCTTAGGTTCCTCAAAAGTATTCCCAGAACAACGAGGCCCCCTTGCCGTTATTTACGTTTCCCCGCCTTTTACCGGCCCTGAGCCTGTCGATTTTTATTGGTCTGTCAGGGGCGCCGATGGCCATTGCCGATGGCTTTGCCGGGCCGTACCTTGCCGCGCGCCATGCCGGAATTACCGGAAATTTTAGCGCAAGCGTTGAATATGGCACCCGCGCTTTGGCGCAAGATCCCGAAAATGTGGACCTGATGCAGGGGCTTTTGGTGGCCCAGATCGGGCTGGGGCAGTTTGAACTGGCCCTTCCGGTGGCGCGCCGCCTGCAAGGGCTTTCGCCCGACAACCAGATTGCCGGACTTGTGCTTTTGGTCAGTACAATCAAAACCGAAAACTGGGATGGCGTGCAGGCCAGTCTGGATAACGGAAATTCGGTTGGCGGCGCTTTGGATTTGGTAATTCGGGCCTGGGCGCAGATCGGCGCGGGGCGTATCGCAGAGGGGCTTGAAACCTTCGCAGGTGCAGATCCCAGCCAAGATCCTGGCCAGTTTGCCAGCTATCACCATGCGTTAGCGATGGCCTTAACCGGGGATTATGCTGGTGCGGCCAAGATCCTTTCGGGCGAAGCTGGCGGTGCCTTGCATCTGGATCGGGCAGGCATTCTGGCCTATGTCCAAATCCTCAGCCAGCTTGAACGAAACCCCGATGCTGTTGAGCTGATTGAAAAGGCATTTCCAAATGGCGGGGGGGATACCATTGATACGCTGCTCCATGAATTGCAGGCGGGCAAGCCAATCGCGTTTACCGCCATCGCCTCTCCCCGCGACGCAACGGCCGATGTGTTCTCGTCACTGGCGCAATCTTTGGCGCGCGAATTGGAGCCGCCAATTGTTTTGCTTTACAGCCGCACAGCCGAATTTCTAAATCCAAATTTGTATCAGGCGACATTCTTGTCAGCCACCTTGCTTGAAACTATGGAGCTGTACGACCTTGCGGTGCCGCAATACGCAAAAATACCGGAATCCAGCCCGCTTTATCTAACCGCCAGCCTTTCCCATGCCGAAGCCCTGCGCCGCTGGCAGCGGCCTGATGAGGCAATCGAGGTGCTGGAAAAACTGGCTTTGTCCCACCCGGATGCCCCGGATGTGCATAAAACCCTTGGGGATTCATTGCGTTTTCTGGGCCGCTGCGAAGATGCAATCGCGCCCTATGATCGTGCTGTCGCTTTGTTCGAAACACCTCAGGCCCGCCAATGGCCGTTATTTTTTGCCCGTGGCATTTGCCACGAACAGCTGGATCAATGGTTCGAGGCCGAAGCAGATTTCCGCAAGGCGTTAGAGCTGAACCCAGAACAGCCTTCGGTTTTGAATTACTTGGGGTATTCGCTGGTTGAAAAACGGCTGAGCCTGGATGAGGCCATGGATATGATCGAACGCGCCGTGGCCGCGCGCCCCGGCGACGGGTTCATTACCGATAGTTTGGGCTGGGTTTATTACCGCCTTGGCCGCTATGGTGAAGCCGTTGTGCAAATGGAGCGCGCGATTGAACTGATCCCGGTTGATCCCGTTATTAACGACCATTTGGGCGATGTTTACTGGGCGGTTGGGCGCAAGCTTGAAGCCGAATTCCAGTGGTCGCGCGCCTTGTCATTCGTTGCCGGTGATGCGGACCTTAACGAGGTTAACCCAGACCGCATTCGCCGCAAACTTGAGGTTGGGCTGGATGTTGTCTTGCAAGAAGAAGGCGCTGATCCGCTGATCCGGTCAGATGACGATAAGTAAAGTTTTCGCTCCGGCCAAAATTAACCTTACTTTGCATGTCACTGGGCAGCGCAAGGATGGCTATCACCTGCTGGATAGCTTGGTGATGTTTGCCGATATTGGCGATCGGATAACGCTTAGCCCTGCCGCTGAAACCTCGTTAGAGGTGATCGGCCCAATGGCGGGCGGCGTGCCATCCGATAAGTCGAATTTAGTGCTGCGCGCGGCGGCTTTGTTTGATGTGTCCGTGGCAATTACCCTGTCAAAACACCTGCCAATGGCGGCGGGCATTGGTGGTGGGTCATCAGATGCGGCGGCCACGGCGCTGGCGCTGTGTGATCTGCTGGAAACGCGCGATTTACCTGTGGGTTTGGCCGATTTGGGGGCCGATATCCGTGTTTGCCTGACGCGCCGCGCTGCCCGAATGCAGGGCATCGGTGAACAGATTACCCCGCTGCCAAACCTGCCGCCGCTATTCGCGGTGCTGGCCAATCCGGGCGTTGGCATGGCGACACCTGATGTGTTTAAGGCGCTGGAAAATAAACAGGGCAAACCAATGCCTGCGCGCCTGCCAAATATGAACACGGCTGGCTTTATTAAATGGCTATCAAAACAGCGCAATGACCTTGAGCAAACCGCGCGCAAACTGGAACCCGCCATCGGTGAAACCCTGACGGCCCTTGCGGGGCTTAAAGACGCAAAACTAACCCGCATGTCCGGCTCCGGCGCCACATGCTTTGCGCTGTTTGAAACCCGCGCGCAGGCCGATCAGGGTGCGCAGAGCCTACACAAAACCCACCCCGATTGGTGGGTGCATCCTGTGACGTTGGGCTAGGGGGGCTTTGGTAACGCGTGCGTCCGTAAAAATACAGGACCGTATGCTGGGATGCTGTTAGTGACTGCTATGCGGGATAAGGAATCCGTTCAATTCCATACGCCGCGCTTGGACCTCGGGGTGGGTGCAAAGCGCCCTCCCCATGGGGGAGGTCCGGGCGCTGCCTTTGCTATGCAAAGGCAATGAGGTGGTAATGCGGCAAGTCAGATATGCGGATGAAGCCAGCCTTCATAATTCCTTCTTCGCCAAAATCTGGAGATGTTTACCTAAGGCGTCCTTAGCTAACTGTTGGTTTCTATGAGAAATTAGTCGGGGACCTAAAGGACTTACCTATCCTTCATGAACTCAGATTCCTCGTCACCACTTTGTGTAGCGGTTCGGGCTTCCCTAGCCAGAGAAATGTGAAT
>DAOUQO010000031.1 GCA_030625565.1 Aliiroseovarius sp. | reverse complement strand
GGATATTTCCGACCGCATCTTATAGAAATCATTTTTGGTTTTGTTGTCGATATTCCAGCCGTATTTATCGATGAAATCGCGGAACTTAGCCAGCACCTGATATTGCTTTTGGCCGCAGCACTTACATGTCGCTATTTCTGTATTTCGGTGCTCCAATTCAATCAAGGTTTCAAGCGCTGAAACCAGAAATACATAGGAGGCTGATTGTTGATAATGCCCCAACTTTTTGGCCGTATCCATAACCAGACAGGCATTTAGAAAGTCCTGTTTGAATTTGTCATCGTCAAAGGCAAAATACATGTCTAATAAATGTTGAAGGGTTATACGTTTCCCCAATAATTCACCTTCGGAGTTGAGCATAAACAGGTATTCACCAAAGTAATTTATTTGCGATGTAATTTCAGCCGGATCATCAAAATTTGGCGCAAAATATACTTCCGTTGAAAATCTTGAGACAGGTTCCGTATCTCCAAACGCAGCTGTCCAAGCTTGGCGACTATCATATGTAAATATATGATGATTGGTTAAGGCGTTGATTAGGTGAACAATTTCATCAAATACTATTCCGTTAAGATCCTGTTGGGATGCCCATTTTGGGATTGGCCTCTTTTGAAAGGCATCAAAATCTGGGCCAATACCGGAATCATAACTGTAGCTTCCGGCCCCAGTTTCTTCATCTGCCACAGGAACCTCAAAATCCAAAAAATATGGATGATGTGCAATCATCATTTCAGGATGTGGAAATTCTGGCGGGCATTTATGCAGCTTGAACCTTGGCGCATGCTCAATGAATAAGTTTTCATCGTATGAAAATACAATTTCGCGCTTTATCATTTTTGCCTCCAGAAGGATTTAAAATACTGGATGCTACGAATATCATCATTTACCCGCTGTGCCGATCAAAAATGCAAGGTTGCTACTCCACCGCCTTCAAATAACCCACAATCGCGCGCACATCGCTTTCGGGTAGTTGGGAAAGGTTGTCGACCACAAGGGCCATGTGGCCGCCTGCGACGTCGAAATCAGGGGTGAATCCGGTGGTGAGGTAGTCAAAAATCTCGCCTTCGGACCAGTTCAATTTTCCGGGTGTAATATCGGGGAATTCACCACGTCCTGCCGGATTTGGCGCGCCCGTTAGCCACGCGCTGCGATCAAGCTGGCCCAGTATGCCGCGCGGGGTGTGGCATTCGGCGCAATGGCCAAGGGCCTCGACCAGATAACGGCCACGGGCAAGGTCGGGGTCAGTGGTTTGTAGGACCCAGTTATCGTCGGCAAACAGCGCCTTCCAAACGCCAAGTCCGGCGCGGATATTAAACGGAAATCCAATGTCATGCGGCTGATTTTCCGCGTCCGAGGCGGGCAGGGTGATCATATAGGCATGCAGATCAGCCACGTCTTGCGGCGTGACTTTGTTGTAGGATGCATAGGGGAAAACCGGATAATAATGCGTGCCCTCGGGGGACGTTCCGTGGCGCATGGCGTTTAGCAGGTCCAGCGCATTCCAGCCGCCAATGCCGTGTTCTGGATCAGGCGAAATATTGGGGGCGGTGAAATTGCCGAAGGGCGAAGGAAAAACCTGCCCGCCTGAAAGAACCAGTCGTGCTGTGCCGGTCGCGCCCTTTTCCATATGGCACGACGCGCAGCCTCCGGCGTTAAAAACAGACGCGCCGCGCGTGGCATCCCCGCTAAGCCCCTGCAGGGTTTCGATGTCGGCGGTTCTAGCGCGGGTCAGCCACAAAATAGCAGCGCCCAATAGTGCAAAACTTACAACAATACGAAATATCCAGTGCGACATGGGCTTGGCCTTGTAATCTGTGAAGCTGTTGGCGCAAGCATAGCATTTTCAGCGGGGTGCTGGCCCGTCACGTTTTGTTTATCGGGGCAGGCGGCTGGGCGTTAACCATTCCGGCCAGCCCAAAAACCGTTCAATCGCGAAAAGTACAAAACAGAATATAATTACCCCAAAAACCAGCCTGATCTTTTGCGACGAAGGTGGTTTGCGCGCCCATTTTGCTATGCGAAGAAAATGCCGTGGGTTCATGCGCGGGCCTATTCGCCAGTAAAGCGCACTTTGCCAATATGCGCCAAGTTGCGATTTCTTTGTGCAAAATCAATACCATATCCGACAACAAATTCATCCGGAATTTCAAAGCCGATCCAGTCGGCGCTCATGTCCACCTCGCGACGCGATGGTTTATCAAGCAATGCAATGGTTTTCAGGCGGGCGGGATTTTTGGCGTTAAGCAGGCCAACCACATGTTTCAATGTGTGGCCGGTATCAACGATATCTTCGACAACCAGTACGTCGCGCCCTGAAATTTCACCGCGCAGATCTTTTAAAATCCGAACCTCGCGGCTGCTTTCGGTCTGGTTGCCGTAAGACGAGGCTTCGATAAAATCGACCTCGACCGGCAGGTCAAGTTCGCGCACCAGATCGGCGATGAACACAAATGATCCGCGCAGCAGGCCAACCACGACCAGTTTGTCGGTGCCTGAAAATTCATCATGAATTTGATGTGATAATTCTTCGACCCGCGCGGCAATTGTTTTGGCCGAGATCATTTCGTCTATGACATATGGACGCTTTGGCATATTGCCCCCTTGATTTTCTGCGTTCATCCTATGACATGTGGTCCAAATGGATACGAGCGGAAAATAAAATGCCCACACATGCAGAGAAACGAATTCTGCCCTATAAACCAGCGCAAATCTACGACTTAGTTGCGGATGTTGCGCGATATCCTGAGTTTTTGCCATGGACGGCGGCCGCGCGGATAAAATCGCGCAAGGATCTGGGCGATGGGCGGGTTGAAATGATGGCCGATCTGGTGATCAGTTTTAAGGTGTTTCGCGAACGTTTCGGATCCCGCGTGGTGCTGGATGATGCCGCGCGCCGGATCGATACCGAATATCTGGACGGGCCGTTTAAATACATGCGTTCCTATTGGTATATTCACGATCACCCTGATGGCTGCGAGGTCGAATTTTTCGTTGATTTTGAATTCCGCAATGCGGTGCTGCAAAAACTGATCGGGGTGGTTTTTAATCAGGCGATGCAACGGGTTGTGCAGGCTTTTGATCAGCGCGCGGCAGCATTATATACGCCACAGGGCTGAGGTATTTCGGAAAATTCAAATTTTCCGCCCCGGTTTTTTTCGAAAAAACCGGTTTTGAACATTAATCTGGTTTTTTGGCCAAAGGATGGTGCGTCAGGACCAGATCGCGCAGGCGTTCTTCTAAAACATGGGTGTAAATTTCGGTTGTTGAAATATCAGCGTGGCCCAGCAGGGTTTGAATGGCGCGTAAATCCGCGCCTCCGGCCAAAAGGTGCGTTGCAAAGGCGTGGCGCAAGCGGTGCGGGGTCACTTTGTCGGGCATAATCCCTGCGGCGGTCGCGATTTGCTTGATTGCGCCATAAAACCAATGCCGTGTCAGGTGGCCGGACTTAGCGCTGGATGGAAATAGAAACGGTGTGACTTGCTTGCCTTTAGCAGGTTTTTTTTGTTCGATTTCATCGCGTTGCATTAACCAAGCCCCCAGTGACTCACGCGCAGCATTGGTCAAGGGCACCATGCGTTCCTTGTTGCCTTTACCTTGCACCAGCAACATACGCGGATCCCCCCGTGCGGCATCTGCGGGCAGGGACACCAATTCGCTAACCCGCATGCCGGTTGCATAGGCCAGTTCCAGCAAACAGGTGTTGCGCAATCGTTCGGACGGGGTGCGGCCGAATTTGCGTACGGTTTGCAACATTGCCTCGACCTCAGCTTCGCTCAGGGTTTGCGGCAGTCTTTTGGATTTGCCCGGCCCTTTTATTTCAAGTGCGGGATTGTTGGTGCGAATGCCTTCTTCGAACAAAAAACGAAACAGCTGTTTTAGCGATGACAGGCGGCGCGCGCGGGTTGTGGTGGCCAGCCCTTCGGCCTCGCATGCCACAAGATAGCCTTCGATATCGCTGCGGGTTGCTGTGCACAGCCCTGTTTTGTTGCGATGCAGCCAAGACAGCAGGTGTTTCAGGTCGCGACCATACGACAATAATGTGTTTTCGGCCGCACCCAGTTCAGCCGCGCAGGCATCCAGAAACCCAGAAATCAGGCGTAAATCGTCACTTGGCAAGGGGGGTAGGCGGCTCATCCGCGCCGATCTAGCATCAGATATTCAAGGGCGGCGCGTCGGGCGGTGTTTTCCAGCCCAAGGGCGCGAAACAGCAATAATGCATCCGTGATTTTCCCTAAATCCCCGCTGGTGCCGCTGGTAAACAACGCGATTGCGCGCAAAATTGCTTCGCCCAGACGCTGGTCTTCGACTAACGAGGCAAGGCGCGCAGGGGCCCCTGTATTGGTAAATCCGGCAAGCACGGCTTGTTCGCGCGGGATGTGGCTGCGCAGCCCGTCTGTTTGGCCGCGTGCAAGTGCGACAAGTAAATCAAATTCCGAACCAATGTCAGCCATGGCTGCCACGGCTTCATATTCATCCGACAATAGCCCCAAAGTCAGTGCGATTTCACGCGCCCCACCTTCCAGCCCCAGCTGCGCCAATGTCTGGCCATAGACGCGGCCAAACGGGACCTCTAATTCGGCCAGTTGTATCTGTTTCCAGGCTTCGGGCAGGGCGTTTGTAACAGCGTCAATATTGTTGGCTTTAAGGGCGTTATCCAAGGCCTGCACCGCAGATACCCGTTCCCAAATCCCCCCCGAGGCCGCAGGCTGGCGTTCGGTATAGACACCCAAAAGCTGGTTTTCACGTACCGCACCGGTGCGTGCCAGCCGTTCGCTGGCTTCAAGGCGGGCCTTCCAGCCGATATTTGCCCGCAGATCTGATTGGGCAAAAGCCAACGGCAGGGTCGCGGTTGGAATGGGAGTGCCGATTGCCTCCATCAGGCGAAAGGTCAGCGGCGAAGGGTGCGTCGGGCGGGGCAGGGCTGGTTCACCCTCAAACAAATCGGGGTCCAGAAAGCGTGCTAACAGGTCGTCTTCTTCGGGGCTGATAAACCCCAAGGCCCGCCCTGTTCCCAGCGTCAAAACCGCCGCGTTCCAGTCACCGCCGCGCGCCAGGCAGAAAACTCGTGCGGTAAAGGTTGGCGAAAGCGCGGGTGTGGCGCGCATAATTGCGCATAATTCGTCTTCGTTGCCCAACAACAGGGCGACATCAAACCAGCGGCGAAAAATTTCGGGGTTTTCAGGACCTGCGCGCGCCAGCAATGCATCGGCTTGTTCTAATGCGCCCAGCTCCAACAGCTTATCAACCCGCGCAAGAAACACGTCGTATCCGGTTGATTGTTCGCTAAGGGCCGGGTTCAGTTCTGCCAACAATATCGTGTATAAAAGTTCGCGAATTGCAGGCAGCATGTCGGTGCTTTCGGCGCGAATATGATGCACCAGATCATCGGGGCGCGCCCCACCCCATAACGTATTGGGCAGTCCGGTAACCGACGCAGGTAAAATGCCGACAGCATCCGGCAAAAGCCGCCCAAGCGGGGTTACCGATATGTGCCCCACCGACGCGTTTTGGGCAATATCCGATGCTGTGTTGGCAGGCGCAAGCGGGCCAAGCGCAGGCTCAGCCGGTGTTGATACCGAATTTGATAGCCAGTCAATCGCGGATAATGGCGCGTTGGGGTCATGTTCTTGTGCGCCCAACGGCATGGCCGCAAACACCAACGGCGCAAGCACTGCCAAGCTTGAATTAATCCGCATTCAGCGTCACCGACAGGTGGTTTTTACTGGTTTCGGGCGATAAATCACCGAAATAGGCAAATCCGGCCAGCCCGATTCCGGCCAGAATTCCAAGGGAAAACACTGTCTTTATTAGCCATCGTATCATTTTTTCCCGCCCTTTTTTATGTGCCCAGCACCTATTCGTTGGAATTATATATGGTATTTCACCCAAGATCACGTCATTGAAGAAAAGAAACGTGATTTTTGGCGGGGCAACGCCGGTTTGGCATATAAAGTTAAAAAAACCATTGTTCTTGTCGGGATGATGGGGGCGGGAAAAACCGCTGTTGGCCAAGCGTTGGCGCAGGCGCTTTCGGTGCCCTTTCTGGATTCTGATCTGGAACTTCAGCGTGCTGCCAATATGGATATATCCGAAATTTTTGCGCGTGATGGCGAAGCATTTTTCCGCAAGCGTGAATCCGAAATTATTGCGCGGCTTTTGGGCAACCACCACGGGGTTCTGTCAACCGGAGGCGGGGCATTTTTGCAAGAACGCAATCGGGCAGAAATTTCGCGCCATGGCATTTCGGTCTGGCTTAGCGCCGATCTTGATCTGCTTTGGCAACGCGTGCGCCACAAAGATACGCGCCCCTTATTGCGCACGCCGGACCCCAAGGCGACCTTGACGCAGATTTATAATGCCCGTGTGCCGGTTTATGCGCAGGCTGATATCACTGTCACCGCCAAGCCTGAATATGAAATCAGGCGTATGGTGGTTGAGGTCCTTAAGGCCCTGAAAACCCGCCCTGATGTGATAGAGGAGCTGCCCTGATGCAAAAAGTTCATGTGCCTTTGGAGGGACGCCAATATGATGTCTGTATCGGTGGCGGGCTGCTGGCGCAGGCCGGCGCTTATATCGCACCATTTTTAAATCGGCCGCGCGTTGCGGTGATCACCGAAGAACGGGTGGCGGGCTTGCACCTTGATGCCTTGCGCGCCGGATTGGCGGCCAATGGTATTTCCATGACCGCACTGTCGCTAACCCCGGGCGAGGCAACCAAAGGCTGGGCCGGACTGACGCAAAGCGTTGAATGGCTGCTGGAACAAAAGGTCGAACGCGGCGATATGGTTGTGGCTTTTGGTGGCGGTGTGATTGGCGACCTTGCTGGTTTCGCAGCGGCGGTTTTGCGGCGCGGCGTGCGTTTCGTGCAAATTCCCACAACGCTTTTGGCGCAGGTTGACAGCTCGGTTGGCGGTAAAACCGGTATAAACACCCAGCAGGGCAAAAATCTGGTTGGGGCCTTTCACCAGCCCAGCCTTGTTTTGGCTGATATTGATATTTTAGGCACGCTTGAGCCACGCGATTTTTTGGCCGGCTACGGCGAAGTTGTGAAATATGGCTGCCTTGGCGACGCCGCATTTTTTGACTGGCTTGAGGTTAACGCGCCCGCCATGGCCGCAGGTGACACCGCCTTGCGCCAAGAAGCTGTACGCCGTTCGGTTGAAATGAAAGCCGGCATTGTAACGCGCGATGAAAAAGAACACGGCGAACGCGCCTTACTTAATCTTGGCCACACATTTGGTCACGCGCTTGAGGCCGCAACCGGATATGGTGCGCGCCTTTTGCATGGCGAAGGGGTTGCGATTGGCTGTGCGCTGGCGTTCGAGGTTTCGGCCCGCCTTGGCCTGATGAGTCAGGAAAGCCCGTCACGCCTGCGCGCCCATTTGGCGGCTATGGGCATGAAGAAAGACCTTACTGACATTGAAGGTGCATTACCCGATGCCGATGGCCTGATTGCCCTGATGGGCCAAGATAAGAAGGTGCAGGCGGGGCAATTACATTTCATTATGGCCCGCGCCATTGGCGAGGCTTTCGTCACAAATGACGTTGATCCATTGGTGGTGCGTCAGGTGCTTCAGGATGCATTGGCGCGGTGCTAAATGCAAAACGCCCGGCAATAAGCCGGGCGCCATGTTAGAATTTCTGTGCGCCAAAGGCGCCTGTTTGGGTTAGCTGCCTAGAACGGAATTTCGTCATCAAAGCCACCACCCGAAGATGCCGGACCGGAGCCGCCGCCTGAATTTCCACCGGAATTTCCACCGGAATTTCCGCCTTGGTCGCCACCATAGCCACCCTGATCGCCGCCGCCGTAACCGCCCTGGTCACCGCCGCCATAATTATTACCGCCGCCCGAGGACGAACCGCCATCATTGCGCCCGCCAATCATGGTCAGCTTGCCGTCAAACCCTTGCAGTACAACTTCGGTTGAATATTTGTCAGCCCCGGATTGGTCCTGCCATTTGCGGGTTTGCAGCTTGCCTTCGATATAAACTGTTGAGCCTTTGCGCAGATATTGCTCGGCAATGCGGACCAGACCTTCTTGGAAAATGGCAACCGAATGCCATTCGGTTTTTTCGCGCCGCTCGCCGGTGCTTTTGTCTTTCCATGTCTCGGACGTGGCAATGCGCAAGTTACAGACCTTGCCGCCATTTTGAAATGTCCGCACTTCCGGGTCACGCCCCAGATTGCCGATGAGTATCACTTTGTTAACCGAACCCGCCATGGGACCTCCTGCCGAATCTAATAAAATTGTAGGCTTTGTTACAACACTCGAAGCGGATTAAGGAAAGCTTAAATCGTGCGAACTTATTTAGGCAAAGATACGCGCGGTTTATTTCTGGGGCTGGTTAAGCTGTAAATCTGGCCATATAATCGGGCCAGTTCAAGGGTTTTAGGCATGAAGAATTTTTTGATTTACAGCTTGGTTTTTATCGGATTCTGGGCGCCGGCACAGGCAGGTGATTTGTTTTCAACCTCAGGCGGATCCGCTGTTTTTTCAAACCAACTCAATGTGTTAGATGGTCGTGCGGCAGAGCAATATACAAATTCAATTCGCTTACAACCGGCCCCGATTATTATTCCCGGGGTTAACAATGTGCCGCCCTATAATGGGCGATATCGGGGTGAATATTTTGCCATTGCCCAGCAGGTTGCGCGCCAACACGGGATTCCCGAAAACATTTTTTTACGTCTTGTGCAGCAAGAAAGTGGTTGGAATATTTCTGCGGTAAGTTCAGCCGGCGCATTGGGATTGGCGCAATTAATGCCGGAAACGGCGCAAAGGCTTGGCGTGGATCCGGCCGATCCGCGCCAAAATCTGGAAGGCGGCGCGCGTTATCTGCGCCAGCAATATGATCGGTTTCGATCGTGGCGCCTTGCGCTGGCAGCCTATAATGCCGGACCTGAAGCTGTCCAAAAATATTCCGGTGTGCCGCCATATGCCGAAACGCAGGGCTATGTTCTGGCAATTATGGGCAGCTGAGTTTTACCGGCCTTCGGGGCCACAATAGTTACGTTCAACCTTGGCAATCCGCAATGTATAGGCCGCATACCAGCGTGTTTTCCCCAGTTTTTGCGCGCCAATATGATCAATCTGGGCCTTCCATTTGGCAATGGCACTTTCCGTTTCCCAATAACTGATGGTGATGCCTAAGCCATTGCTATCACGTGTTGTTTCAACACCAAGAAATCCAGGCTGCTGGGCCGCAAGCGCAGCCATCTGTTGCGACATCTCAGGGTAGCCGCCAGAATTTTCGGCCAATTGATTGGTGAAGATAACCGCATAATAGGGCGGTGTAAAAAGAGGGGCGAATCTTTCATCCATCCCTTAAATTAGAAGGCTAATTATTCTAGCGATAGTTTTTTTTACTGAGCGTATTTCTGTGTTTAGCTGCCTTTGGCTTGGGGCCAGATCTTGCGTGCAGCGAACTAGGGCCTAGGGCCTAGGGTAAACTAAAGGCAAGAGATAACGCCGATAGGACAAAAATGCTAAGAATAATGTTCCAGATAACGTCTTCAATCTTGATTGATTTCGATTTAATCCGCATCAAATAACCTGATTGGGTTGGCCCCTTTGTTTTTTGGTAAATGGATTTGGATGAACTTAGCTGGCTTTCTATCAAATGGAAAAATGAAAAAACCATCGAGGACAAGTATGTCGTGATAAAAATTTGGGAAACCCATCCTTCTGGTCGGGCTAGAATGCCGATCAGAAAGCTGGAGGCCAAGCAAAAGAACAACGATGTAAACCGCCCAAGATTCAAGCTTCGGGTTCGGCTTAGGCTAAGCTTATCAAGTGTGGCTAGTGCTTCTAATAGCCTCTCTTTTTCAAGGTGGCGGTGAAGGAGGCGGTATCTGCGTTTTTGTAATACCGGATGCTTGGCGCATTCATAGGAGTCAAACATTTTATGTGTCATCGGGCCCGCGTTATAGATTTGACGAACAAAATCTATAACGTTTTGTTGATCCTCTCGGCGCTGGCCCGAAACTTCATCAATGCCAGATGTAAGCAAGACAACATAAAAGATACTGAGGATCGCTAGAGCTTCGAAGGCGCCTTTTTGGTCAAAAATTGGATCTACAAAATAGCACCATGTTCCAATGAAAAGCAGTGAAAGAATTAAAGATTTAAAGGCTGCGGTTATGTTTGCTGTAATTGTAATAAAGAGGTTTGAACTGATGATGAATGCTAACCCAATAAGCTCATAACCCATGATTGCTTCCCCAGAGTATATAGCGAAAATAACCAGTGAAAAGGCCGGGGTGAAAAACCAAATAAATCCATCGGATGCCTTCGAAATGCGTAGCGCCGCCATCGAATAGAGCACCGATGAAAGCGTGTTTAAAAGTACAATTAGCACGATCAAGATGAACATATCTGTGAATGAATTCAAAAGTGGATTTAATGCATTTAAATCAGCTTGTTGCGTGAAGTACATCCAAATTAGGAAAATTGGTAATATTGATAAAAAATACAATTGCAGAACAAAAAATGATTGAAGTGGGCCAATTTGATACTGGCTCTTTAAGATGACAACGGCGCGCGATTTGAGGGCGGTACTGGCCCCCATTGATAGTGCAGAACCCAATGCCAGAAAGCCGCCTTTGGTTATGCCACTTCCAAGCTCATGCAGGTTTCCGGGGATATCCAGAACTAAAACGATACCCAAAAGGGCAACGCCGCCCCAGCCCAGCTCTTTGATTGTAAGGTGTGATACCTGCCCACGCATTACATATCCGAGTAAAAGCGCGGTAAGTATTGGCCAAGTTTCAGCAATAACAATAGCAACTGGGACCGTTACATACGAACACGCTTGGGTAAATAGCACTAGGCTTAATACGAAAAAAAAGGCCTGACTGGAGGCGAAAAAAAGAACAGAAAGGTCCTTGACCAGCCGTGTCACCTTGCTTCGCAAGCTTGGCCATAATAGGGCAGGAAAAGCGATGATTAGCTTTAGCCCTATAAGAATGGCTGGAAACCTAGTTACGAAATCGGTATCCATTTCTGATAGGATGACGGGAATCGCGGCGTAAGTAAGTGCAGAAGCGGTAATCAGCTCCACAGAGGATCGGCGTTTAATTGCTGTTTTCCTTTTCCGGTGGTCGTCAGGCTAGCCTAGGTCTAGATATTTCGACGAAATCCTGATGGTGTGCGGCCTGTGTGGTTCTGAAACGCACGGGTGAAATAGGCCGGAGAGGCAAAGCCAAGCGCCTGTGCGATATCTTTGATTGGCATGTGGGTTTCGCTTAGCATTCGGCGGGCCTCATAATGTACCCGATCTGCTAAAATGGCCGAAGCAGGGCGCCCGCAGGCTTTGTTGCAGACCCGGCTAAGGTGGGTCGGTGTCACCCCCAGAGCAGCGGCGTAGTCGCGCACAGATTTGGCCGAATGAAAGTCTATTTCAACTAATGATGTATAGGCCGCAGCAAGGCGCGTCGCCGCATTTTTGCGCGGTGCCGGTGTGTCAATTAGTTCACTTGCACTAACCTGCCGGCGCAGCCAAACGGCCAAAAGCCCGGCATGGCACATCATGGCTGTGTCAGAATCTGCCCCGCCGCCCTGCATTTCTGTTTGCAGGTTTTCGACCAGTTTGTTCAGTTCAAGGTGTTGATCGGCCTCGCGCAGACGTAAATGAAGCGGTGCTTCGGGCAGGTCCAGCTGGGTTTCGCAATCGGCAGGGAACACAACAATCATGCCATGCACCTGATTTGGCATCTCAAACCCGTGCATTGTGCCTGCTGGCAGAAAAATGGCGTTATGGGCGCCATAACCCGCAGTTTGCCCGGCAATGGTGATCCGGCCCTGACCACGTGTGAACCAATATAGCACTGGCGCGCCATAGCTGCGCATGGCTTCTGTACGCCAACGACCGCCCTTTCCAAGGCGGGCAAGCGGGATGATACGGAAGGGTGAAGGCAGCGTGGATGTCTGGTTCATATTTCAACTAATTCTTCTGGCAAGGGTGGCAGTTATCTTCAGCAGAGGGGTCATATTTACCCTAAATTCAGGTCTGTGTCGCGGGGCGCCAATCAATAGAATTGTATATTTCGAACCTGCGCGCGGCGACTTTAGGGGCTAAAATGCATGGTTTACTTGAAAGACAATAGGTTTTTGACGTTTTATTAACCCCGTTTTTTATGGCTCAATGCAACAAGTGGTGCAGTTTTGTGACAGCAAATTAGAAAAATCAAACTATTCTGATTTTATTGTGCCTAGACGGCGGTGGTGTTGATTCTACTACAGAATGTGTGGGGCAGCTAAATCGCGTAAAAAAGCGGGCTGAAATTTAATTTAAATTGGTAGCGTAATTTGGTGCCATTGGCGCATTCGGGCGCGAAACCAGCTGCGTTGACGCTTGGCATATTGCTGCGATGCAAGAATCGCGCGCGCTTTTGCCTGCTCTAAATCGGTGTCGCCTTGCAGATAGGCAATCAGTTCGCGCGCCCCGATGGCTTTGGCCGAAGGCGCTGCGGGATCCCAGTTGGCCAAATTGGCTTTGGCCTCGTCCAGTGCGCCTTGGTCCAGCATTATATCAAAACGGCGCGCGATCCGGTCGCGCAGCCAGTCGCGTTCGCCGTTCAGCACCAGTGCGGTGCAGTTTTCCAGCGGTAAAATCGGCGGCGGGGTCGCGTCTTGCCAGCTGGCCAGCCCGCGACCGGTGTTTTTGAAAACCTCCCATGCGCGGGCCACACGGGCGGGGTTTTGCACATCAATGCGCGTGCGGGTTTCGGGATCCAGCTGCGCCAGCATTTCATTCAGGCCAGCCCCAGCCAGCAAATCCATGCCTGCCGCGCGAATTTCGGGCGGGGTCAGCGGAATTTCCGCCAGCCCTTGGGTCAGGGCGGTAAAATTCAGGCCGGTACCGCCAACAATGATAGGGCGCGGGCCAGTATCAAAACCTGTATCCAAAAACGGACGCACCTCGCGCAGCCATGCACCTGCGGAATACGCCTGATCGCCCGCCAGATGGCCATATAGGGCGTGGGGCGCGCGGGCTTCTTCCTCAGGGCTGGGGCGCGCGGTCAGAACCCGCCAGTTTTCATAGACCTGCAAGGCGTCAGCATTCACAATCACACCGCCTTGCGCTGCGGCAATTGCCAGCGCCAGGGATGATTTGCCCGCCGCTGTTGGCCCCGCGATCAGCACAGGCCTGTCGCTTGGGATGTCGCGGATGATGTGTTCCAGTGCCATAGGGCCCCGCTCTCATGTGTGATTTCCCGACTTTTCTGCCCCGTCGGGGGATTCCAGCATTGAACCCAAGGGCGTTTTCGGACATTTTGAACGGAAAATAAATACCAACAAAGGATATGCAGGCGATATGAGCGACAATAACACCACAATAGCCCCCACCGCGCCTGCTCCGGCCTATAAGCGCGTGATGCTGAAAATCTCGGGCGAAGCCTTGATGGGCGATCAGGGCTATGGCCTGCATCCGCCGACAGTTACGCGCATCGCCGAAGAAGTGCGCCGCGTGCATGATATGGGTGCCGAAATTTGTATGGTTATCGGTGGTGGTAATATTTTCCGTGGCTTGCAAGGCAGCGCCCAAGGCATGGAACGCACCACGGCCGATTATATGGGTATGCTGGCGACGGTAATGAACGCGCTGGCCATGCAGGCCGCACTTGAAGATCTGGGCGTTTTCACCCGCGTTATCAGCGCCATTCCAATGGATCAGGTTTGCGAACCCTACATCCGCCGCCGCGCTGTGCGCCACCTTGAAAAGGGTCGTGTCTGCATTTTTGCCGCCGGAACCGGCAATCCGTATTTCACCACCGATACCGCCGCCACCCTGCGCGCCAATGAAATGAACTGCGAAGTAATCTTTAAGGGCACCAAAGTTGATGGTGTCTATGACAAAGATCCGGTCAAGTTTCCCGATGCTGTGCGTTATGACAATGTCAGTTATGACGATGTGCTGACCAAGCGTCTGGGGGTGATGGATGCCAGCGCCATTGCGCTTGCGCGTGATAATAATCTGCCGATTATTGTGTTTTCCCTGGATGAACCCGGTGGGTTCAAGGGCATTCTTGCCGGTCAGGGCACCTATACGCGGGTCAGCGACTAATCTATAGTAAACTCAAATACTTGCATGTGAGAGGGCTGAAATGGCTGATGAAGTAGAAATTGATCTGGACGATCTGGAACGCCGGATGGAGGGCGCAATTGCGTCGCTCAGAACTGAATTTTCGTCCTTGCGCACTGGTCGCGCCTCGGCTTCGATGCTGGAGCCGATCATGGTTGATGCTTATGGCCAGAAAACGCCTATTAACCAGATTGGCACAGTGAACGTGCCTGAATCGCGGATGGTAACCGTGAATATCTGGGATAAGGGGCTGGTTGCTGCCGCCGAAAAGGCCATTCGCGAAAGCGGGCTGGGGATTAACCCGCAACTAAACGGCACGATCATTATGTTGCCGATCCCTGACCTGAACGAAGAACGCCGCCGCGAACTGACCAAGGTCGCGGCCACCTACGCCGAAAACGCGCGGATTTCTATTCGTAATGTGCGCCATGCTGGTATGGACATGCTGAAAAAGGCGCTGGCCGACGGGATGGGCGAAGATGACAATAAAATCTGGACCTCCGAGGTGCAGGATTTGACCAATACTTATGTGGGCAATGTCGACAAAGCGCTTGAAAACAAGCAAGCCGAAATTATGCAGGTGTAAATTTTTTAATAAATATCATATATTAAGTAAGCAATTTTTAGCTAAAGGGGTCTCTTATGGGAGCGCAGGATAGTCGTGAAATTAGCGATCAAGGCAAAGGCCCGGGCCATGTCGCCATTATCATGGATGGCAATGGCCGTTGGGCGCAGGCACGTGGCAAACCCCGTTTGTTTGGCCATCATGCAGGTGCCAAACGGGTGCGCGAAATTGTCGAAGCCTGCCCGGATCTTGGGGTGAAATACCTGACGATATTTGCGTTTTCGACGGAAAACTGGAAACGCACCCAGGCCGAAGTTTCCGGCCTGATGCTATTGTTTCGCCGTTATATCCAGAAAGAAGCCCGCGATTTGTTCGAACGCGGCGTGCGGGTGCGTTTCATTGGTGACCGGATCAAGCTGGACAGTAAACTGGTTGATCTGATGGATGAGCTGGAATTGATGACCTCGGAAAATGACCGTGTGCACCTGACCATTGCTCTGAATTATGGCGGGCGCGACGAAGTTGCCCGTGCGGCGCGCCGTCTTGCCCATGACGTGGCGCTTGGCCATATCCTTCCGCAAGAAGTAAATGAAGAAACCTTGCCAAAATACCTTGATACATATGTTTTACCGGACCCTGATCTGGTTATTCGCACCTCGGGCGAAGCGCGAATTTCGAACTTCCTGCTGTGGCAATCGGCCTATGCGGAATATGAATTTATTGATACGCTCTGGCCTGATTTCAGCAGTGAAATCTTTGCCGGTATCATCAATAACTTTGGAAAACGCACCCGTCGGTTCGGGGCTGTCGCAATATGAGCACCTCTGGCTCCAAATCAAACTGGGCTGATTTGGCCCCACGGTTTTTTTCCGCAATCATCATGGTTGTTGTCGGGCTTGGGGCTATCTGGTTTGGCGGGGCTATTTTTGGTGTGCTTGTGGCGCTGGCAACTGGCGCGATTGTCTGGGAGATCACCAAAATGCTGCTGGCTAAAAGCGGCATGGAAAATGACCGACTGGCGCTTGTCCTTGGCACGCTGTCGGCAAGTGTTGTTTTTCTTGCCGGTTTTATGCCCGCGTTTTCGTCGCTTGCTGTTTTGCTGATCACCGCACTTGGTAGCGCTATGGCGCTTGGGTCAAAACGTGACCGGATGCGCTTTGTTATCTATGTTTTATGGGTTCTTGTGGCGGGTTACGGACTAACCGCGCTGCGCGCAGATAATGGATTACTGATGATATCGTGGCTTGTCGCGGTGGTGATTGCCACGGATACGGCCGGATATTTCGCCGGAAAAACCTTTGGCGGGCCAAAGTTCTGGGTGGCGGTTAGCCCCAAGAAAACATGGTCTGGCACCATTGCCGGCTGGATTGCTGCGGCCATTGTCGGGCTGCTTTTTGGCGGTCCTGGGCTGGCGCTTGTTTCGGCGTTGCTGTCGTTTGCCTCGCAAATGGGCGATGCGGCGGAAAGCGCGCTAAAGCGCAATACGGGTATCAAAGACAGCTCGAACCTCATTCCGGGCCATGGCGGTTTTTTCGACCGTTTTGATGCTCTGATGGGCGCCGGTCTGATCCTGACGCTTTTGTATTTGGCAATGCCAAGCCTGATGGTTCTTTAATGCGGCGCATTTCAGTTTTTGGTGCGACGGGTTCAATTGGCCAAAACACGCTTGATTTAATCGGTCGCGACCGCGCAGCGTTTCAGGTTGTTGCCCTGACGGGTGGGCGCAATGTTGATTTACTGGCACGTCAGGCCCGTGAATTTCAGGCTGAAATCGCGGTAACCGCCTTTGAAAATCAGTATGACGCCCTGAAACAGGCCCTTTGGGGTAGCGGCATTGAGGTTGCGGCGGGCGAAGACGCCTTGGCAGATGTCGCCACGCGCCCGACTGATTGGGTAATGAGCGCCATTATTGGTGCCGCTGGCCTGAAGCCCGGCCTGCGGGCCTTGGAACAAGGCGCAACATTGGCGCTGGCAAATAAGGAAAGCCTGGTTACCGCCGGCACCTTGATTAAGGAAACCGCCGCCAGACATGGCGCGCGTATCCTGCCGGTAGACAGCGAACATTCCGCAATTTTTCAGGCGCTGGTTGGCGAAGATATCAGCGCTGTTGA
>DAOUQO010000191.1 GCA_030625565.1 Aliiroseovarius sp. | reverse complement strand
CCTGATATAATCAGTGGGTAATACAGCAAATAATAATGCATGTTTCGTGTTTCATGCAGGTATTATAGCAGCCAAACAGGGCCTAGCCAAGCTAAACTTGGGCGGCGTTGGTTTTTACCGCCAAAACGCCCTTGGCCCATAATTGCAGGATTTTCCAAGCGATGATGGGCGTCATGATCGATGCGCCAACCAAGACGATACCACCAAGAATGCGAAAAATCTCACCCTCGCCAGCCGCGCCCATGATTTGCATCAAGGTTGAAAATGCTGCAACTGGAAAGGTAAAAGCGCCCCAAAACGGTGAAAATCCGGCGGCGGTGATCCAGCGTATGCGGATGATTAGCGCAGCCAAGATTACAATCGCCAATATGCCAAATACAAAGCCAACCTGACCGTAGCCCAGCAAATAAGCAACACTGCCCAGCATCCCCGCAGGGGCCAGATGGATTGCCAGTACCGGCCGTAACGGCGCGGGCATTTCCTTGGCTATAAGTTGGCGCAGGGACACGCCCCAAATCACAATGGCAACACCCAAAGTCACGGCGAACACTATTGATGAAGCAGCACCAAAGCCCAGCGGAATGGCCGCAAATGGGCTGAGGATCAGGCCGACAAAGACCAAATGCCAAACTGGCGTAACCTGCTTGGCTTCGGCTGGACCTGTGAAAATAACCCGTAAAATCATGGCGATAATGATGATATGCAGAATGACCGCTGCAATCAAAACACCCAATGCCAGTTGGGTTGAATAACTAAGAAGGCTTGCCGCCAGCAACATGCCTGACAGCGACATCGCCGCAAGGCCCGCGCGCCCCGGCAGGGTTTTTAAATCTTCGCCAAACACAGCGGGGCGGCGGATGAATTTGGCCGCATACGCCACAAGCGCAAACAGATATAACAGCGTTACCGCACCCAAAATAATGTCGCCAATGGCGGGCGATACCGAAAACCCGTCCGCCGCGCGCCGCCATGCCAGACCAAGGCCGAACAGGCCAAAAATAGGCGGAAAAATCGCCGGAGGCGTGCGCCGGAACAGGCTGGTTTTTTTGGCAGGTGGTTGCATGTTAAGCTCCTTGTTATAAGGCATGTAGCGGTCTGTGCTTGAATTGAAAAGGGCCGCATGGTCGCAGAGACTTGCCAAAACCCGAATATGACGCAAGACTGCCCAAAAAAGGGAATACAATGTCATCACATGGATATGAAAGCGGGCGGCTAAATCTGCCCTTTGTTGGCATCGCGACCTTCGCCAAGAAACCTTATGTGGCCGATTGGGGCACGATTGATGCCGATGTTGCCATTCTGGGTGCGCCGTATGATTTTGGCACGCAATACCGCCCCGGCGCACGTTTTGGCCCGCGTGCAATTCGTGAGGCTTCAACCTTGTTTTCGTTCGGCCATGCAGGGGCGTATGATCACGAGGATGACGCTACATATCTGGGCGAAGATGTGCGCATTGTCGATATGGGCGATGCCGATATTATCCATACAGATACCCTGAATAGCCACGCAAATATCCGCACTGGTGTCACCGCGGCCTTAGCTGCAGGCGCGTTGCCCGTGGTGCTGGGGGGGGATCATTCGGTGAATATACCGTGCATCGAGGCCTTTGAAGGCCACGGCGAAATTCACGTGGTGCAAATTGATGCCCACCTTGATTTTGTTGATGAACGCCATGGGGTTACGCGCGGTCACGGCAACCCGATGCGGCGCGCTGCTGACAAGGATTATGTCACAGGTTTAACCCAGCTTGGCATTCGAAACGTGTCATCGACGGCCAAAGACGGCTATGATGCCGCGCGCGCCATGGGGTCTGATATTTTGTCGGTACGTCAGGTGCGTGCGCTGGGAAATGACGCTGTTTTGGCGCGGGTTCCACAGGGCGCGCGGATATATCTGACCATCGATATCGACGCGTTTTGCCCGTCCATTGCGCCGGGCACAGGCACGCCCAGCCACGGTGGTTTTTTGTATTACGAGGTGCTGGAGCTGCTGCAAGGCCTTAGCCAAGCTCATGAAATCGTTGGCATTGATCTGGTCGAAGTCGCGCCAGATTATGACCCCACAGGCTCAACCGCCATTCTGGCAGCACAGCTTTTGATGAACCTTCTTGGCTTTATCTTTCACGCGCGCGCCTAACGCGGCAATTGTGACGCGGCCTTGGCCAAGGCTGTAATACCGTCCCAGTCGCCCGCCTGCACCAGTGCTTTGGGGGCGACCCATGACCCACCTACGCAGACCACGTTTGGCAGGGAAAGGTAGTCATTTGCATTGGCAAGTGACACGCCGCCCGTGGGGCAATAATTGATTTGGGGCAGCGGAGATGCCAGTGATTTCAGATACTTGGACCCGCCTGCGGCTTCGGCAGGAAAAAATTTCTGCACGTGATAGCCGCGTTCATACAGCGCCATTGCTTCGCTGGCGGATGCCGCACCGGGCAGCAAGGGCAGGTCTGCGGCCTCGCACGCATCCAGCAATATATCAGTGGCACCGGGCGATACACCGAATTGCGCGCCTGCGGCTTTGGCATTGGTCACATCTTGGGGCGTCAGCAAGGTGCCTGCGCCGACAATTCCGCCCTCAACCTCGGCCATGGCGGCGATAATTTCAAGCGCTGCGGGGGTGCGCAGAGTTACTTCAAGCGCTGGCAAGCCTCCGGCAATTAGGGCGCGCGCCAAGGGCTGTGCATCGGCAATATTTTCAACCACCAACACCGGAATAACCGGCGCAAGGCGGCAGATATATTCGGCTTTTTGGCTGGCTTGCTGGGGTGTCATGGCGACGTCCTTTTATACGATAGTTGCAGCGCCCGCGCTGGCGGGGCCGACATTTTGGCGAAACATTTCAAACAATCCGCGTCCAAGGCTGTTTTGGGGTGCGTTCAAATTTAGGGCGACAGGCGTGCGGGTGTCAAAGTCCGCGCCGCTGACTTCAAGCGTGCCTGCATCGGCGTCCAGCCGGATGATATCACCGTCTTGCAGGCGCGCAATTGGCCCGCCCATTGCGGCCTCGGGCGACAGGTGAATGGCGGCGGGTACCTTGCCTGACGCCCCCGACATACGCCCGTCGGTCACCAAGGCAACGCGCAGGCCGCGCTGTTGAAGCACCGCCAGAATGGTCGAAAGCCCGTGCAATTCAGGCATGCCATTGGCGCGCGGGCCTTGGAAACGCACGGCGATGATCACGTCCTTGGTGAATTCACCGGCGTTGAAGGCATCTTTAACGCTGTCTTGGTCGTGAAACACCCGAACGGGGGCCTCAATTATGTGGCGATCATCCGGCACGGCCGAAACCTTGATTACCCCAAGGCCAAGGTTGCCGTTCAACTGTGCAACCCCGCCGGTTTTTGCGAAAGGTTTATCAATTGTGCTAAGGATTTTGTTGTTCAGGCTGGTGTGCGGCGCGGGCTCCCATCTGATGCGATCACCGGACAGTTTGGGTTCTTGCACATAGCTGGATAATCCCTTGCCGGTGATGGTCTGCACATCTTCGTGCAGCAGGCCTGCATCCAGAAGCGTGCCAATCAGATACCCCATGCCACCGGCAGCATGAAACGCGTTTACATCGGCCAATCCATTTGGATAAACCTTTGCAATCAAAGGGGTAATGCGTGAAATATCGGCAAAATCATCAAGCGTCAGGATCACGCCAGCGGCGCGTGCCATTGCTGGGAGGTGCAGCACCAAATTGGTCGAGCCACCCGTCGCCATCAGGCCAACCAGCCCGTTCACGAAGGCTTTCTCGTCCAGAATATGGCCCACAGGTTGGGCTGCATCAGACAAAACCGCACGCACGCCCTCGGCGGTTAGCGCATCACGCAGGGGCGTGTTCGGGTTGACAAATGAGGCCCCGGGCAGGTGTAGGCCCATGATCTCCATCAGCATCTGGTTGGAATTTGCGGTGCCATAAAACGTACAGGTGCCCGGCCCGTGATAGGCATCCATTTCGGCCTGCATCAGGGCCGCGCGGTCAATTTCACCGGTGGCAAATTGCTGGCGGATTTTGGCCTTTTCATCATTCGGCAGGCCGCTGGTCATTGGTCCTGCGGGCAAAAACACCGTGGGGATATGGCCAAAAGTTGCCGCTGCAATCACCAGGCCCGGCACGATTTTGTCGCACACGCCCAGATAAATCGCGCCATCAAAGGTGTTGTGG
>DAOUQO010000061.1 GCA_030625565.1 Aliiroseovarius sp. | reverse complement strand
CCGGTGCGGGTTGAACTGGGGTCAACCGCCAGCACCGCTACTCTGAGCCCCTGTGCGGTCAGCATCAAACCAAAGCTTTCGATAAAGGTGGATTTGCCAACGCCGGGCGTGCCGGATAGGCCAATGCGCAGCGCTTTTCGCCCGCTTGGTGCAACCTGTTTCAGCAATGCTTCGCTTTGCAAACGGTGATCGTCACGCACGCTTTCAACCAGCGTGATTGCCCGCGCCAAAGCGCGGCGTTCACCGTTTAGAATACCTGTTGCCAGTGCCTTGATATCCATGCGCTTCATCCTTTTCACCTGTCATTTTTGACCTGCAAGATGGCACTTGTCCAGAAAGAGAACCGAAAATGGTGATCAAAGCGCAACATTTCTTGTTATGGATTGATTTGGCAGAAGGGAAATTTTTGATTAGGATCAAGGATAATTCTGTTATTAAACAATAATAAGAAGAAATGTATTTATATTAAGTTAGGAAGATGGCCATGGGTATCAGACATATTTTAGCGTTGGCTTGCAGTATTTTGATGACCGGATCAGGGGCGATGGCGGCCGAGGATTGGCCGATGGTCTGCCGTGGCGGTGGAAATATGTTTGTTACTGCAACGATGTTTGAAAATAATACCGCTGTGGTCGAAGTTGGGTTTACCCGTGCGCCGATGGGCGCCGGTGCGCGCCAGCTGTTGCCCGGCACTTGCGCATGGCCAGACAGGCCGATCCGTGCAGATGAGCCCGCCAAGTTGCAATTGGCGCTACTTGGCGCCGCGCGTCTTGAGGTGCGTTGCAGTCGGGGCAATTGTGATCTTGTGACAAATAGCCAGTTGGACGAATTGTTCGGGGTCGCCAGTGTCGACACATTTTTCCATCTAACAGTTAGAAATAATGGGCGCGGGGCGTTCAAAGTGATGCGCATGGGGCGTTAGTGCCTCCAATTTATCCTAACCCTAGCCAATCAGCAAAAATTTCATGATAAGCAGGGTATGCACGCGCCTTTACCCATAGAAGATATTCTGCCCGAGCTGATTTCAGCTATTCAACGGGCTGGCCGCGCGGTGCTGATGGCCCCTCCGGGTGCGGGGAAAACCACGCGCGTGCCGTTGGCATTGCTGGATTGCGGCCTGATCAAAGGCCGCATTGTAATGTTAGAGCCACGCCGTTTGGCCGCCCGTGCAGCCGCTGCCCGCATGGCTGAAACCTTGGGCGAAAAAGCGGGTGAAACCGTGGGCTACCGCATTCGGGGCGAGGCCAAGACAGGCCCCAAAACCCGCATCGAGGTGGTAACCGAAGGCATCTTAACCCGAATGTTGCAATCTGACCCGTCGCTGGCAGGCATTGGCGCGGTAATTTTCGATGAATTCCACGAACGATCCCTGAACGCTGACCTTGGCCTTGCACTGGCATGGGAGGCGTCCCAAGCCCTGCGCGATGACCTTGTATTGGTGGTGATGTCTGCCACATTGGACGCCGCGCCGGTTGCCGCCCTGCTGGATAATGCGCCGGTGGTTCAATCGCTTGGCCGCGCCTTTCCGGTTGTGACCCGCTGGCTGGAACGGCCGCTGGATAAATACACACGCCTTGAGGCGGTAGTGGCCGATCATGTGGTGCAGGCGCTGGGAGAAAATTCTGGTGATGTGCTGGTTTTCCTGCCCGGCGAAGGCGAAATTCGGCGGGCCTTGGCGGCCCTGAACGGGCGGCTGCCCAAGGGGTGCAACGCGCTGCCTTTATATGGGGCGCTTGATTTCAAAACCCAACGCGCGGCGCTGGCCTTGCCCAAGTCCGGCCAGAGGCGCGTGGTGCTGGCCAGTGCCATTGCTGAAACCTCGCTAACGATTCCTGGCGTGCGGGTTGTGATTGATGCGGGCCTTGCGCGGCGCGCGCGGTTCGACCCCGGAAACGGCATGTCGCGGCTGGTGACAGAACGGGTTTCCAAGGCCGAAGCCGAACAGCGGCGCGGGCGCGCGGGGCGTGTGGCCGAAGGGGTGTGTTACCGCCTGTGGACCAAGGGCGAAGAAGGTGGCATGCCCGCCTTTGCCCCTGCTGAAATTGAGATTGCCGACCTGACCAGTCTGGCGTTGGAACTGGCGCTTTGGGGTGCTGGGGATGGCGCGGAACTGGCGTTCCTGACCCCGCCAAATACCGGCATTCTAGCTGAAGCGCGCAAGTTGCTGGTCGCTTTGGGCGCGTTGGATGATGCGCTGCGTATCACCGCACATGGCAAGGTAATGGCGCGCCTGCCGTTGCATCCGCGCCTTGCGCATATGGTGGCGCGCGGTGGCAAAGGGGCGGTAACGCTGGCGGCTCTTGTGGCTAATCGCGATCCACTGCCACGGGGCGCGGGCTGTGATCTGGCGCTGCGACTTCGTGCTCTAAGGGGGGGCGGGCAAAATGCCAACCCTGCCGTGATTGCCCAGATCAGGGACGAAGCGCGCCGCCTGATGCGCGTGGCCCCGCCTGATGCGGGGCTTAGCAGCGGTGAAATGGTGGCGCTGGCATGGCCTGACCGCGTGGCGTTGCGGCGCAAAGGCGGTGATGCACGTTATATTTTGGCATCTGGTTCGGGGGCCGTGATGGACGGCACGGACCCACTGGCCAGCGCGCGCCTGATCGTTGTGAGCGACACTGACGGCAAGCGGCGTGACGCCAAAATCCGCGGCGCAATTGCGATTTCCGAGGCCGAGCTGCGCGCCATGCATGGCGATGCAATCCATTGGGTCGATAGCTGCATTTGGGATGCGCGCACATCGCGTGTGCAGGCGCGACAACAGGAAATGTTTGGTGCGCTAGCCCTGTCTGATCGCCAGTGGAATGATGCGCCTGATGACCAAATTGCGCTTGCGATGCTGGATGGAGTGCGCGCTCTGGGCTTGCGCCTTTCGCCCGCCGCGCAGCGGTTTTTGACCCGTGTGGCGCTGGTGCGTGAAAGCGGGCAAACGGTGCTGCCTGACCTATCCGAGGCCGCGCTTTTACACAGTCTGAATGATTGGTTGCTGCCCCATATTGGCGGGGTAAAAACAGCCGCCGCTTGGAAAGGTTTCGACCTTTTGCCAGCCCTGCGCGCCTGTCTAAATTGGGACGAAACGCAGGCTTTGAACCGCTTGGCCCCTGCGCATTTCACCACGCCGCTGGGGCGCAAGGCGGCAGTTGATTACAGCCTTGAGGTGCCGGAAATATCAGTGCGTTTGCAGGAAATGTTTGGCACCACCACGCACCCGAATGTGGCGGGATCACCTTTGCGTATCACGCTTTTGTCCCCCGCAGGGCGTCCGCTGCAAACCACCACGGACCTGCCGGCGTTTTGGCGCGGCTCATACGTTGATGTGCGTAAAGATATGCGCGGGCGTTACCCAAAACATCCATGGCCCGAGGATCCGACAGATGCACCGCCAAGCGTGCGTGCCAAGCCGCGCAAACGCTAGGCGATTACGTCTTGCACATTGGTGCTGCATGGGATCATGTCGCGCCATGGAAACACAAGAAATCCGCCCGCTTGCCGGAATATTCTGGATGCTGCTTACGGGGCTTTGCTTTGTGGCGGTGAATGTCATTGTGAAATCACTTGGCGGCAGCCTTCCGGCGCCCCAATCCGCATTTTTGCGCTTTGTTGCCGGTCTGATTTTGTTGCTGCCGGTGTTGCCGGGGATTATCCGCACCGGAATCAGCACCAAGGCGCTAAAGCTGATTGGCCTGCGCGGATTTTTCCATACAGCGGCGGTGATGGCGTGGTTTTTTGCCATGGCCCGCATCCCCTTGGCCGAGGCAACCGCGATGTCGTACATGAGCCCGGTTTACGTAACCTTGGGTGCTGCATTTTTCCTTGGTGAACGTCTGGCCGCGCGGCGCTTGATTGCTGTGGGTTTTGCGCTGATTGGCGTGCTAATCATGCTGCGGCCGGGATTTCGCGAACTTAGCCCGGGCCATTATGCACAGCTTTTTGCCACGCTTAGCTTTGCGGTATCGTTCTTGTTTGCCAAGCGCCTTGCGTCCGAGGTTAGCCCTTCGGTTGCCGTTGCGGCCTTGGCGATCGTTGTGACAATCGGGCTGGCCCCGTTTGCCTATGCCGTGTGGGTGCCGCCGACATTTTCGCAAATTGCGTGGCTTTTTGGCGTCGCGGTTTTTGCCACGGCAGGCCATTACACAATGGCGCGCGCCTTTGCTGTCGCGCCGATTTCGGTGACCCAGCCGGTAACGTTTTTACAGCTGGTCTGGGCTGTTATTTTAGGGGTGCTAATTTTTGGCGAACCCGTTGATAACTGGGTGGTTTTCGGCGGTTTGGTGATTATGGTTTCGGTCAGTTTTATTGCGTGGCGCGAGGCGGTGCTAAAACGGCGTCAGGCACGGGTTATCGACCTGTAGCTGCCTGAAGTCAGCGTGGATTTATACCTTTAATAGATCCACCAGCACCAGCCCCATAACCCCCGCACTGTCGATCATGTCCTGCACACCGATCCATTCATCTGGTTGGTGGGCAAGGTCCAGAATGCCGGGGCCATAGGCGATGCAGTTTTTCAGCCGCCCGATGCGGTCGATATGTTTTTGATCATAGGTGCCGGGCGACACCACATATTCCGCACGCGTGTTTAAAACCCGCTGAATGGCGGCGGCGGTGGCGGTGACAATGGGGGCGTCTTCGGCGGTCATTGTCGGGATGACTTCGTGCATATCGCGGATGTCATATTCAAAATTCGGGCGGGTTGATTTGAGGCGTTCCAGCATGCCGGTGACTTCGGCTTTCACCTCGGCAAGGTCTTCTTCCAGCAAGAAACGCCGATCGATAATGATGCGGCAGCGGTCGGCCACGCAAGGCACGGGCAGACCGGTATAATCGGTGTCTTGTTCGGCCTCGCCGCCATGGATTGAATTGATGTTCAGTGTGCTTTGTTTGGCCCCGTCCGGCACCACCGGCATGTCGGTGTGTTTGGTGGCCAGCAGGGGGAAAAGGTATGCCTCCATTTCGGCCAGAACCGCGCTCATGTGGCGAATGGCGCTGTCACCAAGAAATGGCATTGAGCCATGGGCGATGCGGCCCTTGGTTTCAATTTCAGCCCACCAAACCCCGCGGTGCCCCAGGCAAATCCGGTCTTTGTTCAGGGGTTCGGGGATGATGACGTGCTGCACGCGGTCGGGGTCAAAGTAACCTTGCTGGGCCAGATATGCCACGCCGCCAAACCCGCCGCTTTCTTCATCGGCGGTGGCGCTGATTTCAATCGCGCCGGGATGGTCGGGATACAGCGTAATGAAGGCTTCAGCCGCAATAATAGACGCGGCCAGCCCGCCTTTCATGTCACATGCCCCGCGCCCGTAAATCTTGTCGCCTTCCAGTGCGCCGCCAAATGGATCACGCGTCCAGCCATGGCCGACTTCGACCACGTCATGGTGGGAATTGAAATGCACACAATCGCCAGCGCGCGTGCCTTCATGGCGTGCAACAAGATTCCAGCGCGGGTATTTATCGCTGTCACCAACAGCGCCCTTGGCCCGGATCATTTCGACGTTGAAGCCGGATCTTTCCAGCCGTTCAGCCAGATAGGCGCATATCTCACGATATTTTTGACCCGGCGGGTTTAGGGTTGGAATGCGGATCAGATCTTGGGTCAGCGCGATCAGGTCATCGCGGCGGGCGTTTATTTCTGTCAGCAGGGCATGATCATTCATCCCTCAAGGTTAGGCGCGGCTTTGAGGCGGCACAACCGGTTTCCGCCAGTACCGGAATTTTTGAAAATTCCGGCCAAAATTCTTCGAAGAATTTTTGCGCTTAATAAACGAAGTACATGACCACTTGCGAAACAATCAGGAACAAAATGGTCATCACGCCACCTGCCCGCAGAAAATCAACAACCTTATAGCCCGCAGGCCCCATGATCAGGGCGTTCACCTGATGGGTCGGGATCAAAAAGCTGTTTGAGGTTGAAATCGCCACTGTCAGTGCAAAGATTGCAGGATCGCCGCCTGCGGCCGTGGCAATTGAAACTGCCAGCGGCACCAGCAAAACTGTGGCCCCGACATTGGACATTACCAGCGTGAATGCGGTGGCCAGAATGGCAACGCCTGCTTGCAGCGCCCAGATCGGCCAGCCGTCCAGCAAGGTTATAACATTTTGCGCAATCCACGCGGCAGTGCCGGTATTTTGCACGGCCATGCCCAGCGGAATAAGGGATGCGAGCAGAAATACGGTGTTCCAGCCAACGGCGCGGTATGCTTCGTCCATCGACAAAACCCGGCTGACAATCATGCCGACCGCGCCAACCAGCAGGGCCAGCGACAGGCGTACATCCGTGAACAAAACCAGCCCCAGCGCGATGGCAAAAAACAGCAGCGCCCAGCCGACTTTCTTGGGGCGCAGTTCTTCTTCGGGGAAATCCGAGGTAACGACAACAAAGTTCGTGTCTTTCTTGGCGCGGCTTAAAAATTCCCACGGCGAATGCACGACCAGTGTGTCACCGGCCTGCAATTCAATCTTGCCAATTCGCGTGCTTTCATGTTCGCCGGTTTCAACGTGGCTCATGGTGTCTTCGCCACGGTGGATGGCGATCAGGCTCATCCCGTAAGTGCGCCGGAACCCCAGATCGTTGGCGGTTTTTCCGATGATGCTGGCGCCGGGGCGCACAACAATTTCGGCAACGCCTGCTTTGGTCGGGGCAAAATCTTCGGCAAAGTGTTCAAGGGCGGGGCGGACCTCTAACCCATAAATATCACAAATTTCCTGAATGACCTTTTGGCGACCCAGAATGGCCAGACGACAGGGTGTTAAAATTTCGGTTTCAGTGCGCGGCGCGATCACCTTTTGGCCAGCATAATAGGTGCCGATAATATACAAATGGTGGGCGTCCATGATGTCTTCTAGTGTTTGGCCAACCAGAATATTGCCTTCGGGCACGATGACTTCGACCAGATCCGATTTCAGCCCATAGGTATTTTTCAGATACTCAGCCACAGACTGTCCCGAGGCGGCGTTATCGCGTTTGGATTCGCTGGGCAAAACCCAGCGCCCGAACACCACAAAATACAAAATGCCGGTGATAATCAGCGCGATCCCCACAGGAAGCGGTGCAAACAAACCAAAGGTCTGCATTTTTGCGCCTTCGGGCAGATCAACGTTCGAGGTAACGATCAGATCATTCAGCAAAATCATCGGGGATGAGCCAACCATCGTCATGGTCCCGCCCAGAATGGCAACAAAGCCCATGGGCATCAAAAGCCGCGACAGCGACAGACCTGTGCGCGCCGAAATCCGGCTGACCACAGGTAAAAACAGTGCCGCCGCGCCAACGTTTTGCATGAACGATGAAATGAAACCCACAGTGCCTGAAATGATAGGGATGATCCGCGCCTCGGTTGAGCCGCCGTATTTCAGGATTACCGCAGCCACTTTGTTCATCAACCCGGTTTTATCCAGCCCCGCGCCAATAATCATTACCGCAATAATTGAAATCACCGCGTTTGACGAAAACCCGACAAAAAGATTGCTGACATCTGCAATATTTCCCAGCCCCGGCACGTAACTTAGCCCGCCCAGCAGCACCATCACCAGCACCGCTGATAAATCGACACGCAGAATTTCGCTGACAAAAAGGAACATGGTAAAACCAAGCACACACAGCACAGCAATCATTTCGGTGGTTAGGGTAAGGGCTTCCATTGGGCATTCTCTGGTCTGGTGAAGTTGGGCGCAGTATGGCCTGCGGACGGCGCAAGTGTGAAGGGCTAATATCACAGAATTAAAATATGTTCCGAATTTTTCGTAAAAACGCCGCAGAAAAAGCTGTGGAACACCCGCTGTCGGGCAAAACTGTCTGGGCGATCCCTTTAAATCAGGCTAAGCTGTGCCTAGATCAATGTATAATGGATTAACTTCTTAGGGGACCACATGGCCAATTTAGATAGTCAGATACGTGAAAGTCAGGAACAGGTTGCAGCCGCGCAAAGCAAAATTTCAGAGCTTACCAGCCGCATAGAAACCGTTCGCAGCAAAATGGCCGAGGGCGTCGAAATCGGCGTTGATATCGAAAATGCATCGCTTGAGGATGTGCATGCGCACACCGCCCTGATGAACGAAAACATTGCCGAACTGATTATGGGGCTGGATGATGTCACCACCGGCTTTAGCCGTGATTTTGACGAAATGCGCAACAAAACCGGTTGGGAAACCTTTGTCGGTATATTTTCGTCCGCCAAGTCCGACAGCCTGCGTCAGGAACGTATGCGCACCGCCTCAATCGATGATAAATTGCAGGACCTGATCGGCAAATCCGACATCATCGTGAAATTATTGCAAGGCCAGCTGGACATGCTGAACCAGCAAAAAGAAAGCGTCGAGGTGAATTTGGTTGAAACGCTGAATGACCGCGAAACAACCGTTGGCACGTTGGAAGCATTGCGCACCGAAATTCTGGCGATGGACCCGAAAATCATCGCGCTTGAGGGAAAAATCGCCGTTGAACAGGACGCCGCCGCGCGCACCAAGCTGGAAACCGAACTTGCAGCCCTGAACACAAAATACAATGAAATGGTGCAAGACGAACAGGTTAAGTTGGCGAAAAGCCAGACGCTTGAACGCTATATCGAACAGGGAAAAACCTGGATCGACAGCCTGCAAAATCAGGCGGCGACGCAAATGGTTCTGATCAACAAATTGCAAACCGACACCAAGCAGCGCGTGGTGCTGTATGATGCCCTGTCAAAGTCGTTGAAAACCGCCCAGCAGCAGGATGTTGCCCACCGGATTAACGAAATCGGCGTACAAACCGACAAAGAGGCGCAATCAGCCATGGCTGCCATCGGCACCGCCACCAACCAGCGCATGGCCGACATGATGGAAACCCACGAAGACCACATGGTATTCGCCCGCAAGGTTCTGGAACAAAAGGCAAAAGCTGATGAACGCTTTGCCCGCCGTTTTCAGGAAATTGTTGAAAAACACGACAAAAACTTGTACGGGGAATAACCCTGATGAACAAACCGCTTGCCAGTTTTCTGCTGAATTTCGGCATCATTTTATTTGCGGTCTATGCCGGCCCGTTTTTGCTGGATGTGTTCGGCATTTCGGGCACTGGTGCGCGCATGGTGTCCATCGGTGTGCTTGCCGCTGTGCTGACCTTTGGCTTTGAAAAGGCGGGGCTGCTGCCGCATCTAAGGCGGGGTGCGCCCGACGATAAAAAAGGGCCTGATGCATGACCAAAACCGACGCGCTTTCGCAAGACCATTTAACCCTGAGCGATACACAAACCACCCGGCGCTATTTTTCCAAATTCGCGCGTATTACCGGACATTTGGCGCGTGTTGCCGCCCAGATGGAGGCCGAAAAACGCCTGAGCCGCCAAGAGGTTGAAGTGCTGGCACATTACCTTGTCGGTCTGCGTTTCACGTTTCGTGCATTGTCGAACAAGTACCATTTTTCAGGCCGCGCCGAGGGACTTGAGGGGCGCGGGTTGGTGTTTGACCGCCACGAAAGCGGCTTTCCTGTTCATTCCGAATTGGTGCAGATGACACTGGACGCGGCACAGGCCGGGCGGCATTTGAAAAACATGCCATCAAGTGATGCGCTAAAGGCCGATATGGTGCGTGATATCGTTGGTGAGCTGACAATCCCGACCAAGCTGCAATATGCCCTGTCGCAGCGGCTGTATTATGAAGAACTGGTAAAGGGTCACCTGTTTTGGCCGCAAATGGACCCTGATGTTATCTGGATTGGCAACAAGGGCGGGGGCCGCGACCAGCGCCGCAGCTATCTGGTGCATTGGGCGGTTTATGACAGCGCGCTAAACATCCCGACATTATATTTGATGGAGCTGGAAGACAGTGGCCGCACTGCCTTGCCTAAAGATGAACGCCGTTGGCCCCAAGCGCAGGCGCACTTGATGGCGCAGGCGGTGGCTGGACTGAAATTGTTAACTATCGCATCGGGGTTTGACCGCGATTTTGATGATTTGCACCCTAAACGCCTGAGACGCATCCATATCGGGCCGATGTACAGCCATGCATTTACCCGCCAATCCGGCCCGTTGCGCGAGGTTCTGGAAGAGGCCAAAAGCCCCCCCGGTGAAGATTGGGCGCTGGCATGGACCGTGGAAGAATTGGAAAGCGAACGGGTTGAGCAGGAAAAATCCGGTTGGTTCGGGTCAGTTGATCGCGAAATTTACGCGCTGGATCCGTTCGGTTTGCAAAAGGCCACAACCGGGGTCACGCGGATGGAACGCAGCATTGTTTTGCCCCAGCGCCCATATCAGGTGTTGGCAGAGAAAAACCCTAAGGGGTTTAAGGATGTGCGCAAATTCGTAGTCAGCCCCGGCGGGCGTGTTTTGTCGTATAGATAAAAGATTTTATGCCTCCGGCAGGGATATTTAAGGCAAGAGGAAAAGGAAATTCAAGATGAGCATGTCTGCGGATCAAATGGAGCTGCGCGAAGAGGAAATTCGCGCGCATTACGACGCTGCATCCGGTATGCTGGACGGGTTTGATCACACCCCGCGCATTGCCAAAGCGAAAGAGGCCCCTAAGGCTGAGCGTTCCGCAGGGATTGGCACGCGCAGGCGGTTTCGCACCACCACACCGGGGTTGGTTACGCGTTCAACTGCGCGCCCCGAAGGCGTTCATTTGATCGCACGCATTGAGGGCGCTGACGGGGGGGACGCGTTGATTTCTCCGGTGCAGGCCAGTGCGTTGCATGCGCTGCGCCGCGCGCTTGCGATTGCCTTGGCCATTGGTGAAAGTTTTAGTGAACAAACCGGATTGGTTGCGATGAAACGCGACAATCTGGCGGGTAGTTTGCCGCGCGAAAAATCCGCCGAGTTTGGTGAACTTTTGGCCGCCGAAGCACTGGTTGCCTTGCATGTTTTTGCTAATGTTACATCGTTTTTATTGGCGCCACATACCAGCGAGGTTTCTGTTGAAATTGGCGCGGTTGAGGAGGTTTTGGCCGACAATGCCCCGCTTGCCCTGCACGGCGCGTTATGGGAGCTGGATCAGGAAATTGCCACCTTTGCCGATAGTGAGGAAAAGCTGGTTGCGACCATTATGGCCTTTGCTGAGCAGCTGATGGAAAAGGTCGCCTTGCGTGCCCAAAATATGGCGCGGCTGGGGGCTTTTACCGGCGCGAATATGCGTGTCGAGGCGGATGATCTGACGATCTCGGGCTTCACGCCCAGCCGCACCACGCGTGGATCAAAATTGACGATGACGTTCAAGAAGCCGCATCAGGTTGTGGGCAATCACATTGCGAAATACCAGTCGATGAAGCTGGCGAAAATGTTGATGGCGTATGACTTTGAACGCAAGTTAAATCCGTTCGCCGAACTGGGCGGTTTCATCTTTACCTTCATGGGCGACGGCATGCCGGGCACTGGTAAAACCACGCTGATCCAGATGATGGCGGGGCTGATCCATGGCTATTGTGAAACGGCGAATTATCCGTTTCGGTATCAAAACCTGTCGACCGACAGCATTGACAGTTATCAGGGCAAATCGGCACAAAATGCCAAGGCGTTTATCAACAATGTGATTGATCCCAACGTGATTGGCTTTGGTACGATTGACGATATTGACCAGCTTGCAGGCAAGCGCGGCGATCGGCAATCCAGTGCCGGCCAGCTTGAAATCACCGCTGTGCTGATGGAGAGTTTTGCGGGCGCTAACACCGTCGTGCGCGGCAATTGCACCTTTGGGATGTTTTCCAATTACCCCGAGGCCGTGGATGATGCCCTGCGCCAACGCGCCGGTGCGCGGTTCTTGGTTGATGGCCCAAAAACGCGCGATGATTACATCGATATTTTGAACCTTTTGATGGGTAAAAACCACGATATTCCGGTGGGCAAACATGATTTGTACGCCGCGCAGGAAATCAAGAAAGCGGTCGCTGCCAGCTTTGCAGGCCACGCGCGCCCGCACGAGGAGGGGCTGATCAAGGTCTTTGAAGCAGTAGATAAATCGATCGGCAAGCTGGATACAATCGCCAAGCTGGGCACGTATCTGAAGGGCATCCAAGAGGTGGACGCGCGGTTCACTGGCCGCTCAATCAA
>DAOUQO010000043.1 GCA_030625565.1 Aliiroseovarius sp. | reverse complement strand
ATTCACTTCGCTCAAGCGTTCTGGAGAGGCCGAAATAATACCGTTAAAGTCCTGAAATTGATCGATTAAAGCCCGAGCAAGGGGTTTTACATCACGCCGGGGAATGGCGCGAAAAAGCACGAGTTCCAGCATTTCATAATCAGGGATTGCATCCGCACCGCCATCCATAAAGCGTTGGCGCAAACGTTTACGATGGTCTTTAATATATGAAGGTAGCTGCCCAGAACGCACAGTCACAGGTAAAATTGGTGCTTGGTCCGTGCTAAACAAAGCTTGCGGCATTTCGCCAAAGGTATTTTTCATGTAATCAGCCATGCGTCCATGAAAACACGACTGAAATGAAGTTTCGGTTAACAGGGGTTAACTATGTGCTGACTTAGTTGGTCATCCCATCCCAAAAGCTTTTGACCTTATTGAAAAAACCGGCGCTTTCGGGGCTATTATCTTCGGACAGCTTTTCAAATTCGCGCAGCAATTCTTTTTGCTGGCTGGTCAGGTTAACCGGCGTTTCGACCGCAAGTTCAATATACATATCACCATTTCCACCACCACGCAGCCCAGGCATACCTTTGCCCCGCAGGCGCATTTGGCGACCTGATTGGCTGCCCGAGGGGACTTTCACGCGGGAACGGCCCCCATCAATGGTTGGCACCTCGATGTCACCACCAAGGGCGGCAGAGGACATAGAAACAGGGACACGACAATGCAGGTTTTGGCCTTCGCGATCAAAAAGCTGGTGCGATTTAACTTCGATAAAGATGTACAGATCGCCCGAGGGGCCGCCGCGCATTCCGGCTTCGCCTTCGCCCGCCAAGCGAATCCGCGTGCCGGTTTCTACGCCAGCCGGAATATTCACAGACAAGGAACGGTCTTTTTCAACCCGCCCCGCACCCGCGCATGATTTACACGGGTTTTTAATGATCTGGCCCATGCCGTGGCAGGTTGGGCATGCGCGTTCAACAGTAAAGAAACCCTGCTGGGCGCGGACCTTGCCCATACCTGAACAGGTGGGGCACATTTGGGGTTCAGCCCCGCCTTCTGCGCCGGTGCCTGAACATTCATCACACGCAATCGAAGTTGGAACCTTGATAGTTTCCTGCAAGCCGGAAAAGGCCTTTTCAAGCGATACTTGCAGGTTATAGCGCAGATCCGAGCCGCGCGTTGCACGCCGGCCGCCACCACCCCGTTGGCCACCCATCATGTCGCCAAAAAGATCATCAAACACGTCGGAAAAGGCGCTTGCGAAATCGCCTTGGCCACCGCCACCCGGATAACCACCGGGGCGTCCGCCACCGCCGCCCATGCCGCCTTCGAATGCAGCGTGGCCATATCGGTCATAGGCCGCTTTTTTATCGGCGTTTTTCAGAACTTCGTAGGCTTCCCCGGCCTCTTTGAACTTACCCTCGGCATCAGGGTTATCGGCATTGCGATCAGGGTGGAATTCGCGTGCTTTAGCGCGATACCCTTTTTTGATTTCGTCCGCAGATGCACCTTTGGCAATGCCCAAGGTTTCGTAATAATCACGCTTTGCCATGTCCGGGTTCCTTTCGGAAAAACAAAAACCGGCCCAAAACCTTGAAGTGGTGGGTTTCAGGCCGGTCGTTAGTTTTTAGCGGTCTTAAGACCGTTTTTCGTCGTCAAGATCTTCGAAGTCAGCGTCGACGATATCATCGTCTACGCCCTGTGGCTCATCTTCGCCCGCAGGGGCTTGGCCATCTTCAGCATCTTGGCTTGCCTTATAGATGGCTTCACCCAGCTTCATCGCCGCTTCGGTCACGTTTTGAACGCCGGATTTAATCTTGGCGGCATCTTCGCTTTCAAGTTCATCCTTAAGGGCGACAATAGCCAGCTCAATCGCTTCAACCGTGGTTGGATCAACCTTATCGGCGTGCTCCTCCATAGATTTTTCGGTCGAGTGGATCAGGCTTTCAGCCTGGTTAACCGCTTCGACCAACTCTTTGCGTTCCTTATCGGATTCAGCGTTGGCTTCGGCATCTTTAACCATGGCATCGATATCGTCATCCGACAGACCACCAGAGGCCTGGATCGTGATAGATTGCTCTTTGCCAGTACCTTTGTCCAAAGCCCCGACCGACACGATGCCGTTGGCATCAATGTCAAAAGTGACTTCGATTTGCGGCAGACCGCGCGGCGCAGGCGGGATATTATCCAGATTGAACTGACCAAGGATTTTGTTGTCCTGTGCCATTTCGCGTTCGCCCTGGAATACCCGGATCGTCACAGCGTTTTGGTTGTCTTCGGCGGTTGAAAAGATTTGGCTTTTCTTAGTTGGGATCGTTGTGTTGCGATCGATCAGGCGGGTAAATACGCCGCCCAATGTTTCGATACCCAAGGAAAGCGGTGTTACGTCAAGCAGCACAACATCTTTTACGTCGCCTTGCAAAACGCCAGCCTGAATGGCAGCACCCATGGCAACAACTTCGTCAGGGTTTACGCCCTGATGTGGCTCTTTACCAAAGAACTTGGTGACTTCTTCTTTAACGCGGGGCATGCGTGTCATACCACCAACCAAAATGATTTCATCGATGTCATCTTTGGACAGGCCGGCATCTTTCAACGCAGCCTGGCAAGGTTTCAGCGAACGTTTGACCAGATCGGCAACAAGGCTTTCCAGTTTCGCACGGGTCAATTTCATAACCATGTGCAATGGCGCGCCGTCTTTACCCATCGAGATAAACGGTTGGTTAATTTCGGTTTGGGCACCGCTGGACAATTCAATCTTGGCTTTTTCAGCGGCTTCTTTCAGCCGTTGCAACGCCATTTTGTCTTTGGTCAGGTCAACGCCGTGTTCTTTTTTGAATTCGTCCGCAAGATATTTAACGATGCGCAAGTCAAAATCTTCGCCGCCAAGGAACGTGTCGCCATTGGTCGATTTTACTTCAAACAGACCATCATCAATTTCAAGGATGGTTACATCAAAAGTACCGCCGCCAAGGTCATAGACCGCGATGGTATTGGTTTCTTTTTTGTCCAGACCATAGGCAAGTGCTGCCGCGGTTGGCTCGTTAATAATACGCAGCACTTCAAGGCCGGCGATTTTGCCGGCGTCTTTGGTTGCCTGACGCTGGGCATCGTTGAAATAGGCAGGAACGGTGATAACCGCTTGCGTCACTTCTTCGCCCAGATAGCTTTCGGCAGTTTCTTTCATCTTGCCCAGAATAAAGGCCGAGATTTGGCTGGGCGAATATTTTTCGCCACCCGCCTGCACCCATGCATCACCATTGCCGCCATCAACGATCGAGTAAGGCAGGTGCTTTTGATCTTTGTTAACCGCTGCATCATCCGCGCGGCGGCCAATCAGGCGTTTTACCGCGTGAATGGTGTTTTCCGGGTTGGTTACAGCCTGGCGCTTTGCCGGCATACCAACCAGACGCTCGTCGTCTTTAAATGCAACAACCGAAGGCGTGGTGCGCGCCCCTTCGGAGTTTTCGATAACCCGCGGTTGCGAGCCATCCATGATTGCGACACAGGAGTTCGTTGTCCCCAGGTCAATGCCAATAACTTTAGCCATGCTCAATTCCTCTCGTAGGCGATATGGTAGGAAACCGACCCCGAAAGCGTCGGTTCCTGATCCCAGAATTTGTGCCAGAAAACATCTTTGTTCCCAGCGTCTTGGCGTATATAGGCAGCGTGTATGCCCCCTGCAAGCGGTGGACAGGCATCTTTAAGCGAAAAAAGTGAGTCATTTTCAAGGTTTTGGTCATAGAAACTAAACTAAAGCCGTTTTTTTGGGTTTTTGGCCTGAAAACAACTGAATTTATATAATTTGGTTAATGCACCGTAACTTCACACGCGGCGCTGAAAATACGGCAATTCAGCAACAAACGCGGCCTTGATCAGGGTCAGGGCCACGTTTTATCCCATGTAAGCGACAGAACTTGCGCGTGCTACCTGCCGGTCGCGTTTCGCATATTATCGGGCAGGTAGGTCGCCAGTTCTGGAAATGCTATCATAATGAAAACCATCAACACCATGATCCCGAACAGCGGCAGCGCGGTTTTAGCGATATAGCCCATTTCGTGTTTGGTAATCCCCTGCATCACAAACAGGTTAAACCCGATGGGTGGGGTGATTTGCGCCATCTCGACCACAACAACGATGAAAATACCGAACCAGATCAAATCAATTCCTGCCTGCACGACCATTGGCTGCACAATCGCCATGGTCAGAACCACGGATGATATTCCATCAAGGAACATGCCCAGAATGATGTAAAACACCATCAGCGCCAGCAGCAACGAAAAGGTCGACAGGTGCAGCCCGTCAATAAATTCCGCCAAAGCGCGCGGCAGGCCGGTAAAGCCCATTGCCAGCGTCAGCGCCGTGGCCCCCATCAAGATCAACGCGATCATGGCTGACGTTCGCGTGGCCCCCAGCAGGCTGTCAACAAATGTGCGTATGCTTAATGAGCCCTGCATTGCAGCCAGCGCCAATGAGCCGACAACGCCAATCGCCGCGGCCTCGGTTGCCGTGGCGTATCCGCCATACATTGACCCGATGACCACAAGGATCAGCAGTATTATAGGTATTAGAAAACGCGACTCTGCGATCTTTTCCATGAACGACATTTTGTCGGCAATTTTTGGCACCTCTGAAGGGCGCAAAAAGGCCCAGCCCGCGACATAGGCCATGAACAATGACGCCAGCAAAATGCCCGGCAAAATGCCTGCCATGAACAGTTTTGAAATCGACTGCTCAACCGACACGCCATAAACGATCAGCGTCAGGGATGGCGGGATCATCAGGCCAAGGGTGGCCGCGCCGGTAAGGGTGCCGATAATCATATATTCGGGATAGCCGCGCTTGCGCAGTTCAGGGATAGACATCTTGCCCACAGTTGTCAGCGTGGCAGCGGATGACCCCGACACAGCCGCAAAGATAGTACAGCCAACGATGTTGATATGCACAAGCCCACCGGGCAGGCGCGACATCCACGGGGCCAACCCGCGAAACATGTCAGAAGAAAGCCGACTTCGGTATAATATTTCACCCATCCAGATAAACAGCGGTAACGCGGTCAGTGTCCAGCTTGAACTTGATGTCCAGATACGGGTCAGCATCGCCTCTCCGGCGGGGCGCGTGGTGAACATTTCCAGCCCTAGATAGGCCACGCCAAACAGCGCGATGCCGACCCAGACGCCTGTGCCCAAAAGCAAAAACAAAACGAATATAAAGATCGATACGAGGTATAATTCTTGCATGTCTACTCCGCACCCGCGCCAAGCGCGTCATCTTTGATGTTATGGTTTCCGGTGACAAACAACATCACCAGATGGTCAATAAATGCGATCGCCAAAATCACCACGCCAACGCACATGGCAATCTGCGGAATCCACATCGGCGTTGCATCCTGCCCCTGACTGATATCGTTCCAGCGCAGCGAAGCACGGGTGGATTTAATCGCGTGATAGGCAAAAAATACTGTCAGATAACTGGCCACACCAAAGCACCAGATTTCACCAATACGGCGGTATTTCCCCAAGGCATTCAGCAGCAGGTTCACCCGAATATGGCTGCCCCAATTCAACGCATATGGCAGCCCCAGAAACGAAGCCGCCGCCATGCAATATCCGGTATAATCAGGCGCGCCGGTCAAGGTTTGTCCGGTCCAGCGGGCCGTCATTTGTGCCAAAATCAGCACCAGTATCGAAATCAAAAACAGCGACGCGGTAATTCCGGATAACGCATACAGCTTATCCAGAGCCCAGCGCAGGCCCTTGCCAAATGTTGTCATGGATCCCCCCAAAAAACCCCGGCAACATTGGTCGCCGGGGTTAATAATATATGCCAGATTAGTTGGCGTTATAAGCGTCGATGATGGCCTGACCAGCTTCGCCAGCATTTGCCAGCCATTCTTCGGTCATTGTTGCGCCAAACGCTTTCAGCTCGTTTTGCAGCTGTTCACCAGCGGGGCCAACAAACATGCCATTTTCGGCCAGTTTGTTCAGCGTAAAGCCGGTATATTCAATCGAACGCCAGTCGCCTGCATATTCAGCAACAACCGCACAGCCATTCATGATGTTGCGGGTGTTATCGTCCAGCGCATCCCATGCTTCTTTGTTAACCATGGTATAGTTGCGCGGCAGCCATGCTTGCACATCATAAAAATGCGTCAGGCTTTCCCAAACCTTGCGGTCATAACCGGTTGAGGCCGATGAAATCATCGATTCAGCAACACCGGTTGCAAATGCCTGGCTGATTTCAGCGGCTTCGATTTGCACAGGTAACATGCCCGACAATTCAGCTAAACGCGCGGTGGCGCTGTTATATGAACGGAACTTGATGCCAGCCATATCAGCAACAGAATTCACCTCTTGTTTGAAATACAGACCCTGCGAAGGCCACGGAACCGAATACAGCAGGTGCAGGTTCTGGGCTTCCAGAACTTCGGTCAACGGGCCGCGTGCCGCATCCCACAGCTTTTCGGACGCTTCAAACGAAGTTGCCAAAAACGGGATTGAATCAAAGCCGAACAGCACGTTTTCATTCTGGTGACCAGACAACAGGCGTTCACCAATATTGACCTGACCTGTTTGAATGGCACGTTTGATTTCGCCACCAGCAAACAAAGATCCGCCTGCATGCACGTTGATTTCCAACGCGCCGCCTGTGCCGGCAGTTACGCAAGCCGCGAACTGGGCGCCAACAGCCGAATGGAAATTGGTTGCCGAATACGCCATTGGCATATCCCAAGTTTCTGCGAATGCAGCACTTGCGCCAACGACAATACCCGCCGACATCGTCAGCGTGGTTGCTATTTTAGTTACTGATTTCATTGTTATTCCTCCCATGGATATTGAAATCTTTTAAAAACGTGCCGGATCATACACAGAAAGATCCAGATTAGTACCCTTTAGCGCTAACAAATCTGCAATTATCCGGCCTGTTTTTGCGCCTCCGGTCAGACCAATATGATGATGACCAAAGCCGGCAAATACACCCGTACCCGCAATTTCACCAATAATTGGCAAACTGTCGGTCAAGGCGGGGCGATGGCCCTGCCATTCTTCGGCCTCGCTATATTCAAGTGTTGGAAAGTTTTCTTTTACCTGCTTGTACAGCAATTTGATCGGGGCCTTGGATGGCCCAGCGTCCAGCCCGCCAAATTCAACCACACCGGCCACGCGCAGGCCTGCCTCCATCGGGGTGACCACGAATTTACCGGACGCAATCATATAGGTCGACTTTAGCTTGATTGACGGATCCTTAAAAACGATATGATAGCCGCGTTCAGATTCCAGCGGCACATTCAGCCCCAGCTTTTTCATCAATGGCTTGGACCAAACACCAGTTGCAATTACCGCCTTGTCGCATTCAATGCGCCCCTGATCAGTCACCACCGCAGTGATTTTGCCGTCGCCAAGTTCAAGGTCGCGCACTTCGGTTTGGCGCAAATCACCACCCGCCGCCACAAACACATCAGCCAAGGCCTGCACATAGGCCCCCGGCGCGCGCACAAAGGCGTGGTCTTTCATTACCGCAAGCAGGCCAATATTGTCACCCAGCGCAGGATCATATTCTTGCACCGCGCGACCCTCGATCACTTCGGGCACATGGCCGGCCTCACGCCGCAGCTCCCATGTAAATGGATCGGCAGCAAAGGCCGTACGGTCCTTGAAAGCAAAGCAATAGTCGCTGTCGGTGATCCAGCCCTCGGCGCTGGTGCCTTTGGCCAGCGCTTTGTGCTGTTCAACGCTGTCGCCAACAATCGGGGTCAGCCCCCTGGCAATCCGGCGGGTGTCTTTGGTGTTTGCATGGCTCATATAACGCAGCATCCATGGCATAAGGCGTGGCAGATATGACCACCGCAAAAACAACGGGAAATTCGGGTTCATCAGATAACCCGGCGCCTTCAGCAACATCCCCGGCGCGGTCACAGGGGCAATGCCGCAGGGAACGATAATGCCGCCATTGCCATACGACGTGCCCATACCGGGCACACCTTTGTCGACCACGATCACCGATTTACCAGCCCGCTGCAGCCAGATCGCCGTTGACATACCAACGATGCCCGCGCCGATCACAACAATTGTTTCAGATACTTTGCCCATTTCCACCCCATCCACCGCCATATTGGCGCGTTTACATCTTTGAAGTTCTGACTGATTGCATCAATCAGGATTGGGCCACGATATTCAACTGTTTCTTTCAGAGCCTGCCCAAGATTAGAACCGGCCTGATAACGTAAAAAGAGCCGGCGCTTGGGTAAGCACCGGCTCTTTTTTGATATATTATAGTACCTCGGCCTAACGCACGACGTAAACCGAACAATCCGAATGGCGCACAACCCGTGCAGCATTTGGCCCCAGAAGGTAGTCCTTGAAATCAGGCTTGTGGGCGCCAATGACGATAAGCGACGCACCATTTGCCTTTGCTGCGCTCAAAATTTCCTCATAGGCAGTGCCAATCGCAACAAGGTGGCGGACCTTTGCATTGGCTTCTTCGCCAAGGGCATCCAGAACCAGTGCGTTCAGATCGGTCTTTGTCCGCTCTGTTGCTTCTGTCAGGTGGCTTTTGTCAAAAAAGCCACCCACTACACTCATTCCGAAATCGGGCATCACCGTGATGACATCCAACTGGGCGCCTTCCAGCGCGGCAATACGTGCCGCCTGTTTCACGACATTACTGTCGCGGCCTTTATTGCTGACATCAATGGCGCAAAGAACAGTATTGCTCATGCTGCTTCTCCTTTTTTATTAACCCGACCTTTTTGCAGCATGGCAATTAGTGCCAGCAGCAACAGGGCCGGAATGAAGACCAATTCTTTTGCCATCTGGATCGCAGGTGCCTGAACCTGAACCAGCGCAACAGGACTGTCGCCGTAGAAATCAAAGGTGCTAAGATTGTCGGCAAAGATGGTGCCGAACATTGGCTCCTCCATTACCGCAGCGCCTTCGTCCATCATCAAGGCCAAGCCTGCTTCTTGCATCCGGGCTGCGCCGTCTGCATCGCCGGAAACCGGCAGAACCAAGGTGACTTCTTTGACTTCACCGCTATCAAAATCAGGCCCCGAAACGATCAGGCGAATACTGTCACCCGATTGTGCATTGCCCAACGCCTGTTCAAACGCAGCAGGTTCAACCATTTCAAACGGAGGCTGCAAACGGTCCATGAAGAAATCAGGCCGGAACAACAAGAACGCCACCAGCAAAAGGCCGATGCTTTCATAGATACGGCTTTTGGTCAGGAACCAACCCATGGTGCCCGCAGTGAACACCAATATGGCAATCGAGGCGGTAACAAACACCAATATCCCCTGCATCCAGGTCACATCAATCAGCAACAAATCTGTGTTGAAGATGAACACGAATGGCAAGGCCACTGTGCGCAGGCTGTAGAAGAAAGCGATAAACCCGGTGCGAATGGCATCGCCACCGGAAACCGCTGCGGCCGCGAAACTTGCAAGCCCCACAGGCGGTGTCACATCTGCCATGATACCAAAGTAGAACACGAACAAGTGCACCGCGATCAACGGCACGATCAGGCCATTTTGCGCGCCCAGTTCAACCACAACACCGGCCATCAGGGATGACACAACGATATAGTTCGCCGTTGTCGGCAGGCCCATCCCAAGGATCAGGGACAAAAGACCAACCAGAACCAGCATCGCAATCAGGTTACCACCCGACAGGAACTCAACCAGATCGGCCATAACTTGCCCGACACCTGTTAGGGTAACTGTACCAACAATCACACCGGCCGTGGCTGTTGCCAGCCCGATACCGATCATGTTGCGTGAACCGTCAATCAGGCCTTGCACCAAATCGGCAAGTCCGGATTTTGCATGTTCTACCAGATCACTTTGCGCCCGGAACATCGCCTTAAGCGGGCGCTGGGTCAGCAAGATAACAAACAACAGCATGGTTGCCCAAAACGCGGACAGGCCAGGTGATTTTTGTTCGATCATCAGGAAGTAAACCAAAACAATGATAGGCAGGATATAGTACAGGCCAGCCTTATAGATTTCGGCAATAACTGGCAGTTCAACTTCTTTGGCGTTAGGATCATCTGCTTCCAGATCATCCACCGTTGAAGCAACCCAAAGCAAAGCCATATACGCTGCGAAGACCAATATGGCCAATGCCCAAGCGGCATTTTCTGGCATCATCGCAACAACCCAGCCAACCGGGTATTGCACCCCGTAACACAGCGCTGCAAAGCCAACAAAGAACCCGGCCATGCCGCCGATGGTTTTACCCATGGATACAACCCGGTTGCCCAAGGTTGGCATATTGTTTTTAACGGCTTCAAGATGCACGATATACACCAGCGCGATATAAGAAATCGTTGCAGGCAGGAAGGCGTGGGTGATTACCTCGACATATGAAATGCCAACATATTCCACCATCAAGAATGCAGCCGCGCCCATCACGGGTGGCATGATCTGACCGTTCACCGAACTGGCCACCTCAACCGCGCCCGCCTTTTCAGACGAGAACCCGACCCGCTTCATCAGCGGAATGGTGAAGGTACCTGTTGTTACAACATTCGCGATCGAGCTGCCTGAGATCAGGCCAGTCGCCGCAGAACCAACAACCGCCGCCTTGGCTGGTCCACCCTTAAGGTGCCCCAAAGCGCCAAACGCCATTTTGATGAAATAGTTGCCAGCGCCGGCTTTGTCCAAAAGCGCGCCGAACAGCACGAACAGAAAAACAAATTTCGTTGAAACACCCAAAGCGATGCCAAACACACCTTCCGAGGTGATCCACATGTGGCTCATGGCTTTCTTCAGGGATGCGCCCTTCCAGCGGATCACATCCGGCACAATTTCGGAGGAACCGAAAAAGACATACATCATAAAGATCGTGGCAATGATTGCCATTGCCGGTCCAAGCGCGCGACGCGCAGCTTCGAACAGCAAAATCAGGCCAACCAGCGCGAACCACTTGTCCATGTCATCAGCAAGGCCACCGGATTTCACGATCTTGTCGTAAAAGAAATAACCGTAAAGCGCGATGAACGTCCCCGCGAGGCCCATGATCCAGTCTTGGATCGGGATATAGTTGCGCGGCGATGATTTAAGCGCCGGGTAAGCCAAAAACGCCAGGAATATAGCAAAGCCCAGATGGATTTGGCGCGAATTATTAATAAGGTCCCCGGGTAAAATATACGGGGCCAAGGGGGATGCCAGGATTACCTGAAACACAGCCCAGATTATTGCCACAACGGCCAGCAATGTGCCAACAGCACCTGCCGGACTTCGGGCCCCCGCATCAGACGAGGAAACCAGTTCCTGCAGCTCTTCTTCACTTAGTGGACGGTTTTCTGAACCATTGTCAGACATCATCACTCTCCCTGAACATCCGCTTTAATGCGGCTTTATTCTGTTTTCTGAAAATATTTGTGGGTAGAGACAGCAAGCTGCCTCTACCCTTGTTTGTTAAATGGATAACGCTATTAGTCGATCCAGCCTTGCTCTTTGTAATACTTAGCAGCACCAGGGTGCAGCGGAGCGGACAGACCGGCAGTCGCCATTTGCTCTGGGTCAAGATGCGCAAATGCAGGGTGCAGTTTGCGGAAATCTTCAATGTTTTCAAACACAGCAGAAACAACTGCGTAAACCGCATCTTCGGAAACGCTGGCAGATGTCACGAATGTCGCGCCAACACCGAATGTTGCAACATCAGCGTCGTTACCACGATACATGCCACCGGGGATCATTGCTGAACGGTAATAATCGTTATCATCGATCAGGCCAGCAACCGCAGCGCCGTCAACTGTTACAAGAACAGAATCACATGCAGTTGTTGCTTCTTGGATAGAACCCGATGGGTGACCAACAGTGTAAACCATTGCGTCGATCTGATTGTCGCAAAGTGCTGCGGACTGCTCGGATGCTTTCAGCTCGGTTGCAAGGGCCAGATCGTCAGTTGTCCAACCTTTGGCTTCCAGCAGAACTTCCATTGTGCCACGCTGGCCGGAACCAGGGTTACCAATGTTTACGCGTTTGCCGCGCAGGTCGTCAAACGTAGTGATGCCGGAATCGGCACGTGCAACAACAGTGAAGGGTTCAGCGTGAACCGAGAACACAGCGCGCAGATCTTCAAATGGACCTGCATCTTCGAATTTCGAAGTACCGTGATAGGCGTGGTACTGCCAATCAGATTGGGCCACACCAAATTCCAGTTCGCCTTCGCGAATGGTATTGATGTTGTAAACCGAACCGCCTGTGGATTCTACGGAACAACGAATGCCGTGTTCTTTGCGACCTTTGTTGACCAGACGGCAAATCGCGCCACCTGTTGGGTAGTAAACGCCAGTAACGCCGCCTGTACCGATTGTGATGAACTCTTCGGCAATTGCTGCCGGAGCCATCATTGCGCTCAGTGCAACCACTGCAACGCCAAGTTTCATTTTATTAAACATCATTTTCTCCCTTAGTTGATGTATAGCTTAGTTCAGGTTGGTGCCGTCGCAGGCTTCCTGCAGACGACGGTTGTGTTGTTCTATTATTGCGATGCGTTCACTGGATCCGGCCTGCGCGGCCAGCTTTCCGATAATTGTTTCGACTAGAAAAATAGTTGCGGTATAAGATGAAAAGAAATGCGGTGTATCGGTGGGCACAATGAACCCTGATGATGCATATTGCAATGCCTGACAGGTGTGCGTGTCACTTATAACGACCACATAGATGCCGCGCTCATGCGCCAGCTTGGCGGCGTTCAGAACGCGTGGCACAAACGGTGGCTTGGTGATAATAACAATCGCGTCGCGTTCATCCATCCCGACCAGCGTACTGCCCAAAGATGACCCCGCATGGCCGGCAAGCCGCCAATTATCGGTGATGAAACTGGCCATATACGCCATGTATTCCGCAACATTTGCCGAACCCAGCGCGCCCAGCGACACGACCTTGCGCGCCGCACTTAACCTTTGAACCGCTTCGTTCAGTTGTGTGCGATCAATCTGCGCACCCAAGGTGCGGATATTATCGATGCAGGCATCCATATAGGCGGTGGTAAAATCGGTTTCACCGCTACCATGTTCGGCCTCAAGGCGTTCGGCGCGGGTTGAAAAGCTATCTACCTGGCGGCCAATTGAAATTCGAATCACATCACGCAGCGCATCAAAGCTGTCATATTGAAGCGCCTTTGCCAGACGCGAAAACGTAGCAGGCGCAACGCCGCTTTCGTTAGCCAAAGCGCGCAGCGGGCGGGTTGCTGTATTAACAGGATGCGCCACGACATAATCAGCCGCGCGCTGCAACTTAGCGCTTAGCGATCCGTAAACCGGTGCAAGTCTGATGTTCAGCGCTTCGCCCAAGTGATTCAGCCCCTCCCAAGGTAAACGCCTTGTTTCACCTGTTTCACACCTTGTCAACATTTGATTCATATGTTTCAAGGGTGATACACGCGTTTCATCACTAACGAGGGCAACCCTATGTCACATGTCTTTCCGCGCCATACTAAATCCCACCCCCCCGTCGCAACACGCGGTCAGGGTGTTTATTTGTATGACGCCGCCGGCAAGCAATATTTCGACGGCTCGGGTGGTGCGGCGGTTTCGTGTCTAGGCCATGGTGATAGCGACGTTATCAATGCCATCAAGCAACAGGCCGACAGCCTTGCCTATGCCCATACCAGTTTTTTCACCTCGGAACCCGCCGAAACGCTGGCCAACAAACTGGCCGCTGGCACTGGCCATAAAATGGATCGGGCATATTTGGTGTCGGGTGGGTCCGAGGCGGTCGAGGCCGCCCTGAAACTTGCCCGCCAATATTGCATCGAAATCGGCCAGCCGCAGCGCCACCGTTTTATTGCCCGTCGTCAAAGTTATCACGGCAACACCTTGGGCGCACTTGCAGCTGGCGGCAATGCATGGCGCAAACAACCTTTCGCGCCCTTGATGATCGAAACCTCGCATATTGCGCCGTGTTATGAATATCGCGGCCTTCAATCTGGCGAAACACAGTTTGAATATGGCCAGCGCGTCGCCAACGAGCTGGAAGCAGAATTGCTGCGCCTTGGCCCTGAAACTGTTGGCGCCTTTATTGCCGAACCGGTAGTGGGCGCAACTTTGGGCGCGGTCCCGCCTGTGCCGGGATATTTCAAACGCATCCGCGAAATTTGTGATCAATACGGCGTGCTGCTAATTCTGGACGAAGTCATGTGCGGCATGGGGCGCACCGGCACCCTGTTTGCCTATGAGCAAGAAGGCATCGTGCCCGATATCATCACAATCGCCAAAGGTCTGGGCGCGGGTTATCAGCCGATCGGCGCAATGCTGTGTACTGGCGAAATTTATGCCGCCATTGAAAACGGCAGCGGGTTTTTCCAGCATGGCCACACCTATATTGGCCACCCTATTGCCTGCGCTGCGGCGAATGTTGT
>DAOUQO010000076.1 GCA_030625565.1 Aliiroseovarius sp. | reverse complement strand
GAGGTGAATTGTATTTATTTAGATACAACTAAAAGTGTATTTTCTTCTTGCAGTAATAATTTTTGCAGAGTAGCCTGTAAGGGCAAGCAGCAACTCTGACTGTCGATCGCAACGCAACACCCACCCCACCCCTCGCTCCCTCGTTGCTGATCGACAGTCAACTTAACTTACCCCGTCCCCACCGCGCCACATCTAAGCGCTTTCCTTCATCCCGAAGGGCCATTATTGGTGGCGTGATGGATCTAAGCTGGCTTTCATATACATATATCGGTGTGGCGGCCTTGCTGATCGGGTTTACCAAAACCTCGGTTGGGGGTGTTGGTATTTTGGCGGTATTGCTGATGGCGCTGGCGGTGCCGGGCAAGGCGTCTCCGGGCTTGATGTTACCAATGCTGATTGCTGCCGATATCATGGCGGTGCTATATTATCGCCGCGCTTGCCAATGGAAATTACTGCTGCGCTTGCTGCCGATGGCCTTGATCGGCGTGGTGCTGGGCTTTGGTCTGCTACGCATTTTGCCTGAGGGAAATTTCACCGGAACCATCGGTTGGATCATTTTGGCAATGCTGGTGCTGGATCTTGGGCTTAGCGAAAGCCTTAAGCGTCACGCAACCGGCTGGATCGCCACATTTATCGCGGGCGTAGCTGCCGGGGCAGCGTCAATGGTGGCCAACGCCGCCGGCCCGATTTTTAGCGTTTATCTGTTGCAATTCAAGCTGGGCAAGGCCGGCTTTGTCGGTACGCGCAGTTGGTATTTCCTGCTGATGAACATCGCCAAAGTGCCGTTTGCCGTCAGTCTTGGCCTGATCACGCCAGCATCGTTAAGCGTTGATTTGATGTTTGTGCCCGTGATCATTTTAGGGGCAATTTTAGGCCGGATATTTTTAAAATATATCAACCTTTCGATCTTTAAGGTGTTGGTTCGGGTGGCGGTGCTGGTTTCAGCGGCGCGCCTGATCTTGTTCTAGGTAGTTTCAGGCTTGCGTAAGGGGCGCGGGTTTAGGATAAGTCATTCAAGAGTCTTATGAAGGAAAAATTATGCGCGCCCGTATTTATCAGCCTGCCCGTAATGCCATGACCTCTGGTATGGCCAAAACCCATGCTTGGGTTCTGGAATTTGCACCGGATGAGGCGCGCGCACTTGACCCCCTTATGGGCTGGACTGGTTCAAGTGATACGCAAAGCCAGGTTAAGTTGCGGTTTGATACTTTAGATGCAGCCGAAGATTACGCCAAGGCGCACGGAATTGACGCCGTGGTTAGCAAACCGCACAAACGCAAAGCGGTGATCCGCCCCGGTGGATACGGCGAAAATTTCGCCACTAATCGCCGTCGGGTCTGGACGCACTAAGTTCACGCAAATCTAAATATTGAAAAATACCTGCATCGTCGCAATAAATGCGCGCGGATTTTCGGCGTGCAGCCAATGACCCGCTTTAGGCAGCTTTGCTTGTTTGGCTGCTGGAAAAAGGCTTCGAATGCGGGCGCGGTGTTCGGGCAAAATATAATCTGAATTCGCCCCAGCCAAAAACAGTGTAGGACCCAAAAACTGGCCTTGGACTTCTGGAAATCCGGTGATTAGATCCATGTCGCGCGCCAGCACCTCAAGGTTCAGCCGCCAGCATTTTTCCTGTACGTCCAGTGATTGCAGCAAAAATGCCCGCACCTCGGGCGTGTCAATCGCACCGGCAAGGGCGGCATCAGCCTGCATTCGGGTGGTGATATTACTAAGGTCCAGCCCGCGCATCGCATCAATCAGGTGGTTTTGCGAATGTGCGTAAGCCACAGGTGCAATATCTGCGACCAGCAGGCGATTAACCAGATCAGGCCTGCCTAATGCCAGCACCATCGCGGCCTTGCCGCCCATTGAATGACCCACCAGATCAACGGGGGTGCCAAGGCTTTCGATGACCTTGGCAAGGTCATGTGCCATATCGCCATAACTTTGACTATCGGCCCAAAAACTGGCCCCGTGATTGCGCATATCAACGGTGATAATGCGTCGGGTTGCGGCCATGCGCTTGGCAATCGCACGCCAATTTCGGGCCGAGCCAAACAGGCCATGCACAATCAAAACGGGGGCATGCAATGTATCGCTGCCAAATGTGGTCATTTCTAACATAGGCCTGTATTAAAGGCGGATGCGCGGGCGCGAAAGGTGCGCGCGGAAAAATCTTTGGGGTAAGTGCTGCATATGGACCTGCACGAAAGCGCCGATCATCTGGCGCAACTGATCGAAGAAAAACTGGGCGTGCGCGGCGCGGGGCTGGCGGCCAAGCTGGCACGCGCGGGACGAAACCTGCCCAAACATATCCGCACCGATGCAACAATGCTGGTTGATGCCGTGGCGTTTGAAGCGCACCCCAAGCTGTCGCGCCAAATAGACCCTGAAAACCTGGAACGCGCATTTGCGAATGTAGAGCGTTTTCTGACCAATCTGGATGCTGGCGCCCGACGGCGCGGAATTATTCTGGATTGGCTGGCAAAGTTGGCGTTTAACCTAATGATGCTGGTGGGCCTGTTGGTGATTATTCTGGGCTGGCGTGGTTTTCTTTAGCCACCCCAAAAGCATCACGATACACCAGTGAAACTGTGACAAAGCTGACATAAAGCAGCAAATACCAGCTTCCAAGTTTGGAAAAGCTGACCCAGGAAAATTCAGCCGCCCCTGCATCCCCCGCATAAACCCAAGTGCCGGTATTGGTGCCGATATTTTCAGCGATCCATAAGAAAAGGCTGGTCAGAAATGCGGCCAATGGCAGGGGCATCCAGTACACCCGCCCGATGGTGAACCAGATGCGTGTGCGTAAAAACAAAATCAGGGACCCGGCAAATAACGCAATGCGGATGTCATAAATATAGTGATGGGTAAAGAAATTCAGATAGATCGCCGTGGCAAATAGGCCCGCCACCCAAAATGGCGGATAGGGGGCGAAACGCATATCAAAAAGACGAATGACCCGCGCCATAAAGCTGCCAACTGATGCGTACATAAACCCCGAAAACAGCGGCACGCCATACAGTTTGAACAGTCCTGGCTCGGGATAGGCCCAGGATCCGGCGTTAACCTTGAATATCTCCATGATTGTGCCGGTCAGGTGAAACAGCAAAATAACCTTGGCCTCGCGCCATGTTTCCAGCTTGAGCCACAAAAACATAACCTGAATAACAACGCCATACAGCACCAGTGCATCATAGCGCGCCAAGGCCCAGTCGGGTTGCCAGATTGCCTTGCTTATGACGATACCCACCAGCATCGCCACGCCAAACAACACCGCCCAGGCCTGTTTCAGGGTGAACATAACAAACTCAGCCGCCCAAAGGGGCAGGCGCGCGCGCATGGCATTACCCAAGCGGCGCTCGATAGGCTGATTATTCATGCGTTTGCCGTGGCCCTACAGGTTGTCATACATCGGAAACCGCGCGCAAAGCGTGGCAACCTTGGCCTTCACGGCCTGTTCAACCGTACCGTTGCCCTCAACGCCATTGGCGGCCAGCCCATCCACGACCTCGACAATCATGTCAGCGATTTCGCGAAACTCGGCCTCGCCAAAACCACGGGTGGTGCCCGCAGGTGTGCCAAGACGAATGCCGGATGTGACAAACGGTTTTTCCGGATCAAACGGAATGCCGTTTTTGTTAGTTGTGATATTTGCGCGGCCCAGCGCCTTTTCAGTGGCGTTGCCCTTCACGCCCTTGGGGCGCAGATCAACCAGCATTAGATGGGTGTCGGTGCCACCGGTGACGATATCCAGCCCCCCCTTCATCAACTGGTCAGCCAGCGCCACCGCATTGGCGCGAACTGCCTTTTGATAGGTCTTGAATTCAGGTTGCAACGCTTCGCCAAAGGCAACCGCCTTGGCGGCAATCACGTGCTCCAGCGGGCCACCCTGAAGGCCTGGGAAAATGGCTGAATTGATCTTCTTTGAAAGCGCTTCGTTGTTGGTCAGGATCATCCCGCCACGCGGCCCGCGCAGGGTTTTGTGGGTGGTTGTGGTCGCCACATCCGCATAAGGAAACGGATTAGGGTGTTCGCCCGCTGCAACCAGACCGGCAAAATGCGCCATATCCACCAGCAAAAATGCACCAACACTATCAGCAATTTCGCGGAACTTGGCAAAATCAATCTGGCGTGGAATGGCTGAACCACCAGCGATAATCAGCTTTGGCTGATGCTCCTTGGCAAGGGCTGCAACCTCGTCATAATCAATCAAATTGTCTTCACGCTTCACGCCGTATTGCACCGCGTTAAACCATTTACCAGATTGGTTCGGCGCCGCCCCGTGGGTCAAATGACCACCCGATGCAAGGTTCATCCCCAAAATCGTGTCGCCAGGCTGGATCATCGCCATGAACGCGCCCTGATTGGCCTGACTGCCGGAATTTGGCTGCACATTCACAAACTCACAGCCAAATAATTGCTTGGCACGGTCAATCGCCAAATTCTCGGTCACATCAACCCACTGGCAGCCGCCATAATACCGGCGGCCGGGGTAGCCTTCCGCGTATTTGTTGGTCAGAACAGATCCTTGGGCTTCCATCACCGCCGCCGAAACAATATTTTCCGATGCAATCAATTCAATTTCATCACGCTGGCGGCCTAATTCACCCTTCAAGGTGGCAAAAACCTCTGGATCACGGCTTGCAAGCGTTTCAGTGAAAAACTTTGTATTTTGGGCAGGTGTGGTCATGGCGTGTCTCCTCATGCCTTAATGTATTCGCACTTAAGCGCTCTTTAACTGACCAAAGCGCTTTCGGGAACTCATAAAACGACAAAGCACCTTCTCAGTGCGACCCGCCGCTCTTGTACTCTTTCATTTTTCCGGAAATATCCCCGCCGGAGGCCTTAAATCTGCCGAGCAAAGCGAGGCCCTAAACCACCGTAAACTGCCCCATCATGCCTGCATCCTCATGCTCCAGAATATGACAATGATACATATAAGGCCGGTCCGGATCCGTATAATGATCAAACCGGATTAAAATGCGTGCAACTTCACCGGGCTCAACCAAAACCGTGTCCTTTAATCCTGCCTCGGCTGGGGCAGGTGGGCGCCCTGCTTTATCAAGAATGCGAAACTGGGTGTTATGTACGTGAAACGGGTGCGCCATCGGGCCGGCATTTTCAATTTCCCAAATCTCGGCTTCGCCACGTTTAACCACATGATCAATGCGCGCCATATCCATTTCTTCGCCGTTAATGGTAAAGCCGCCGCCCATCATCATCCCCATTCCCATACCGGGCATTTCCAGCAGAAACCGGCGTGTGCGCATGGCACTATCGGCATCAGGTACAGGCAAATCAGCTAATTTTTCAGGCACTTGTGGCGACGGGGCTAATTGCGCCTTCAGGCGAAATTCCAGCAGATCAAAGGTTGGACTTTGTTCGCCGCCCATTCCCCTGCCGCCAATGCTTTCCAGTAACGCTGGCGCGCCATCGCTGAAATCAACCACAATTTCGGCGCGCTCACCGGGGGCCAGACGCAACTGGGTTAACTCGACCGGAGCAGTTAACAGCCCGCCATCAGTGCCAACCAACTGGAACGTGCGTTCATCACGGAATGTCAAATTATAAATCGAGGCATTCGCCCCGTTTAGCAACCGCAGACGAACCTTTTCGTGGCTTACCTCAAGATACGGCGATATCGTCCCGTTCAACACCGGATAATTGCCCTGCATTCCGGCCATCCGGTCATGCATTGAACTTTTATACGCCATACTACCATCGCGGCTAAAACGTCTGTCTTGCAAGACCAGCGGAATGTCATCCACGCCATATTCGGACGGTAAATCCAGCGCATCTGCTGTATCGTCATCGATGATCACCATGCCGGCAAGGCCTGCCCAAACTTGTGCCGCAGTCTGGCCCATAAGGTGGGAATGAAACCACATTGTTGCGGCGCGTTCACGGATTTCAAAGCTGGGCGACCACGTATCCCCCGGCCTGATCACCTGATGGGGCCCACCATCAGCGCTGGCAGGAAGGTTGAAGCCGTGCCAGTGCAGCGTGCTGTCATGGTCCAGATTATTGGTCACATTCAAACGCACCGTTTCGCCGTGTCGCATTCGTAAAACAGGCCCTAAATAAGCACCGTTGATGCCTTTGGTCGGGGTTTCATAACCTGCAAAAAATTCAGAAATACCATGTTGCAGCTGTAGCCCAAATTCACGTGTGCCATCCTTGATTTCGCCAAGATCCAATGGCGGAATAGCAAGGCGGTTTTTATGATTAAAACCAGCGGCCCCAAAGGCAGGCAGCCCACCAAGACTGCCAAGCGCGCACAGTGCAGCACCGGAACGCAAAAATGTACGGCGGGTCGGGTTGGGCATTCTTGGCATAAGAAATCACCTTTCGGGGTGTGTGTGAAAAGGTTATCTAACAAACAAAGTCGGTTTTTAAAAATAATCAAGGTTAGGTCCAAAAGAAAATCAAATTTTAAATCAGAGTATATTATTTTGAAATACGTTTGCATTTTGTGCGGTTTGGGTGAAACGTGGACGCAAATAACCAAGGAAACCCGAAAATGGCCAATTTACATCAGGGGAAAATCCACTTTTCTGCCAGCAACGCTGAAGTTGCGCAAAAAGCGCATAAAAAACTGGTGGCGCAATATGGCAATGTGGATGCCGCGCAGGCCGATGTGATCGTGGCGCTTGGCGGTGATGGTTTTATGCTGCATATCCTGCATTCAACCCAGGAATTGGACGTGCCGGTTTACGGAATGAATTGCGGAACTGTCGGGTTTTTGATGAATGAATTCACCAGTGATGACTTGCTTGAACGCCTAAGAGCCGCTGAGGAAACCGTGATTAACCCCTTGGCAATGCGGGCAGAATGCGTCGATGGATCGGTGCGCGAAGCACTGGCAATTAACGAAGTATCCCTGCTGCGCGCCGGACCTCAGGCGGCAAAATTAAAGATTAGCGTTGATGGGCGCGTGCGCATGGATATGCTAATTTGCGACGGCGCGCTGGTGGCAACACCGGCGGGGTCCACCGCGTATAATTATTCGGCCCACGGCCCGATCCTGCCAATCGGGGCCGATGTTTTGACCCTGACGGCAATGTCTGCCTTTCGCCCCCGCCGCTGGCGCGGGGCGTTGTTACCCAAGGATGCGGTGGTGCGTTTTGATGTGCTTGAGCCCGAAAAGCGTCCGGTTATGGCCGATGCCGACAGCCGGTCGGTGCGCGATGTCATCGCGGTTGAAATCCGTTCGGAACAGACCATTGATCACCGGATTTTGTTCGACCCCGGCCACGGGCTTGAGGAACGGTTGATTCAAGAACAGTTCGTTTAAAGCTTGTCCTTGAAGCCCGCAATAACGGCTGCATAAATTTCACGCTTGAACGGCACTATGTTTTCAACCAGCGCGTCGGGATCCAGCCATTTCCAGTGCGAAAATTCAGGGTGTTCTGTTTGGATGTTTATCTGCGTGTCATCGCCCTGAAACCGCAAAAGGAACCAGCGTTGTTTCTGGCCTTGGTAACGCCCCTTCCAGATTTTTGGGACAATATCATGTGGTAAATTATACGTCAGCCAATCAGGGTGCTTGGCCTCAACCGTGACCAGATCAGCGGGTATTCCGGTTTCTTCAACCAGTTCGCGCAAGGCTGCTTCGCGTGGTTTTTCACCTTTGTCGATGCCACCCTGCGGCATCTGCCACGCGCCTTCGGTATCGATCCGCTGGCCAACGAAAACCTTGCCCGCAGCGTTTACAAGCATAATGCCAACGCAACGGCGGTAGGGCAGGCTAGAGATATCTTCAGGGGACATTTTTCGGGGCATTGAAAATCCTTATGGCCTAAAAATAGGATGTACTGCCACATTACAGGGCGCCCTGTAACGAGGGCAAGCGCCACCTTTATGATACGGTTGCCACATGCAAACAGTGCAGGTTTCCACCCCACCGCCACGCATTCAGCGCAGCGGTGGGGAAATTTATTTATTGCCCAGAAATGGTTGCCAGACCTTTCAAAAGATCCACAGCATAGCTGAGCTGGAAATCTTCGTCGCGCAGTTTGGCGGCTTCTTCAGCGGCTTCCTGAGCGGCGATGATTTCCGCGCGCTGGTCTTCAGTCAGGCTGTCATTATCCAAGGCACCGCGCAATTCTGCTTCGGTCCGTGAGAAACGATCAACCACTTCTTCGACTTCTTCGCCTTCAGGCGTGCGCGGGGGTTGCACAACCACGATGTCGGGTGAAATTCCCAGGGCTTGAATGGAGCGCCCCGATGGCGTGTAGTACCGCGCCGTTGTCAGGCGCATCATGCCGTCCCCACGCAGCGGCATCAGTGATTGCACCGATCCTTTGCCAAAGCTTTGCACCCCGACAATGATTCCCCGATGGTGGTCTTGCAGCGCACCGGAAACAATTTCCGATGACGACGCCGACCCGCCATTGATCAGCACCACCAGTGGTTTACCTTCGGTCAGATCACCGGGGCGCGCATTGACCCGTTCGCTTTCTTCAGGGTCGCGGCCACGGGTGGACATGATTTCGCCTTCCTCAAGAAAGGCATCCGCAATGGCAATGGCGGAACTAACCAGCCCGCCAGGGTTATTACGTAGATCCAGCACAAAGCCTTCGACGTTATCCATGCCGCCCATTTCATCCACAACCTTGGCCAGCCCTTCGGCCATGTTGGGATAGGTTTGGTCGTTGAATGTGGTCAGGCGCAAGACAACGGTTTTGCCAACAGCGCGCACTGTCGCGGCAGTCAGTTTTATTTCATCGCGAATAATCGACACATCGAAAGGTTCATCAACGTCTTTGCGCACAACGGTTATGATAATTTCTTTGCCAACAGGGCCACGCATCAGCACAACCGCTTCGTTCAGGGTCAGGCCAAACAGGTTTTCGCCGTCCACATGCGTGATGATATCACCGGATTCAATTCCGGCCTCAAACGCCGGAGTGCCATCCATAGGCGACACCACTTCGACCCAGCCTTCTTTTTGGGTCACTTCAATGCCAAGTCCGCCAAATGAGCCGCGCGTATGTTCGCGCATGTCTTCCGCTTCGGCCGGAGGCAGGAAACTTGAATGCGGATCCAGTGATTGCAGCATGCCGTTAATCGCCGCTTCGATCAGTGCGCGTTCATCAACGTCTTCGACATAACTTGCGCGGATGCGTTCAAACACATCGCCAAACAGGTCCAGCTGTTCATAAACGCTGGTGCTGCGCGCATCTTCCTGAGCCAGCAACGGCCCCGCGATTTGTGTTGTTAACAGCGTTCCCGCCAAAGTTCCGCCAAGGGCGGCCATAATAAACTTTTTCATCTTGCCTCGTTTTTTCACTGAGTCATTCCCCGTTTAGCGCAAACCACGCGCCGGGGTCCACGTGCGATCCGTGTTCTCTTATCTCAATATACAGGGTTTCGGAATGGCCTGTGGTGATTCCTTGCTGTGCTTCGATCAAAAATGCTTGAGTTTGCGGCGTTTGACCGCCCATCATACCAATAGGCGCGCCTTCTGGCAGAACTTCGCCGACCGCACCATATACCTGCCCCATACCGGCAAGGATGATCAGATATCCCTCGCTTGGCTCAATAATCGCCACCTGCCCGTAATCCAAAAGAGGGCCCGCATAGCGGATCGTTGCAGGCGCAGGCAGGGTGACCAGCGAAAGCGCGCGGGTCGCTAAAATTAAACCGGGCCGCGCAATTCCGGCGGCATCGGTTTCAAGATAGCGGTGCAACAGGCGGCCAAAAACCGGCAGGATCAGGTGGCCCTTGCGCTCAGAAAAACCAACAATGGCGGTATCAATTGCGGAACCCGGCAAAACATCGATCTGCATCAGGCCATCGGCAAAGCTTTCTAATGTGTCGGTCGCGTTGAACAGAATGCGCATTTGCGCTTGGTCGGCAAAAAAGCGACGCGGCAGATCAGTTCGGTCAGAAATTGCAAGGCTAAGCGCCGCGCGGGCATCCTGAACGCCTGCCAAGCCATCCTCAAGCACGTTAACAGCGCCTTCTTGCAGGGCGCGCAGGTCAGCCATTTCCTTTAGGTTGCGACGCAGATTTTCGGCTTCGGCCTGCAGGCTGGGAACCACATCCGACAAGATCATGCTGGAACGCGCGGCACCCAGCGCCCCGTCGGGATGCAAAAGGGTAACGGGGGCTGGCATTGCCTCGACCGATTGCAAAACACCCAACAGGCGCGAAAGCCGGTCGCGGTCGGCATCAAACATGGCCTGAATTGCAGCTTGGCGAATGGTTGCACGACGCAGGCCTTCGCGCATGGCATCAAGGCCGGTTTCATAGGCGCGCACAGTCTGGGTCAGGGCGGCCACGCGATCACGCGAACCATCTGCCTGTCGCAACGCAACGGCGGCTTGGCCAAGCGCAATCGTGGCCAAACGTGCACTTTCGGCGGGGTCGGTTTGTGCGTGGGCAGGTGAAAGCGGCGCCGCAAACAACATGGCACCCAGAAAAAGGGTAAAAATACCGCGTGGCACACGCCGGAAAAGGCGCATTTTTGGGCCCAGCCCAGCCCTTGAAATGGTTTTGATACTATTAAAGCGCTGCCTCATGTTTCCAACAGGCTCCGTCCGGTCATTTCCGGTGGTAAATCAAGCCCCATCAAATCCAGCAG
>DAOUQO010000153.1 GCA_030625565.1 Aliiroseovarius sp. | reverse complement strand
CGACGCTGGAAGGAAGTGGTTTGGTGAAACGTTTAATTGAACGCGGTCTTATGTTTGGCAATCTGGTGCGGGTCGACAGCCCCGCCTTGATCGAACGCTATAATCGCGCGCTGGAAAGCCTGACGGGCAAGCGCACTAAATTGGGCGAATTTCACATGGATATTTCGGGGTTCGCGCCCGAAATTGGTGATGAGCTGGGGGATGATCTGTACCTGAACCCGAACGGCTGTAACCGTCAGTTTATTATCTTGACCACGGATCAGGCCAAGGCGCCTTTGCTGAACGCTAAATTTTCGACCTCGCGCGGAATTCTGCGCCAGTTTATTGATGAAAACGAAGCCAAGTTATTTGCCTTGACCGCGCGTGACGCGGTGGCGGGCGAATTGATGAATTCGGTGTTTGAGGTCGGCGCGGCGGCGCGAATTTTTGACATTCGCAAAATTGTGGTCGAGGCAGACACAACCCAAAGCCATGTCAAAAATGCCCGCGCATTGGCGGCCAAGATTGATGAATTTCAGCAGGCCCCTGATGCATGGTTTGATGATGTGCTAATCGCCCAAATGATCGGGCTGGCCAAGCAAACTGGCGATGTCACACGCAACCCGATTATTTTGGATAAACCCAGCTATTCGCAGGATAATTTTTACACCAGCCACTTTGGCGGCCTGTATATTTTTCGCGATGTTGAACACCCTGCCGCGATTGCGATTGCAGGCAAAAAGGGGCTGGGCAAGCTGCCGATTACCGATGTTTTTGCCGCCAGCGAACCCAACGGAATCGCGACCTTTCTGGAACTGAACGAACTGGTTGAACCAGTGATAAAAGCGCGTGGCGTTAATGGCACCCAGATTTTGCGCGAAAAGATGGATTTCATTTTGGTGGATGCAGCAACAAGTGCCGAACTGGATCTGGGCGATATGAATGCACGCGATTTGCGCCACGTGGCCCAGCAGTTGGGGGCGGGGCTGCCTAAGGCATTCAAGGGGCTGGCGGATTTGGTGCGCTGGGCAGAAAATGACGGCAAATGGCCGCGCATTACATCCGATCATCCGGCGTATTTCTATACGCTGCGCGCGCGGCCAAACCATCCAGATCGCAACTTGATTAACCAGATGCTATCTGAACTTGCCCCCTTGGATTTTCGCCAGCTTTTTATCTGTCATAAGGAAGCATTTTATGCCGCCTACGCCACATGGCCCGAAGAAAAGCGTGAATTTGTGGCGGAATTCCTGCATCGTGACTATATGGCAAACAAGGCCGGTGCGCGCGAAGCACTTTTTGGCGGGCGTGAAGCACCGATAAAGGCGCCCACAAAGGCACCGATTGAAGAACTAATTTCCATGGTTGGCCCATGGGGCACAGTACGAGGGGGACGATAAAATGGGACTGGTAAGGCTGGTTGTTTTTGGCTTTGTGGTGCTAAGCATTATTTATGTGGCAGTGTCGATTTATGCGCGCTCAATCCGGCGCGAAAATTTGGAAAATGACTGGGCCGAAGAAAACCCCGATAGCAACGATATGGATGCGCGCGGTGCCTATGTTAAGGCGGGGATCACCGAATATAATGCGGGCATTCGCCCGAAATTAATCATGCTGGTCTATGTGGTGCCGACGGTGATTATTATTGGCGTTCTGGTCGCCACCAACTGGAATTGAGGACAATATGCGTTACGTAAAAAATACCCTGAAAACGCTGGCATTTTTGCTGGTCTTTGCGGTTCTGCATTATGTTTTGCCGCAACATGATGTGGCCAAAATCACCTCGACCGAAGTGATCCGCATGGATTTCACCGCCTTTAACCGGTTCTTTTTTGCACAGGCCGATAGTGGCGCAACCGAACTGGCGACCCGCGATATGCGCCTAATTAACACGCAGCGGCGTCAGACGTTTTTGTTCGGATTCATTCCGCGCGATACCGAAAAAGTAATGGTGTTCCGCAATGAAGATACCGGCTGGATCTGGCCGCCATATTTCAAATTCGACAGCTCGGATTTACATGCGGAAGCGTCGGCAAATATGTCTGCACCCGGCGCCGAACAATGGGTGGTGATCACCCATTATGGTTGGCGCAACCGGTTCTTTACCATCTATCCCAATGCGATTGCCATCCGTCCGATTGATGGCCCCGACGTGCGGATTATTCCGTGGTTCAACATCTTCTTTTTCGTCTTTGTCATCATCGGCGGGCTGTTTATTCGCGCCATGTGGCGACAGTTTCGCGAACGCACAATTGACCCCGCCCTAAGCAACGCTGGCGAGGCATGGGACCGTGTCGATGCCCATGCCGACAAAACCAAAGGGCGGTTTAGCCGCTGGTTGGCTACGTGGCGAAAGAAGCGTTAAAGCCTTAAAATAACGGGTATTAAAGCTGCGCCAGTACTTCGTCGGATGCTTCGAAATTGGTGGTGATGCGCTGGATGTCATCGTCATCTTCCAGCGCGTCGATCAGCTTCATCAGCTTTTCCATGCCTGAAAGATCCAGTTCGGTGGTCATGTTTGGCTGCCAGATCAGTTTTGCGGTGGTGCTTTCGCCCAACTCTGCTTCAAGCGCGGTTGAAACATCGTTCAAATCGGTGTCAGCGCAAATAATAACGTGGCCATCTTCGGAGGTTTCGCAATCGTCTGCCCCGGCCTCGATCGCGGCCATCATTACGGTGTCGGCGTCGCCCGCATCGGCGGGGTATACAATTTCGCCAACGCGGTCGAACATGAACCCGACCGATCCGGTTTCGCCCAGATTGCCGCCGTTTTTGGTGAAGGTTGAGCGCACGGTTGACGCGGTGCGATTGCGGTTGTCGGTCATTGCCTCGACAATCACCGCAACGCCGTTCGGCCCATATCCTTCGTAACGGATTTCGTCGTAATTGTCGCCTTCGCCCGCTGCTGATTTCTTGATGGCGCGATCAATTACATCCTTTGGGACGGATTGGCTTTTGGCCTCTTTTACAGCCATGCGCAGGCGCGGGTTTTTATCTGGGTCAGGGTCGCCCATTTTGGCGGCCACGGTGATTTCTTTTGACAATTTTGAGAACAGTTTGGAACGCAGTTTATCCTGACGCCCTTTGCGGTGCTGGATGTTTGCCCATTTTGAGTGGCCTGCCATGACGATCTCCGACTTAAAATTACGTTCCCAGACCCATACCCCGACGCCCCCCTAAGCTGCAAGCCCAGAGGCGAAAATGATGTGATACACAGCTTTGTGAGGGGGCTGGACTTGCCAATAGCCACGTCTTGGTTTGTACTGACCGCTGATGGAGCAACAAGACAAACATAACCAAAGCATCGTTATCAATTGCTGGGTGTCCTTTCGGGCCATGCCCGTCTGGGTTCAAATATGGGTGGCTTTCATCCTGGTGCCCATCAACATGGTCAGCCTGTTTTTCATTGACCAGCAAGGCGGCATTCTGGTCGCATTCCTGGCCAATATTGCCATGATGCTGAACATGCCGGTGATGTTGTATGATCGCGGGTTTTCGAAAATGATGGCGCTGCCACATCTGATCCCGTGGTCCATTCTGGTCGGGATTTTAATTTTTGCGCGGCCCGAGGCCACGGGGCATTATGACACTTATCTTTATGTGTTGCTTGGCACCAACCTGATTTCACTTTTGTTCGATTTTCCGGATGCGGTGAAATGGCTTGGTGGTGATCGCAAGGTTGCCGGACGCGGTTAGTTAGCGCAATTCAGGCATGGCCGTAGGCTTCGGCCATGGCGATCTGCATGGCTTTGTCGATGCTTTCGTCGCCCCATGACACCAATTGCAGCGCTGGATAAAATCGTTCTGACGATGAAACGGCCGTTGAAATCAGGCGGTCGATTTGTTCCGAGCTAACGTATTGCCCTCCCGACAGCACCAAGCCATAGCGGAAAACCATCAGGCGCTGTTCTTCCCAAAAGGTGAACGCGCCGGTCCAGCATTGGTCGTTTATCTGGTTCAGGGCTTCGTATATTTTGGGCAGTTTTTCTTTGGGGGGCTCCATTTCGAACGTGCAGATCAGGCGCAGGGTTTCATCAAATTCTGACCATGCAAGGGTGATTGAATATGTGCGCCACTGGCCTTCTACAGCCATTGCAATTTGGTCATCGCCAACGCGGTCAAAGTCCCATTCACGGAATTCGGCCAGTGTTTCGACAATATCTATCGGGTGAAATTCATCACTTTCAACAAACTGCTCACGTATGGACATAGCGTGTCCTTTCGGTTTTAGCCCGTCGAAAGCAGTTCCGCCCGGACTATGTGCCTGTACAAGGTGCAGCGTCTTTAGCACTGTCCCCCACCTATATATGGTGTGAAACCGAATCATGTGTAAAGGAAAAGTTTTACAGACTTCCGAGTTGTCCACAGAAAAATGACCTAATTGCATGTTTATCCACATATCCACATGGTCAGGGTGGCAGGCGCGCCATTTCGGGGTGTCCCCTTTGTGCTTGCGTGCGCCGCCGCAAAGCCCTTATGCACGAAAACATGACATGTCCTTTTTGCGCATCAGACGCCCCGCTTGTTTCTTACCCGGTTTCCGGTGGCCCTGACGGGGCTGCGGTTGAAATTTGTGAAACCTGTATAACCCAGATTGATGGCACCCCCGAGTCCAACCATTGGCGCGGTCTGGCCAGTGCCATGTGGGATGAGAATCCGCCGGTTCAGGTATTGGCTGTGCGCATGTTGGGGCGGCTTTCGGATCAAGGCTGGGCGCGCGATCTGGCCGATCAGGTTTATCTGGATGACGAAACACGGGCATGGGTCGATAATGTCGCCGCCGTTAGCCAACACAAAGACAGCAACGGCGCGACCCTGAACGCCGGCGACACGGTTGTTTTGATCAAGGATCTGCCAGTCAAAGGCGCGGGCTTTACCGCCAAGCGGGGCACTGCTGTGCGGTCAATTTCACTGGTCGCGGAAAATAACGGCCATATCGAAGGCCGCGTTGAAGGCCAACGCATTGTAATCCTGACCGAATTTGTGAAGAAAAAATAGCCGCGACAATTTATCCCTAAACGGGTGGTTATAATTCGCGCCAAAACCTTTAGTTATGACTTAATAACAAACACACTGCGTAATCACGCCAAAACATCACATCACAAAACCGGAGCTAACAATGCCCAAAGGTTACAACCGCACCCAGATCAGTCTGCACTGGGTCCTTTTTATTATCATCATCGCCCAGTTCGTTTTCCACGAGGGAATAGCAGATGCATGGGAAAAAATGTCCAAAGGGGCCGAAGTCGCCTTTTCACCGCTGGTGGCGGCGCATGTCTTTGGCGGCTTGTTGGCGCTGGTGCTGGTTTTGTGGCGCATTTCGGTGCGCCTGAAACGCGGCGCGCCTGAACTGCCCGCTGAAGATTCCGGCATAACGAAACTCGCGGCCAAAGGCACACATCTTGGCCTGTATGCGCTGATGATCCTGATGCCGATTTCTGGCGCCGTGGCATGGTTCGGTGGAGTCGAGGCCGCAGCCAATGGTCATGCTGTAATGAAATTTGCAATGATCGCCCTTGTCACCCTGCATGTGGTTGCGGCGCTGTATCATCAATACATGCTGAAAAACGGCCTACTTAAACGGATGATGAAGGCGGACCAGGATTAGGTTCGCATCCTAAGGCGGTTTGATACGGATCAAAGACGTTATACGTATATTCATCCATCTGGGTGAAAATGCTAAAACAAAGGATATAAAATGCTTCGCCTATTTTCGTTGCTATATGCCGTGGTCGGAACAAGTGTGGC
>DAOUQO010000161.1 GCA_030625565.1 Aliiroseovarius sp. | reverse complement strand
TCGGTTACGTCGAGCACGCCAAGGTTGGTGATGATGCGGTCAACCACGCCTTTGCCGGTTAGGGGCAGGGTGCATTCGCGCAGGATTTTGCTGTCGCCGTGTTTGTTTGTATGGTCCATGACCACCACAACGCGGCCCACGCCTGCGACCAGATCCATGGCGCCGCCCATGCCTTTGACCAGTTTTCCGGGGATCATCCAATTGGCAAGGTCACCGTTTTCAGCAACCTCCATCGCGCCAAGAATGGCCATGGCGATTTTGCCGCCACGGATCATGCCAAAGCTAAGCGCGCTGTCGAAATAGGCGGTTTGGGGCACTTCGGTGATGGTTTGTTTGCCGGCGTTGATCAGGTCGGCGTCGATCTTATCCTCGGTCGGGAATGGCCCCATGCCCAGCATGCCGTTTTCCGATTGCAGCGTTACCTGCACGCCTTCGGGGATGTAGTTCGACACCAGCGTCGGGATGCCAATGCCAAGGTTTACATACATGCCGTCTTGCAGTTCTTGCGCTGCGCGGGCGGCCATTTGATTGCGGTTCCAACCTTTTTGGTCTGTCATGGCTTAGCCCTCCCTTACTGTGCGGTGTTCGATGCGGTTTTCATGGTCGCCCTGAATAATTCGGTGCACATAGATGCCCGGCAGGTGGATCGCGTCGGGGTCTAAGCTGCCGGTTGGCACGATTTCTTCGACTTCAACGACGCAAATTTTACCGCACATGGCGGCGACTGGATTGAAATTTCGTGCGGTTTTGCGGAAAATCAGGTTGCCTGTTTCGTCCGCTTTCCAAGCCTTGACGATGGCAAGGTCCATGAACAGGCCTTCCTCAAGAATATAGGTTTCACCGTTGAAATCCTTGTGTTCTTTGCCCTCGGCAATCACAGTTCCGACGCCTGTGCGGGTGTAAAAACCAGGAATGCCGTGGCCTGCGGAACGCATGCGTTCAGCCAATGTGCCTTGGGGGGCGAATTCCAGTTCCAACTCGCCCGAAAGGTACTGGCGCATGAATTCAGCGTTTTCCCCGACATAGGAGCTGATCATTTTTTTGACCTGTCGGGTTTGCAGTAAAATGCCGATGCCGAAATCATCAATGCCCGCATTATTTGAGGCAAAAGTCAGGTCTTTCACCCCGTTTTCGCGGATCGCATCCAGCAGCAATTCGGGAATGCCACACAGCCCGAAACCACCCGCGGCGATGGTCATGCCATCGTGCAAAAGCCCGTCAAGCGCAGCACCTGCGTTGTTAAATACCTTGTTCATATCTGGCCGCCCCCAATGCATTTATATACCGCCATTTTTGGCGTGCAGTTGGGGGCGTGTCAATATCGACCTTGGTTTGTGCCGCTAGGTCTTTTTGGCCGCAGGTTTTTTCTTGGCTGCGGGCTTCTTTTTCGCCGGAGCCTTCTTTTTGGCTGCAGGTTTCTTTTTAGCCGCGGCCTTTTTGCGCGCAGGCTTTTTCTTGGCGGCGCGCTCGGTAATCAGGTTAACGGCCATTTCCATGGTCACGTCTTCGGGCTTGGTTTCTTTCGGGATTGTCGCGTTGATTTTTTCCCATTTCACATAGGGGCCGTAACGTCCGTCCATGACGTTAACCGGCCCGCCATCATCAGGGTGTTCGCCCAGCTCATGCAGGGGTTTGGCGGCGGCGCGACCACGGCCCGGGCCCTTGGCGCGTTTTTCGGCGATCACTTCGACGGCGCGGTTCATGCCGATGGTGAACACCTCTTCAACATCGGTAATGTTGGCGTAAAGTTTGGCCTCTTTGCCTGCGTCATCCTTGGTTGTGTGCAGCACATAAGGGCCATAGCGGCCAAGGTTGGTATGCACATCGCCACCTTCTGGGTGCACGCCAACAAAGCGCGGCAGGCTAAGCAGTGTAAGTGCTTTTTCCAGTGTCATTTCATCGGTTTGCCAGCCTTTTGGCAGGCTTGCGCGTGGCGGCTTTTTAACTTCTTCGGTTGGTTCACCCCGTTGGACGTAGGGTCCAAAACGGCCAGCTTTCAGGTGGATTTCGTCTTCGCCATCCATGCCTAGCAGGCGTTCGTCGCCTGTGGCACCTTCGCCTGCGATGGGCCGTGTATAGCGGCATTCTGGATAGTTACCGCAGCCAACAAAACCGCCGGTGCGCGATGTTTTCAGGTGCAGATTTCCTTCGCCACATTTGGGGCAAATACGGGGATCAGAGCCGTCTTCGCGTGGCGGATAAAGCTGCGGGGCAAGGGCGGCGTCCAGCACGTCCAGCACTTCGGAGATGCGCAGTTCGCTGGTTTCGCCAATGGCGACCGAAAAATCGCGCCAAAAACGCGTCAGCACGTCTTTGTAATCCATGTTGCCAGCGGAAACCGTATCAAGGTCGTTTTCCAGATTAGCAGTGAATTCATAGCCAACATATTTGCGGAAGAAATTCAGCAGGAAAATTGTAACAATCCGCCCTTTATCTTCGGGGAACAGGCGGTTTTTGTCTTTGCGAACATATTCGCGATCTTGGATCGTGGTGATGACGCTGGCATACGTGGACGGACGGCCAATGCCCAATTCTTCCATGCGTTTGACCAAAGTGGCCTCGGTATAACGTGGCGGAGGCTGGGTGTGGTGTTGTTCAGGCGAAACGCTGCGCTTATCGGCTTTTTCGCCTTCGGATAATTGCGGCAGGCGTTTGTCGTCGTCATCGACCACAACATCGTCGCGGCCTTCTTCATAGACCCGCAAGAAACCGTCAAACAGCACAACTTGGCCGGTGGCGCGCAGCATGACTTGGCCGTCATCGCTGCCCACATCCACGGCCGTGCGTTCCATGCGCGCGCCTTCCATTTGGCTGGCTAACGTCCGTTTCCAGATCAGATCGTACAATTTGCGCTGGTCTGTTTCCAGCCGTGACAGGCTGGCCGCGTCTTGGGCCATTTCTGTCGGGCGAATACATTCGTGCGCTTCTTGGGCATTTTTTGCCTTGTTTTTATAGACGCGTGGCTTGGCTGGTACGTATTCCTTGCCATAGCGCGTGCCTATTTCGTCGCGTGCGGCGGTAATTGCCTCGGGGGCCATATCGATGCCATCGGTCCGCATATAGGTGATATATCCGGCCTCATATAGACGCTGGGCGGTCGACATGGTTTGGCGTGCGCCAAAGCCGAATTTTCGGCTGGCTTCTTGCTGCAAGGTTGATGTCATAAATGGCGCCGAGGGGTTACGGCTGGCGGGTTTTGCTTCAACTGATTTAATGCTTAAATCGCGGCTGTTGATCGCCTGCACTGCCAGTTCTGCGGCGGTGGAATTTTCAAGGTCAAACTTGTCCAGCTTTTTGCCAGCCAAATGCGTTAGGCGGGCGGTGTATTCTTGTCCGCGCACTGATCCTAACAGGGCCGAAACGGTCCAGTATTCGCGTGCATTGAAGGCGTCGATTTCGTCTTCGCGTTCCACAATCAGGCGCAAGCAAACCGACTGCACACGCCCTGCGGATTTTGCGCCGGGCAGTTTGCGCCATAAAACCGGCGACAGGTTAAACCCGACTAGATAATCCAGCGCGCGGCGCGCCAAATAGGCATGTACCAAAGGCGCATCAACCTGACGCGGGTTTTTCATGGCCTCGGTCACGGCAGATTTGGTGATGGCGTTGAAAACCACGCGTGAAACCGGCGTGTCTTTCTTGATGACCTTGCGTTTGCGCAGGGCTTCCTCAAGGTGCCATGAAATTGCTTCGCCTTCGCGATCCGGGTCGGTCGCGAGGATCAGTTCGTTGTCTTCTTTCAGCGCGTCGGCGATCGCTTTGACGTGCTTGCGGCTGTCATATCCGATCTCCCACTTCATCTCGAACCCGTTTTCGGTGTCGACCGATCCATCCTTGGGCGGCAGGTCGCGCACGTGGCCGTAGGATGCCAGCACAGTATAGTTACTGCCCAGATATTTATTGATGGTTTTGGCTTTGGCCGGACTTTCGACAACAACAACGGGCATAATATTCCTCTCGACTCAGAGCCTCAAAATGGAACGGGCTTTGGGGGCGTTAGATGGGTTGGGAAGGGGGGCGTTGTCAAGCGGCTGGTTTTTTAAAGGTATAACAAAGTGCAAATTGCGCGGAACATAGTGGGAACAAGGGTTTTCCTTGCTGTCGCTTTTCGCTAAGAAGGCACGCATGAGCAGTTTTGATGAAAATGATGCCTTTGAGGCCGCAGCGCACCCGCCGCCCCGTCCGTCGTTAAGCGCGCGCGCCATGTCGGCGCGGCCTATGACTTATATGGAAGGGCTGAACCCCGCCCAATGCGAGGCGGTCAAAGCCATGCAAGGCCCCGTCTTGATGCTGGCAGGCGCGGGCACTGGTAAAACCAAGGCGCTGACCACGCGCATTGTGCATATTTTGAACACCGGCACCGCGCATACCAACGAAATTCTGGCGGTGACGTTTACCAACAAAGCGGCGCGCGAGATGAAAAACCGTGTCGGGGCAATGCTGGGCCAGCCGGCCGAAGGCATGCCTTGGCTTGGCACTTTTCATGCGATTTGTGTGAAACTGTTGCGTCGTCACGCCGAATTGGTCGGACTTAAATCAAATTTTACCATTCTTGATACTGACGACCAGAAACGCCTGCTGAAACAACTGATCCGTGCCGCAGGCATTGATGATAAACGCTGGCCGCCGCGCATGTTGGCGGGCATCATTGATAACTGGAAAAACCGCGCATGGACGCCGCAAAGCGTGCCGACGGGCGAAGCTTCGGCATTTAACGGGCGCGGGGTTGATTTATACACGGCCTATCAGGGGCGCCTGAAAACCCTGAATGCGGTCGATTTTGGCGATATTTTGTTGCATGTGGTGACGATTTTTCAAACCCATGACGATATTTTAAAACAATATCAGCGCTGGTTTAAATATATTCTTGTGGACGAATACCAAGATACTAATGTGGCGCAATATCTGTGGCTGCGCCTGTTGGCGGCGGATCACAAAAATATCTGCTGCGTGGGCGATGATGACCAGTCGATTTATGGCTGGCGCGGGGCCGAGGTTGGCAATATTTTGCGGTTTGAACGTGACTTCCCCGGTGCCACCGTGGTTCGGCTGGAACAAAATTACAG
>DAOUQO010000256.1 GCA_030625565.1 Aliiroseovarius sp. | reverse complement strand
GTAAACCTGCCAATATTAATGCACTGGCACAGGTGCCCGGAATGGGTACATTGAAAGCAGAACGCTTTGGCGCGGCCTTTCTGGCGGCTTTGGAAAACGAGGACTGAATATGCTTGTTGTTGTCTCTCCTGCGAAACGTCTGGATGAAACACCGGCCACGGGTCCGATGGGAACGACGCCGGTTTTTGCAGATGCAGCAGCCCAACTTGCGAATATTGCAAAGAACCTGAGCGGTGAAGACCTTGAAAAACTCATGCATATTTCGCCCAAACTTGGGGCGCTTAACCAAGAACGGTTCGCGGCCTTTGGTTCGGGGGCAGGTGAAAAACCGGCTGTGCAGATGTTTTCTGGCGACACTTATGCGGGGTTTGAGGCGGGATCACTTGAACCTGCTGAAATTGCCTATGCACAACAACATTTTCGGATACTTTCCGGATTGTATGGCCTTTTGCGGCCTTTGGACATTATTCAACCGCACCGCTTGGAAATGGGCACCCGTCTGGTGAATCCCGAGGGGCGCAACCTGTATGAATTTTGGGGGGATCGCATTGCATTGGAACTGAATGCAGCCGCGCAAGGTACCGGCTCTAAGGTGTTGGTGAATTGTGCCTCGGTTGAATATTTCAAGGCCATTGACCCGCAGGCATTAGCCTTGCGAATTGTTACACCTGTTTTCATGGAAGACCGCGAAGGTGGCCCAAAAGTCATGGCGTTTTTTGCCAAAAAGGCCCGTGGGGCAATGGCGCGTTTTATTGTTCAAAAGCGTGTTGAGGACATCGAAGGATTAAAAGATTTCGATACCGGAGGCTATCATTTTCAGGGTGATTTAAGCACGCCTGACAAATTGGTTTTTCTGCGCTGATAGGCGCTAATTCAACCGTTTACGGCCAACTTGGCATCCCCTTGGGGCAGAGGGGGGCGTGTATCCGCCGGACGATTGGTGTCTATTTCCGTTAAGATGGTTAGTTTTTGAAGGGGTTTGGTCAGATGTGCATCCAGCCCGTGCGAAATAATTTCAGCGCCATCACCTGTCATTGCATGTGCGGTCAGGGCAACAATTCGGGTATGGAGCAGGTTATTTTTTGCCTCATGGGCGCGAATGGTTCTGGTGGCTTCTTTGCCATCCATGCCCGGCATTGAAATATCCATGAAAACAAGATCTGGTTTGAAATCATGAAAGGCTTGAACGGCCTCAAACCCATCGGTGGCAAATTTCAGGTCGATATCTAAATCCTTAACAAGCTTGGAGAAAACCAACCGGTTTGTTTTGTTGTCCTCGGCAGCCAGAATTCGCATTGCGCGCTTTGTCGTTTGTTCAACTTCAGGGGCGGGCGGCTTGATTTCTGGCGGGGAAGCTGGCGGCATGGCGCGACGGCGAGACCCGAACACTGGTGATTGGGTTGCTGTTTTGGGGGCTTCATCCGGGACTGAGGGAATGGGTTCCGAAGGCCCGGCAGGCGCGGCGTTTTCCTGTATGGCTTCAGGTTTCTTCAGGTCAGAAAGAAGGTTCACCAAATCGGGGCGCATGATTGGTTTGTAGATTGTTCCGTCAAAGATTTCAGCCGCGCCCGGGGTAATGTTAGAGGGCGTGGAAACCTGAATAATCCGGACATTTGGATTTTGTATACGCAGATTTTTCCCCAACTCAACCGCAGCCGGACCAGCCAGTGCTGTATCGACAAAGACTACATCTATATTATCTAAAACCCGTGGAAAACCAGAGCATTCAAAAACATATGCAGGTGTCAGCCCAAGGGCGATTAGCCGTTTTTCCAAAATAGCACGATGCAGGTCATCAGGCATGGCAATCGCCGCATTGCGCAGCCAGCCAGGCAGGTTTGCATCTTGAATATTGGCCACGACCGGCAAGGTGATGTGCAAACCAAAACATGAACCCACGCCCTGTTCGCTTTCCACCCAAATTTCACCGCCCATCAATTCAACCAATTGCTTGGTGATCGCAAGGCCAAGGCCGGTGCCTTCAAATTTGCGATTGCGTTCGTCTTCAACCTGATTGAATTCGCCAAAAACATGCGCCTGCATTTCCTTTGGGATACCAATACCGCTGTCTTCGATAGTGATGTGAATGCGCTGATTATCACCCGGCGTAACGGGAAGGCCAACCACGCGAACCATAACGTGACCTTTTTCAGTGAACTTAACCGCATTACCAATAAGGTTGGTTAAAATTTGCCGAATGCGGACCTGATCGCCATTAAATTCGGTGGGCAAAAACATGTCATAATCAATCAGAATTTGCAGGTTCTTTTCTTGTACCGACGGTTGCATTAGCGTCAGGATATCCAGCAATGTGCGCTCCAAATCAAAGGGGGCTGTGTGCAGGGTTAGCTTGGCGGCCTCCATTTTTGAAAAATCCAAAACATCGTTAATGATGGTTAACAGGGCTTCGCCAGAATTGCGGATTGTATCGATATATAAGCGTTGTTCATCATCCAGATCCCCCTCGGCCATCAGATCGGCCATGCCGACAACACCATTCATTGGGGTGCGGATTTCGTGGCTCATATTCGCAAGAAAGGCGGATTTGGCGCGGCTTGCGGCCTCGGCGTTATCGCGGGCTTCTTTCAGGTCCTTTTCATGGCGAATGGTGTCGGTGATATTCATGCCCATTGAAACGGTATCACCACCTTCCGAGCGGCGATCGACAAGTTTCACATAGGTTTCATCCCAAAGCTGGACTGTTTTTGATGTCATGTCAGGTTGGGACCAGCGGGCCAGCATTTCGTCATGCCAATCACGCGG
>DAOUQO010000051.1 GCA_030625565.1 Aliiroseovarius sp. | reverse complement strand
TCAAAGGTGCCTTTGCCATCGCACGCGATCTGGCTGAAAAAGTTGCGGCCGAGAAGAAAAAGAAATAATTCACCCATATTCTTACATCTTTAGTGAGTATTTGATCACCCGCTCTTGTTATATGCGCAAACGTGAATACATATGCGCGACAACAGATTAACAGAGGCACATCATGCAACAAATTCTTCTTGTCATCACCGCCGTCGTTCTGGGCCTTGGCCTTGGGGCCATCACGGGCGGTTTCACCTTTTCATCGGCGGTTTGTCTGGTCGCGGGGGTTTTCCTTGTTACCCCCAGCCTATTCAAATTCCAGCTGTCTGATCTATCACTGATCAAAACAAACCTGCCATCTTTTGGCCGTAACCTTTGGATTAATTATCTGCTGATGACCTCGGCGGCCTTGGTTATCGGGTATCTTTCTGGCGATATCGGCATTGCCGGAGCGCTGTTTTTGCTGGCGCTGTTGCCCGGTGGCGGCATGGTTATGATGTGGATCAAAAGTTCAAAGGCGAATGCCAAGCTGGGCTTTATTATCTTCATGTTAAATCTGGCGCTTCTGTTGCCAGTCACGCTGGTTTTTGGTGCGTATTTTGATATAGCACAGGGGTTTTTCCCCGCACCTGATTTGGGTGGCACCGATGGGTTGGCCGCTGGAAAACGGATCAAGCCTTTCGCGCCTTTCATGATCCTGATCGTGATCCCGTTCCTGCTTAGCCGTTTGGCGCGCAAATTCCTGCCCGGCCTGATCAAGTTTGTCGAGGCAAACGGGCCAACCATTTCCAAGATCACTATGTTTGGCATCGTGTTTTACCTGTTCAGCCTGTCGACATCGCAATTGCTGTTTTCGGTGCCTATCAGCGCGCTGGTTACATCGCTGGCGGCCACGATCGCGTTTTACGCTGTAGCCTTTGGCGCGGCGCGGTATTTAACCCCAGAAACCCCCGAAGGGCGCGCCGTATATTGGCACATTGCCACGCGTTATATCACGCTGGCCTTGATCTTGGCGGTGTTTGTGGTTGATAAATATGGCGCGACATTCATCTTGCCTATCATGTTTGCCTATTTCATCCAGATCGGCGCGGCAGGTTTCTTGCGTACCAAAATGCTGGCGCGCTAAAACTCGCGCTAAAACTCACCGGGCCGCTTGATCCGGGTGGTCAAAAACAGCGCTAAAATAGCACAAGCCAGCACGCCCACCGCAATCGGGCGTGCTGTGCCGTCAAACGACATGGCCAACGGAATGGCGATCACCATCGCGCCGATTGTTGAAAATGCGGTGATGACAGATGCGGCAAGTCCGGCAATATGGCCCATCGGTTCCAGCGCCAAGGCGTTCAGGTTACCAAACATCAGCCCGGCCTGAAAAAACATCGAAAATACCCAGATGATATAAATAACAAATGACAGCGACGCATCGCTGACAATGAAGGTTGAAAGCAGCATAAAACTGGACAGGCCGACCTGTAATACCAATATGCCCTTGATCATCGCCCGCATCCCCAAACGTTCAACAAAATGCGCATTTATAAAGCCCGAAGACGTGGCCAGCAGGGCAATTGCACCAAAATAATACGGAAATTCAGGCCCATTTCCATACGTGATATCAAAGACTTGCTGAACCGAAGATAGGGTTGTGAATAACATCGCAAAGCCCAGTGCCGAAATGATAATCGTTAGGCGTGTTGTTGGATGGCCCAATATTTCTTTAACCGCGCGTGCAAGGGATGATATGCTGAGCGCGGCGCGTTTTTCAGGCATCAACGTTTCCGGCTGACGTATGAAAAACCACATGCCCATAAGAAATGAAAAGCCGATAAAGGCCAAAAACACCGTGCGCCAGCCAAAGGCATTGGTGATTTGCGCGCCAAGCAATGGTGCCAGTGCCGGCACCAGCGAAAACACGATCATCACATAAGACATGATGCGCGCCATTTGGGCGCCGCTAAAGCGGTCGCGGGTAATGGCCATGGTCACAACGCGCGGGCCTGCGCAGCCCAAACCTTGCAAAAGGCGCGCGGCCAAAAGGGCCTCTAGCGTTGGCGCGGCCCATGCCAGCAGCGCACCTATGGCGTAAATCACAACCCCAAACACCAAAACCGGACGGCGGCCAAACCTGTCAGATAACGGCCCTGCAAACAGCGTGCCCAGCCCCAATGCTATGATAAATACACCCAGCACCAATTGCGCGCGGTTCACATCCTCGGGCACTAAATCGCTGGCGATGGCGGGCAGGGCGGGCAGCATCGCATCGATGGAAAACGCGACAAGCGCAGTCATCATTGCCATTAACGCTATGAATTCAGGCAAGGCCGGTTGTTTCATTATTATTCTGCCTTCAACGCAATTTCATCCAGCACATTCGCCCATAATTCAGTTGGCTGCGCGCCTGGCAAAACATGCTGGCCTGCGATCACAAATGTCGGCACTGCGCGCACACCTTTTTTGCGTGCATCGCGATCGCGGGCCTGAATGTCATCCTTGTCGGAATCGGTTTTTAACAGCCGCAACACCATGTCGGGGTCCATTTCCGCGCTATGGCCAATATCGGCCAGAACGTCGTGCGCGCCAATATCGCGCCCTTCAATAAAATAAGCCTTGAACAGGCGCGAAACCACCAAAGTTTGGCGATGTTCCAGTCCGGCCCAGTGGATCAAACGGTGGGCATCCAAGGTGTTTGGCGTGCGCTGAATGCCCTCAAAGTTAATCGCAAGCCCTGCATCCGCTGCTTCTTTCACCACGGGCAAATAAGCATCAACCGCACCCTTTTGGCCGCCAAACTTGGCCTCAAGGTATTCACGCCGGTCCATGCCGCCGCTTGGCATTTCAGGGTTCAGCTGAAAGGGGTGCCATTCAATTTTGAACGGATGATCAGGATGCGCCTCAAGCGCGCGATCCAGCCGTGCCTTGCCAATAAAGCACCACGGGCAGATTGGATCTGAAAAGATATGAAGGGGTACATTTTGTGTTTGCATACCAGTCTTGTAACGCCGCGCTGCCCCCGTCTGCAATCCACAAAGCAAACGCCCGCCTGCGAATGCAAACGGGCGCTGTTATTTTAAGCTGTATCAGGATTAAAGATCAGTCTTCCCACCACCAAACATTGGGTTGGAACCCCAGCCAGTCGCCGTACATTGGCAGATATTCAGGGAAATGCAGCTCTTTCACATGGGCCAAGCGCGAAATATCGCTGTACCAGATCGGAATGACATAACGCCCAGCCGTCAGCAGCCGGTCCAGCGCCTTGGTTGCGGCGCGAAAATCACTCTGGCTTTCAGCCGTCAGCAGGTTGGTGATCATGGCGTCAATCGCTTCGCTTTCAACGCCCATCCAGTTACGCGACCCTTCCTCATTGGCCAGTTCAGCCCCCCAATACAGGCGCTGTTCATTGCCGGGGCTAAGCGACAGGCCACGACGATACCGCGCCATATCGAAATCAAACGCCTTGGTGCGCAGGGTATATTGGGCGCTATCCACCAGTGAAACTGTCGGGGTGATCCCCAAACGCCCAAGGGCCGAGGTGTAAATATCAATGATCTGGCGCGTTTCTGTGGCGTTTTGCGACAAGACAATCTCGAACGTAAATTCAACACCAGCGGCATTTTTCATCACGCCGTCCTGCACTGTGTATCCGGCCTGTTCCATCAGTTCTAGCGCGCGCTTGATACCGGCACGGTTGCGCTCGGACCCATCACCAACCGGCAGGGCGTAACCTTCGATCACACCGGGCAGTAAATCATCCGCATACGGCGCCAGCATTTCCGCAACACGGCCCGTCGCAGGCGCGCCCGGCTCCATTCCCAAAACTGAATTGTGGAAAAAACTAAGGATGCGTTTTTGTTCGCCGCCATTGATGGTCTGGTTAATGAACTCAAAGTTAAACGCTTGTGTCATTGCCTCGCGTACACGCCAGTCTTGGAAAACAGCGCGCCGTGTGTTCATGACAAAACCGGTAATACCAGTCGGGCGGCGGTGCGGGATAATGGATTTCACCACATCGCCGGATGCCACACGGGGAAAGCCGTATTGTTCGGCCCACTTCACTGCGTTGCCTTCGCGGAATGTTGAACTTTCGCCAGCCGTGAACGCCTCAAACACCACATCGCCGTCGCCGTAATAATCAAACCGGATTTCATCAAAATTGGCTTGGCCTTGCATGAACGGCACATCCGCGCCCCAGTAATCAGGGTTGCGCGTCAGAGTCAGGTAACGCCCCGTTTCATAATCACCAATCACATAAGGCGAGGACCCGATCGGGATCACATCAACGCCGGATGCCTCGAAATCCAAGCCTTCCCATTGGGCGCGCTGCATGATCGGACGCAGGCCCATAATCAAAGCCAACTCGAAATCTTCGGTGTTGAAGGTGAAGCGCACCGAACGTGGGCCGGTTTGTTCCATGGTTTCAATTTTACCCCACGCGCCGTGGTAACGCGGATGGCCCTTGGTGCCGAGCGTTTCATACGACCACATCACATCATCGATGGTAACGGGGCTGCCATCAGAAAATTCCGCCTCGGCGCGCAGGGTGAATTCAACCCATTCGCGATTCGGTCCGGTCTCTATCGATTCGGCCAATAACCCGTAAAGGGTGAATGGTTCATCATATGATCGCCCCATAAGGCTTTCAAATAACATAAACCGTAATTGCCACGGCGTGCGGCCTTTGCGGATAAGTCCATGCAATGAATCGAAACTTCCTGATTCGGCAAAGGTGATCCGCCCGCCCTTGGGCGCGTCGCCATTGGCGTATGGTAGGGACACAAAATCGTGTGGTAGGGCGGGATCCCCATACATAGCTATGCCATGCGTGGGTTCTGCCTGCGCCATTCCGCTTGCGAAAAATAACGTTACCGCACAGCCAAGTGCGCCTAACTTCGAGAAAAATACTGGTTTCATTTTAGAAACAATCCCCTATTTGCCATGTTTGATTGGAACCAAGCCTAATGGGCAAATTACATAGTTTCAAACTTTTAGCTTGGCCACGGGGAAATGAGCGGATATAAAGACCTCACTGCTCGATAGGTTTCTTGCCTGTATGAAACCTGCCTCAATAACTTTAGCGCCCGCCTTGTGCGGGCGTTTTTTTTGGGCCGAATATTAGTGCAGGTTCAAAAGCAGTCCAGCAGCAATGGCCCACATGACCAGCCCGATGCCCAAATCCAGCCAGCGCCAGGCGTGCGCACTGGACATGATCGGTGCCAGCAGGCGCGCGCCATAAGCCAAACCAAAGAAAAACACAAAAGACGCCGTGACCGCCCCTGCGCCAAAAGCCAGCTTTGGCCCCCAGCCTTCAAATCCGGTTGAAACCGCGCCGATCAGGCCCAATGTATCCAGATAAACATGCGGATTGGCCCATGTGAACGCGGCCCCGATGGCCAACGTTGCCCACAGGCCCCGCGAGGTCCCGCTTATTTCCAGTGCGTAATTGCCGCGCCACGCCGCCCGCAGGCGCAAGGTGCCGTAAGCCATTAAAAACGCGGCTCCGACAAGGCCCATAAGAAAGGGCAGGGCGGGCAATAACGTAACCACAATGCCAAACCCGGCCACACCTGCCGCAATCAACACTGCGTCGGATACAGCACAAAGCAGCGCCAGCCAGAATACGTGTTGGCGCAAGATACCTTGGCGCAAAACAAAGGCGTTTTGGGCGCCGATAGCCAGAATCAGGGAAAATCCGGTTGCAAAGCCGGATAGTGCTGCGCCGATCACTCTTTACTGAGCTCCGGCGGCACACTGGGGTCTTTGGCGGGGTCTTGATCGTTGGGGTAAACCAGTCCTGCCGAGATCACCAACTTGGCCGCATCTTCAACGGCCATGTCTAACCGAATAACCGAATGCTGCGGCACAAACAGTAAAAACCCCGAGGTAGGGTTCGGCGTAGTTGGTAAAAACACACTGATGATTGGTTCGTCCACAGGGATTTTCTGATCGACCTCGCCCTTGGCCTTGGTCGAAATAAACGCAATCGCCCAGACCCCTTTGCGCGGGTATTCGACCAGACAGGCAGTATCAAATTTGGTTTCAGCGCTTTGGGTGAAAACGGTTTCGGCGATTTGTTTTATGCCAGTATACAGCGTGCGCACCACCGGCACACGGTCCAGCAGGTTTTCGCCCCATGCCAGAAAACTGCGCCCGATTATGCCCTTGGTGATAAAGCCGACAATGATGGTAAACAGCAAAAACAGCGCCACCCCGATGCCGCGCACATTAACCCGCGTGTCTTGTCCGAAAAGCTGCTTGAACAGGGTTTCGGGCTGATAGGCATGCGGCACAAACGGCAAAACCCAGCTGTCAATCCAGCCAACAAACGTCCAGATCATCCACATGGTAATGGCAATCGGCACCACAACCACCAGACCGGCCAGAAAGTTGTTTCTTACACCGGCAAACAGCCGAAACTTGCGTTTTTGCGGATGATGGTCGTCATGGTGGTCATTCATCGGTGAAAATCCATTGGTTCAAGACGCTTATGTAGGCACTGGCATGCCATGCGGCAACCAGAGTGTGAAACTTATTTCATGGCAATTATGCGCCCATAGCAATGGCAATCGCCGCGGCCAGTCTGGCGTTATTTCTGACCAAAGCAATATTGGCCGTCAGGGACATGCCATTGGTGGCGTGAAAAATATTATCCAGCAAAAACGGCGTGACGCGTTTTGCAGTAATGGCTTGGCGTTCGGCCTCATTCAGCGCGGCGGTGATAATCGGCGTTATAATATCGTTTGGGATTTGGTCTTTAACCGGAATCGGATTGGCAATTAGCTGCCCGCCAGGAAGGCCAAGCTTGGCACGCATCAAATGTGCCTTGGCAATATCTGCGGCACTGTCCATGCGCAGCGGGCTGGCGATGTCTGAACTGCTTGACCAGAAGGCCGGCAAATTATCCTGACCATAGGTAATGACCGGCACGCCAAGGGTTTCCAGCACCTCCATTGTTTTGGGGATGTCCAAAATGGCCTTGGCGCCAGCGGCCACAACCGTGACCGGAGTTTCAGCCAGTTCTCGTAAATCTGCTGAAATATCAAAGCTTTGTTCAGCGCCTCGATGTACGCCACCAATGCCGCCCGTGGCAAAAACACGAATGCCCGCCAAATGCGCGGCAATCATCGTGGCGGCAACTGTGGTTGCACCTGTACCACCGGTTGCGATGCAGGCGGCAATATCGGCACGGCTAAGTTTAGCCACGTTTTTGGCTTGGCCAAGGGCGTCTAATTGGTCGGCTTCCAGCCCGATATGCAAGCGGCCATCCAGCACAGCAATCGTGGCCGGAACGGCACCGGCGCGGCGAATTTCATCTTCGACCAAGCGCGCGGTTTCAACGTTTTGCGGCCATGGCATACCATGGGTAATGATAGTGCTTTCCAGCGCCACAACAGGCGTGCCAGCCTTGCGTGCGGCGGTGACTTCGCCGCTATATGTAAGATCAAATGTCATGCTCGGCCTCGGAAACATAATCGGCAGCTGCTTGCAGCGCGGCAGGCAGGGCCTCGGCGGCGGGTGCGCCTTGGGCTTCGGCCGCAATATGTGCGGCCATGAAAGTATCACCAGCACCGGTGATGCGCGTAACGGCGACTTGCGGGGTTGGAACGTGATTAACCCGACCTTGGAACCCTTCGGTGGCCCCGTTGGCGCCGTCGGTAACCAGCACGCGGGTCACGCCGGCGTCCATCATCGCCTTGGCGCCATCTGTGGCAGTATCTGGTTGGGTTCCGGTAATAAGTCCGGCCTCTTCGCGGTTAACATAAAGCGTTGCGCCCGGGTGGGTCATGATAGGGCGCAGGCGCGTGGCCTTGCCGGGACTTGCCGGGGCAAGGCGCAGATCCGCATCGCGAAAAGTCGGGCGCTTGGCAATATCGGCCAGCAGCGTTTCGGTCAGGTTGCCGTCCAGTGCGATGATACCGTCATAAGGCTCATCCGCATCACCAAAACGCCCATCTTCCAACGGGGCAAGAATGGCATCGCCAGCGGCCTCAAGCGAATGGGCGTCGGCAATTGCCGCAATCAGGCCACCCGCACCTTCGATTGCCATATAGACATCGGTGGGCAAATTGGCGTCGCGCAGCACATAATCGGTGTTCAGGCCAAGATTGGCGCAGGTTGCCATTAATTCATGTCCTTCATCATCCAGCCCAATTGCTGTCAGTAACGAAGGGAACATGCCAAAACGCGCAAGGGTCATGGCGATATTCATCGCCACCCCGCCTGGCAAACGGTCAATACGTCCGGGCACATCGGCGCCAAGATGCATGTTGATTGGCGAGCGTCCGATGACGTCCCACAGCACACTGCCAATACAAAGAATATCAGGTTGTTTACTCACAATACCTTAAATGACCCGCCTGCGCGCCCGCGTCAATCCGAAGCAGGCACCTGAAAGGTTAAATTTGCCCAAAGGCTTTCATAAACCGCACCCGTTTGCGCCGCCAGGGCCGCATCGGGCTGGCGTAAAACCACAGAATCCAGCATATAGGTGTGGCCCGATGTCACAGCAATATGTGCAATACCGTCAGCATTGGTGCGCTGTACCGAAAGGCTGACATTGCCTTCGTCATCACGGTCAAAAACCTCAATCTGTGTATGTGCGCGAATGTCTGCACGATAGAAAAGCTGCACAGGTAAACCATGCGTTAAATTGTCAGTATAAGGGTTGGCAAGGGCAACCAGTTCAGTCTCAAGCCCGACCCTTACATCCGCACCAGTTGCATTAAGGACGCCCAGTAACACTTTGGAATAACGGCTATAAACCTCTTTAAATCCAACCTCTGGAATGCCACGAGCAAGGTGACCTTCCCGACTAATACCCAGATCTTTATGTTCAACGAAAGCCTGAAATTTTTCCCATTCTCGGTAGGTCAGCGTGGAGTTTTCTGCCTGATACACAAGCACCTGCAACCCGGCACCAATCGGGGCCATATCCAGCGCGGGGCGGTCACCGGCGCGGGCGGGAACTGCGCTTACCCCCGCGCTTGTAACCAGATCAAAGCGTGCCGCTTTGTTGGGAAGATAGGGCAGGGCGTGGCCCCTAAATTTCTGCCCGTTGACAATATTGACCACCAGCCTAGTTTGTAAATCAATCTGGTATTGTTCTGGCTCCAACCATAATTCATGGGCCAAGGCGGGTAAGGTCATAATGGGTAATATAGCGATAGAAAACAATATGTTGTATGCCTTACTTAATGTAAAAACAGGCAGGTACATAATGGATATCCTTAAGGCATTCAGGCTGACCTGCAGGATGGCAAGCCGCCACTTTTTGTCAAGTATCATTGCCATGGCGTTCACAATTATGTCTGCCAGCCCCGGTTCGGGCCACGAAGTTTCTCCCGCAATCGCGGATATGTCCCAAAAAGGCGCGGTGCTGCACCTTGATATCCGCCTTAGCCTTGAAGGGGTCTTGGCCGGTATTGACCTTAGCCAAACCGAAGATACAGGCACCGCGCCCGAAGCCGCACGCTATGACGCGCTGCGCGCTTTGTCTGAGGATGCTTTTGCCGCCAAAGCGCGTGATTTCTGGCCACAAATGGCTGTCGGGTTCTTTATTATGGCCGATGGCCAAGCCCTTACGCCCAGTCTGGACCGGATTGAGGTTGCTGCGGGCAAAGGCCCCGAACTTGCCCGTGACACTACATTATATCTAAGCCTGAAGTTACCGGAAAACACCCGCAATATCACCTTTGCGTGGAATGCCGTATTTGGCGGAATTGTTGTGCGGCAACAAGGGGTTGATGCGCCCTATACCGGCTTTCTGGAAGCAGGTGCCACAAGCCCGCCCATTGCTTTGATCGGGGGCGGGGCCAAAAGTGGCTGGCAGGCTTTCGCCAGCTATGTACCAGTTGGATTTTACCATATATTGCCCAAAGGTCTGGATCATATCCTGTTTGTGCTGGGCCTGTTTTTCCTGTCGATCAAGCTGCGCCCGCTTTTGACACAAATCACCATGTTTACCGTTGCCCACACAATCACGCTGGGGTTGGCAGCACTTGGCTGGGTCAGTGTTCCGGCCGCCATAGTCGAGCCGTTAATCGCGGCCTCAATCGTCTTTATCGCGGTTGAAAATATATTCACCGCAGGGCTAAGCCGCTGGCGGCCGTTTGTTGTATTTGGTTTTGGCCTACTGCACGGGCTGGGTTTTGCCAGCGTTCTAAGTGAATTCGGCCTGCCCGAGGGCGCGCTTATTCCGGCGCTAATTGGCTTTAATATCGGGGTTGAGCTGGGTCAGATCACCCTTATTGCCGGGGCGTTTATGCTGGTGGGGGCGCGATTTGGCGCGCGCGACTGGTATCGCAGCCGGATATCAATTCCGGCCTCGATCGCGATTGCAATCATGGGCGCGTGGTGGGTAATTGAACGGACTTTATTATAAGGCTTGCGCCCGACGAATACCCGTTCTATACGCGCGCTACTAAATCCGCTGACGAAGGCGGGCTTTACGGGGAGAAATCCTGTAAAATCCACCGGTTGGGGCATTCGCCTCGCACCCTTCGTCGAGGCATCAAACCGGAAAGGACATATTCATGGCATTGCCAGAATTTACATTGCGTCAGCTATTGGAAGCAGGCGTTCACTTTGGTCACCAAACACAACGCTGGAATCCCCGTATGGGCGAATTCATTTACGGCGCACGTAACGGTATCCACATTTTTGACCTTACACAGACTGTTCCAATGCTGGACGCAGCGCTGAATGTCATTCGTGAAACTGTTGCAAAAAACGGCCGCGTGCTGTTTGTTGGCACCAAGCGTCAGGCGCAAACAGCAATTGCTGATGCGGCTGAAAAATCAGCGCAGTACTACATGAACTATCGCTGGCTGGGCGGCACATTGACCAACTGGAAAACCATTTCCCAGTCGATCAACCGTCTGAAAGAATACGACGAAAAGCTGGAATCCGGCGCCGAAGGCATGACCAAGAAAGAACGCCTTGGCATGGAACGCCAGCAGGCAAAACTGCAAGCGTCCCTTGGCGGTATTCGCGACATGGGCGGCGTGCCTGATCTGTTGTTCGTCATCGACGTTAACAAAGAATCGCTGGCCATTGCAGAAGCAAACAAGCTGGGCATCCCTGTTGTTGCGGTTGTTGATAGCAACTGTAAGCCTGAAGGCGTTGATTACATCATCCCTGGTAACGATGACGCAGCACGCGCCATTCAGTTGTATTGCGACCTTGCTGCACGTTCCGCCCTTGATGGCATGACCGCACAAATGGGCGCCGCTGGCATTGATATCGGCGAAATGGAAGAAGCACTTGTAGAAGAAGTTGTGGCAGAAGAAGCCGCAGCACCTGCTGAAAAAGCTTAAATATATATAATTTCCGCAGGCAACAATCGCCTGCGGGCCCCATATTTTTCTAGGAGAACCGATATGGCTGTTACAGCTGCAATGGTTAAAGAACTGCGCGCATCCACTGGCGCAGGTATGATGGACGCTAAAAAAGCGTTGGTCGAAAATGATGGTGACATCGAAGCGGCAACCGATTGGCTGCGCACCAAGGGTTTGGCCAAAGCTGCCAAAAAATCCGGTCGTACGGCTGCCGAAGGGCTGGTTGGCGTTGCGGTTGATGGTGGCAAGGGTGTAGCTGTCGAAGTGAACTCGGAAACTGATTTTGTTGGCAAGAATGCCGAATTTCAGGCCATGGTTACAGGCATCACAAAAACCGCTTTGGGCGTGACAGATATTGACGCGCTGAATGCGGCAGATATGGGCGGCAAGCCGGTATCCGAAGTGATCACCGACGCAATTGCCAAAATCGGCGAAAACATGTCGGTACGCCGTATGACCAGCGTCGAGGGCGAGATTGTTGTCAGCTATGTGCACAATTCCACAGCCGACGGCATGGGCAAAATCGGTGTTCTGGTCGCGCTGAATGGCGGCGACGAAGATTTTGGCCGCATGGTTGCCATGCACGTGGCTGCCGCCAACCCAGCATCATTGTCCGAGGCGGATCTTGACCCAGCTGTCGTTGAAAAAGAACGTTCAATCCTGACCGAACAAGCCCGCGAAAGCGGCAAGCCCGAGCAAGTGATTGAAAAAATGATCGTTGGCCGGATGAAAAAATTCCTTGGCGAAGTAACCTTGCTGGGCCAGGCATTTGTTGTGAACCCTGACGTAACAGTCGGGGCCGCGGCAAAAGAAGCCGGCGCGGAAATCATTTCCTATGTTCGTTTGGAAGTGGGCGAGGGGATCGAAAAGAAAGTCGAAGATTTCGCAGCAGAAGTCGCGGCAACAATGAAAGGCTAAGCCTTTCTTCTTTTGAAAATTTAGTCGTCCGCCCTGAAGTTTCAGCGCGGGCGATTTTGATTCCGGCCTTGCGTAACACAAGTATAAAACTAAAAAACGGTGCCTGCAGGGAATATGCAGGCACCGTTTAATACTCGTTACAGCTTAATTATAGTATACAATCAATGCGGGACAGCATTGATTAAAGTATCCGGCCGGATGCCGGTGCATTGGGGAATATACTCCCTTTGCACCAGCTCCGGTTACCCGGTAGAATGAGCTTACTTTGAAATCACAAATCCATTCACCCCTGTTCCTGGCAAAGCCATCACTCACGGAACAGGTTGTTTATGCCATTTGTAAGCTGTTCCGAAAAGTATGGAAAACCTTACTTGGAATACGGAATTTTAAGCTGGATGTAAAATATTGTTACAAATATCCGCGCTTATAGCGAAATCGTATACATTTGGTTCTGGAATGTGGCTTTCAAAATAGCCTGAGTCGTAGTTTCAACGTTCATTTTCTCACGTGCAAGCCGTAAGTGTTTTTCGACTGTTGCAGGGCTAATGCCCATAATAATTGCGATATCCTGATTTGTTTTGCCATCGCCGACCCATTCAAGTGCTTCTAATTGGCGCGGTGACAGGGTCGGGAAAAATCCGATGTGGGGCAGGGAGATGAACTTTAAATGTGCAACATTACACATCAATTCAATATCACGCCCATGAAGCCGCCAAATTTCATCGACCTGATCTTGCGAAATCGATTTTCGTGCACACAGGGCAGCAAGGCCGCGCGTTCGTGATGAGGTCCGCGAGAAGCTAACTGTATAGCCGGAAATCACGTCAAAAGACCTGTTGTAATCAACAACCTTACGTTCTTCTGTGG
>DAOUQO010000283.1 GCA_030625565.1 Aliiroseovarius sp. | reverse complement strand
CGATCTTTTCAATTCCGTAATCTGCAAGGTAGCCGTATCCGCCATGTAACTGCAAACACCCATTGGCCACATCAAACGCGGCGTCGGTCACGTACAGTTTGGCCATGGCGCAGAATTTGCTGGCATCATGCGCGCCCATGTCCAGTTTCCACGCGGCTTGGCGCAGGAATATACGGGCCGATTGCAAGGCGACCTCCATTTCGGCAAGGCGAAATTGCAGCGCTTGGAATTGGTCAATTGTGCGCCCGAAAGCCTTGCGTTCGCCCATGTAATTCAGCGTCAGGTCCAGCGCGTTTTGCGCGCCGCCCAGTGCAGATGCCGCAATGTTCAGCCGCCCGCCATCCAGCCCCGCCATGGCATAATTAAAACCTTTGCCAACCGTGCCGACCAGATTTTCGGTTGGGATTTCACACCCGTCCATGTTGACCTGCGCTGTTGGCTGCGCCTTCCAGCCCATTTTTTGCTCAAGTGCGCCAAATGACAGGCCGGGCGTGCCGTCCTCAATGATCATTGCGGAAATGCCCTTGGGGCCATCCGCGCCAGTGCGTGCCATGATCAGGTAGGCGTCAGAATATCCGCCGCCGGAAATAAATGCTTTGGAGCCGGTTAGCGCAAAGCCATTATCAGTTTTTACAGCCTTGGTGCGCAACGCCGCCGCGTCTGATCCTGAACCCGGTTCGGTCAGGCAATAGGAAAATATTTTGTCCATGCTGCACAAATCTGGCAGCCATTTTTGTTTCTGGGCATCGGTGCCAAATTTATCGATCATGCCGCCAACCATGTTGTGGATCGAAAGGAACGACCCAACCGTAGGGCAGGCCATGGCAAGGGCCTCAAAAACAAGGGTTGCATCAAGGCGCGTCAAGGCCGAGCCCCCGTATTTTTCGCCCACATACAGCCCGCCAAAACCCAGCGCCGCAATGTCGCGCCACAGTTGTTTCGGGATGGTGCCGGCTGCTTCCCATTCATGCGCGAAGGGGGCGATATGTTCTTGGCCAAAGGCGTGCGCCATATCAAAAATGGCCTGTTGTTCTTCCGAGAGTGCAAAATCCATGGTCGTTCCCACCTGTTACCTAAGCGCCTGTTTAAGTGTGAAACCTTGCAAGAATTTTGCAAGCCTGACGCTGTGTCACAGATTGATATACGTCTTTCCCATGTTCATCGGAAATTTCGTAATATGGCAAGACTTTGCTGATCCAGCAGGCACACAATCCCCTGATGTTGTGCGAAAATCAAATATACATTAGCCTGCTTAAACAGGCAGTTATTCATAATAAAGGAACATTTCATGCGTAATATTCGTTCAGTAGCCTTCGGAATTTCAACAGTATTTCTGGCCAGTTTTCCTGCGGCCGCTTTTGCCGACGATTGGTCCCTTTGCACACAATCAGGCTGGGGTGACGCACTTGGCTATGAATTTATCTTGTTACCGGATGGCGCGACCGCCACGGCAGACGGGGCAACATGCGAAGCCTTGGGGGCAGATTTTGCAGCAGCGCAGGCTAAAGCTTGCGAGGTTTCTATTGAGCGCAGCGGCAATCGCTGGGCTGTCAAAAAAGCGGCAGGTGGCGATCTGACTTCGCTTGTTTGCGGCTAGATTTCTGCAAACCTGTTACTAAAATGTAAAGCAGCCCTGAAATGCCAGGGCTGCTTTTTGGTTTTATATCAATATATTAGTCGATTGCTTTGAAGTGGAATTCACCACCTTCGCGGATGCCTGATGGCCAGCGTGATGTCACCGTTTTAGTGCGGGTGAAGAATTTGAACGCGTCGGGACCGTGTTGGTTCAAATCGCCAAAGGCCGATTTTTTCCAGCCGCCAAAGGTGTGATAGGCCAGCGGAACCGGAATTGGCACATTGATGCCAACCATGCCCACATTAATGCGCGATGCAAAGTCACGCGCAGTGTCGCCATCACGAGTGAAAATTGCGGTGCCGTTGCCGTATTCGTGGTCCATCGCCATGGCCAGCGCTTGGTCATAGGTTTCGGCGCGCACGCAGGACAAAACAGGGCCGAAAATTTCGGTTTTGTAGATGTCCATGTCTGTTGTGACGTTATCAAACAGGTGCGGGCCAACAAAATAG
>DAOUQO010000013.1 GCA_030625565.1 Aliiroseovarius sp. | reverse complement strand
CGCCCCCTTGGCGCTGCGCCCAATCTTGGCTTTGATCGAAGTTATCAGCTATTTCGTGCGCCCGATCAGCCATTCCATCCGGCTGGCAGGTAACATGATGGCCGGTCACGCTGTGATCAAGGTTTTTGCCGGTTTCGCTGGTGCTTTGGGCCTTGGTGCTGTCGCGCCGATCTTGGCGATTTCGGCGGTCTATGCGCTGGAAATGCTGGTGGCGTTTATCCAAGCCTATGTGTTTGCAATTCTAACATGTGTGTACCTGAAAGATGCGCTGCATCCCGGACACTAACAATCGCTAATCGAACAACCCTTATAACTTGAACAACTAAAGAAAATATAAAAAAGGAGAAGACCATGGAAGGTGATATCGTACAAATGGGTGCTTACATCGGTGCTGGCTTGGCTTGTACTGGCATGGGCGGCGCGGCAATTGGTGTTGGTACCGTTGTTGGTAACTACATTTCGGGTGCCCTGCGTAACCCATCGGCCTCGGCCAGCCAAACAGCGACCATGTTCATTGGCATCGCATTCTCAGAAGCACTTGGGATTTTCTCATTCCTCGTCGCACTTCTGCTGATGTACGCATCGTAAGCTATTACGAACTGACTTAGAGGGCGGGGGGAACCCTGCCCTGATGTTCGGGGCCTCGATTATGGGCCTTTTATGGATTACGGAGGGTGCTATGGCATCTGGAACTGAGACAAGTCACGAAGCAACAACCGAAGCGGCACATGCTGCTGCTGATACCGGTCATGCTGTCGTAGAGCACGCCGATGGCATGCCACAGCTGGATTTCTCGACCTTCGGGAACCAGGTTTTTTGGCTGTTGGTCACGCTTGTGGTTATCTATTTTGTACTGGCAAAAGTCGCCCTGCCCCGCATTGCGGCGGTTTTGGCGGAACGTCAGGGCACCATCACCAGCGACATTGCCGCGGCCGAAGGGCTGAAGCAAAAAGCTGTTGAAGCAGAAGATGCCTATAACAAAGCCCTGGCAGATGCCCGCGTTGAGGCCGGCAAAATCGTGGCTGAAGCCAAAGCAGAAATTCAGGCTGACCTGAATGTTGCCGCAGCCAAGGCCGACGCTGAAATTTCCGCGAAAGCCGCCGAAAGCGAAGCAGCCATTGCCGAAATTCGTGCCAGCGCCGTTGAAAGCGTTAAGGCCGTGGCCAAAGCCACTACCAAGGAAATCCTTGGGGCAATGGGCACCAAAGCTGATGCAAAAACCGTAACAGCCGCCGTTACGGCGCGGATGAAAGGGTAAGACATGAAAAAAATACTCGCCCTGACAACGCTTGCTGCCAGCCCGGCCTATGCCTCATCGGGATTAGAATTTTCGATGAATAACACCAACTTTGTGGTGCTATGTGCATTCATCCTGTTTGTTGGCGTGCTGATCTATCTGAAGGTCCCCGGCCTTTTGACCAGCCAGCTTGATAAACGTGCTGACGGCATCCGCGACGAGTTGAACGAAGCCCGCACCCTGCGCGAAGAAGCCCAGACAATTCTGGCCACCTATGAGCGCAAGCAAAAAGAAGTGCGCGAACAGGCCGACCGCATCGTGACGCAAGCCAAAGAAGAAGCCTCCATCGCGGCCGAACAGGCGAAAGAGGATCTGAAAACCTCGATCGCACGCCGCTTGGCAGCTGCCGAGGATCAGATTGGTTCAGCCCAGGCTGCAGCCATAAAAGAAGTCCGCGACACCGCCATTCAGGTTGCTATTGGTGCCGCAAGCGACGTGATTGCCAAAGGCATGACCGCTGCAGAAGGTAACAAACTGATTGATGCCGCAATTAAAGAAGCCGAAGCAAAACTGCACTAAGCCTTTAATCACAGTATAAAATTTTAAAACCCGGCCCCTCCTTTTTGGCGGTGGCCGGGTTTTTTATGTCTGGGCATAGGTTGTATTGTAATATTTCATTTTTTGAATATACTAAGCCCATTCTATAGGGAGAGAGAACTATGACTGCACAAAAAATGACCCGCGTGATTGCTGGCCTTTTCATCGTACTTAGCCTTTGTTTGGCACATGTAAACGGACAGGCCGACCTGTCACAACTTAGCTGGCTGTGGTTCACCGCCTTTGTCGGGGTTAACCTATTTCAATCCGGCCTGACCGGCTGGTGCATGATGACCAACATCTTGGCGAAACTGGGCCTGCGCTCAGCTTAAAAGCATTTCGAATGGCTATGCCATCCGACAGGGGTGCCTTGCTTGCTGGGCACCCCCATACAACAATTAGCTTACCTTAGCGATCCGGTCTTTAGACATCCCGCCTGGCACAATTGTCATCGGAACCGGCAAGGTGGACGCAGCGCGAATAAGCTGGCTGACAATCGGGCCCGGGCCGCTTTTTTCTGCGCCCGCCCCCAGAACCAGCACGCCGATCTGGGCGTCTTCTTTCACTTGTGCCAAAATTTCCGACACGATGTCGCCTTCGCGGATCACCAGTTCTGGCTCAATCTTGTGACGTTCACGCATCCATTTGGCGAAAACCTCAAAATGTGCCTCGATCCGGTCGCGCGCTTCTTCGCGCATAATTTCACCAACGCCAATCCAGTGATTGAATTCTTCGGGCGGAATTACCGCCAGTATTTCAACCCCGCCACCAGTGTTGGCCGCACGCATGGCGGCGAACCGCATTGCGTTCAGGCATTCGGTTGAGCTGTCCAGTACCACAAGAAATTTACGCATTTGTCAGGTCTCCTGTTCCGGTGCCAATCATGGCCTAGTGCAGCGCTGGATTCAACCGATCCAACCTGCGGCAGAATGCCCGCCCAACCTAGCGCGAGCGAACAAGACCAACGATATCATAAACCTGATCCAGAATGGGGCGCGAAATGGCTTCGGCCTTGTCGGCACCTTTGCCCAAAATCTGGTCCAGCTCGGCAGGATCGGCCATCAGGCGACGCATTTCATCAGAAATCGGCGCCAGCTTGGCAACCGCCAAATCGGCCAACGCAGGCTTGAACTGCCCCCAACCGGCCCCGGCATATTCCGCGATTACGGCCTCGGGCGTTGTGCCCGACAGACCCGCATAAATATCAACCAGATTACGCGCCTCGGCGCGGCCCTTTAGGTCTTCAAGGTTGTCAGGCAAGGCGGCTGGATCTGTACGCGCCTTTTTGAATTTTTTGGCGATCAGTTCGGCGGTATCCAGCATGTTAATGCGTTCCATATCGCTTTCGCCGGATTTTGACATTTTCTTAGAGCCATCACGCAAATTCATCACCCGCATGGCCGGACCTTCGATCACCGGATTGGTTTTCGGAAAGAAATCAACGCCGAAATCATGGTTGAACTTGGCGGCAATATCGCGCGTCAGTTCCACATGCTGTTTCTGGTCTTCGCCCACCGGCACGTGGGTCGCGTGATAGGCCAGAATATCGGCCGCCATCAGCGCCGGATAGGCATACAGGCCCAGCGACACCTGTTCCGCATTCTTGCCCGCCTTGTCCTTGAACTGGGTCATCCGGTTCATCCAGCCAACCCGCGCCACGCAATTAAAAATCCACCCCAATTGGGCATGTGCGGCAACCTGGCTTTGGTTAAACACGACCGAGCTGTCAGGGTCGATTCCGGATGCAATCATCGCCGCCACAACTTCGTGGGTTGCTGCGCGTAATTCTTTCGGGTCCTGCCAGACCGTAATGGCGTGCAGATCGACCACGCAATAAATGGTTTCGAAATCCGGCCCTTGCATGTTTACCCAAGGTTTGATCGCCCCAAGATAGTTACCAAGTGTCAGCCCGCCCGAGGGCTTGATCCCCGAAAATACGCGCTGGGTGAAAGCTGGGTTAGCATCAAGGGTGGTCATGGCAAAACTCCGTCTGGATTTCCTGTCTGTGCTCGCTTACCCATGGGGCGTAGCCCAGTCAAGGAAAGCCCGCAATGTCATATGATCATAATGCCTCTCCGGTGAACCCGTTACCGCCTGTTGTGGTGATTTTAGTGCTGGCAATCACCGGTATCGAAATCCTGTTTCAACTGGGCAATTCCGGCCTTATAGGCGGCCCGCAGGCAACGGGCTGGCGCATCGCCGCCCTTGAAGAATACGGCTTTCGCCAGCCGCTTTTTGCATGGATGGTCGAAAACCGGCACTTTCGCTGGGATTTCGCGCTTGGGGTCATAACCTATCCGTTTGTCGATTATTATTTCACCAGCGTCATCTTTTCGGTGGTCTTTATTCTGGCGCTTGGAAAAATGGTGGGCGAGGCATTTTCATCCCTCGCCTTTCTGGCCATCTTTTTTGGCGCATCCATTATGGGTGCGCTGGCATACGGGCTGATCTGGGAAACCCCTGTGGTACTGTTTGGCGCGATGCCCGGCGCTTATGGGCTGATCGGGGCCTATTCTTTTGTGCTGTGGCTTGGCCTTGCGGGAACCGGGGCGCAACGCATGAAGGCGTTTCAGTTAATCGGCTTTTTGATGGGGCTGCAATTATTCTGGGGCCTGCTTTTTGCCGGATCAAAAGACTGGGTTGCAGACCTTGCCGGATTTGCCACCGGATTTGCCCTGTCATTTGTGGTCAGCCCCGGCGGCTGGAAACACCTACTGGAAAAAATTCGGGCGCGCTAAGCTAGCGGCGCATTGCGGCCTTGAATTCCGAAATACGGAATGCCTTGAACAAATGACCAAACGCGAAATATGCGCCAATGCCGACGCTAATAAGAATGGCCAATGCCAGATAGCGCAGGCCAGCCATTCCCAGCATCGGGGTCAGGAAAATTGCGGCCCCCATCAGCACCGCCCCCATCATCCAGCTTGCCGCGCCAATGCGCCACAGCCGTGACCAGAACCGTTTATCAAAGCGCGCATCTTCCCCCATACGTCGCGCGCCGCGCCATAAAAGCAAGGTCATAACCCAGCCCGCGGTCGAGGTGGCAATCGCTGCCCCCAAATAGCCCGCACCAGGGAAAAACATGTTCAAAAGATATGAAAGGCCGATGGCCAGCACGACATTCACCCCCATCGCCACCAGCGCAAAGTGAAACGGCGTGCGGGTATTTTCACGGGCGAAATAAACCGGCTGAAGCACCTTTTGCAAAACAAAGGCGGGCAAGCCCATCCCATAGATCGCGACAGCAAGCGCGGTCTTGGCGCTATCGTCCGAATTAAACGCGCCGCGTTCAAAAAGCACAGAAACCAATGGTAATGCCACCAAAATCAACGCGACCGATGCGGGCACTGTCAGGGCCAAAGCCAGCTCTCCGGCGCGGCTAAGAACTTCACGCCCGCCCGCGCCATCACCGGCATTTATTCGGCGCGTCAGGTCCGGCAGCAACACGACACCAATGGCAATTCCGACAACGCCCAGCGGCAATTGGTATAAGCGATCTGCATAGCTAAGCCAGGCAATCGCACCATCAAAAAAGCTGGCCACTTGGCGACCAACCAACAGGTTCACCTGCACAACCCCGCCAGCAAGGGCTGCGGGGCCTGCCAGTATCGCCAGCTTTTTCAGCTCGGGCGTCAGGTGTGGGCGGCGCGGGGTCAGGTTGAAACCCGCGCGCTTGACCGCGACCCAGACCAGCACCATTTGGGCAATGCCCGCCACGGGAATGGTCCATGCCAGCGTCAGCCCCACATCATATCCGGCCCAGATCGCAATGCTCATGGCGCTGATAAACAAAATGTTCAGCAAAACAGGCGCGGCAGCCGCGGCCATAAACCGCCCCGTAGCATTCAAAACGCCGGACAAAAGCGCGGCTATGGCAATGAACAAAATATAAGGAAATGCAATACGACCAAACAAAACGGTTAAATCAAACCGGTCATCTGCCACGAACCCCGATGCCATCGCCAGCACCAAAAGCGGCATGAAAACCTGTGCAATCACGGTGAAAATAATCAGGAAAAAACCAAGCCCGGACAGGGCGTCACGGGCAAAGTTTTCGGCGGCCTTATGTCCCTCAACCTCTAATTTACGCGAAAACATTGGCACGAAAGCGGGGTTCAGCGTGCCTTCGCCAAAGAACCGGCGAAACATGTTAGGCAGGGAAAATGCAATCAAGAATGCCTCGGCCACAGGGCCGGTGCCCAGTGCGGCGGCGATCATGATATCGCGCACGAAGCCCAGCACCCGACTGGCCAGTGTCCATGCGCCCACGGTTAAAAAACCGCTAAGGATCTTTGGTCGCGCCATCAGCTGCGCGCCCTTTTTGCGCCGCTGGTAATTGCCTCACGCAGTTGTTTTTCCAACACTTGGCACTTGGCCTCCGAATGATATTTCAACCCAAACATATCTTTCACATAAAAACTGTCCACAACCTGTTCGCCATACGTCGCAATCACCGCACTGGCAATGTAAACATTGTTGTCGGCCAGCGTGCGCGCCAGATCATATAGCAGACCGGGGCGGTCGCGGGTATCAACCTCGATAATCGTATAAATTTCCGAGCCTTCATTATCAAAAGCGATCGATGTTGGCACCCGAAAGGCGCGTTCGCGTTTCTTAATCACATCACGTGATTTCATGGCGTCACGGGTAACAATTTCACCGGCAAGCGACTTGCCGATCATATCCGACAGGCGCGCAAGTTTGCTGGCCTCATAAGGGTGGCCCTGAGCGTCCTGCACCCAAAACGCCGCCGTGGCAAAACCGTCATTTGACGTATAGCTGCGCGCGTCCACCACATTGGCCCCGACCAAGGCCAGCGCCCCGGCAAGGCGTGAAAAAATGCCGGGATGATCGGTTAGCGCGAAACAAACGCGCGTGGCATCGCGGTCTTCGTCAGGGTGCAGGTCAATGCGGATTTCGTCGGTTTCAATATCACGTAAAAGGTGTGCAAAAACCACATGCGCGGTCACATGCAAGCCCTGCCAATAGGGCGGGTAATGGCGCGCAGTTTCGCGTTTCAAATCCTTTTTCGGCCAATCGACAAGGGCAGTGCGCAGATTGCGCTTGGCCTCGGCGCCGCGCACTTCACGGCTGATGGCCTCCATCCCGTCCTCAAGCACCAGTCTGGTTTGGCGGTAAAGCGCACGCAGCAGCACCGCTTTCCAGTTATTCCAAGTGGTTGGGCCAACCCCGCGAATATCGCAAACCGTCAGCACCAACAGCAGGTCCAGCCGCCTGACTGTACCAACCGCCTTGGCAAAATCACGCACAGTGCGCGGGTCGGCAATATCGCGTTTTTGCGCCATATCCGACATCAACAAATGGGTGCGCACCAGCCATTCCACATCATTACAATCGCGTTTATTCAGCCCCAGACGCGGGGCTACTTTGCGCGCAATTCGCGCCCCTAAAACAGAGTGGTCTTCGTCACGTCCCTTGCCGATATCATGGCAAATCATCGCCACCATCAGCACCTTGCGGTTAACCCCGGCGCGGATGACATCCGAAGCAACGGGCAGCTCTTCCTCAAGTTCTTTGCGTTCAATCTGGGCAAAGTTCGAAATCACCTGAATCGTGTGCTCATCCACCGTATAGGCGTGGTACATGTTAAATTGCATCATCGCCACAATGGGTTGAAATTCGGGGATAAAAGCGCCCAGAACCCCCAGTTCATTCATCCGGCGCAGGGCGCGTTCGGGGTTGCCGTATTTCAGCAATGTATCCAAAAACAACTTAGTCGCGGCCTTGTCAGCGCGCATATCATCATCGATCAGATGAATGTTGGCGGCCACCAACCGCATGGCGTCAGGGTGGATCAAAACGCCGGTGCGCAAGGCCTCGGAAAATAGACGCAGGATGTTCATTTTGTCGGCCAAAAAATCATCAGCATCTGCAAAAGTCAGGCGGTTTTGCACAATTTTATAGCCCGCGCGCGCCCGACGACGGCGCAGCAGGCCAATCAAGGATGGCGCCTGTTTGACCTGAGCGGCCTCAAGCCCAGTCAGAAAAATCCGCGTCAGATCCCCGACAATGGTCGCATACCGAAAATAATCCTGCATGAAATGTTCAACCGCGCGCCGGCCCGAATGGGTTTTATAGCCCATGCAAGCGGCGACCTCGACCTGAAGATCAAAGGTCAACTGATCCATCGCGCGGCCAGTGGCGTTATGCATATGGCAGCGCACCGACCACAGAAATTCATCGGCCTTAAAGAAGGTTTCAAATTCGTTCTGGGTGAAAACCCCCAGTGCGACAAGGTCATGGATGCGTTCAACACGGTGTTGATATTTGGCGATCCAAAACAGCGTTTGCAGATCGCGCAGCCCACCCTTGCCTTCTTTGACATTAGGTTCAACCACATAGCGCTGGCCCCCATGTTTGCGCAGACGACTGGTGCGTTCGGCCAGCTTGGCCTCGATAAATTCGCCAGCTGTGCCTTTGAACAGCTTTTCCCAAAGCGCCTGGGACAGCTCATCAGCCAGCGGCCGGTCACCAACTAGAAAACGGTGCTCAAGCAAGGCTGTTCGAATGGTGAAATCCTCGCGGCCAAGGCGGATGCAATCATCAATGCTGCGGCTGGCATGACCCACTTTCAGGCGCAAATCCCACAGCATATACAGCGTGCTTTCAATCACATTTTCAGCCCATGGCGTGGTTTTATAGGGCGTCAAAAACAACAGATCCACATCGGAATGCGGGGCCATTTCCGACCGGCCATAGCCGCCAACTGCCAACAACGACAGGCGTTCTGCCGCGGTTGGAATTGGTGGGGTCGGGTGCAGGGTTTTGGTGGCGACACCAAACACCGTTTGCACGATACAGTCCATTAGGTAGGCATAGGCCCGCACGCAGCCATGCGCGTTGTTTGGATGCACAGCCAAGGCCGCCGCAATGGTGGCACGCCCGGTCTTCATTGCCCCTGACAAAACGCCCACGACCGCCGCGCGCATTGCCGCAGAATCAGCCGCGCCTTGCAGGCCGGCGGCCACAGCAGCGTCAACAGCAGCAGGATCAAAAATATCCTTGGGCGTGCAGATCATGCCTGCATCTAGGTCGGCAAACGGGTGGGTTTGATCAGAAACCCGCGCCGCCGAAACTTCTTGGGGCTGGGTCAATGATAACAACCTTACTTTCCTGAATTTGCGCGATGGCCAAGCCGCGTTCGCTTATGCCATTTGGCAACAGGCGGAAAATTCCGTTTACTCCGGCAAAGCCAATTGCTTGCGTCAACCCGACCGCGCTTAGGGCCTCGGGGTTTCCGGATTTAACCAGTGCGCCGATGGCGGCAATGCCATCATATGCCAGGCCCGAAATTGGGTGCGGCTGCGTGCCGTAAGCGGCCTCATAACGGGCGCTGTATTGTTCGCTCAGGGCGGGGTCGGCAACCGCAAACCAGCCACCTTGCAATCCGGGCAGTGCCAGCGCAGTTGCAGGAATATCCCAGCGTTGCAGACCGATAAACTGGATTTCATCAGGCTTGACCCCGTTTTCCGGTAAAAGCCCCGCCAAAAATGGCAGCGCACCGGATGTGCCCGAAGTCACAAACAGCGATTGCGCCCTTGTATCGCGCACCGCTTCGCTAATTTCCGGCAGGGCATTGATGACACCGCGCTGGGAAAGTTCAAAGCTTGAGCTGCCCGCGAATGTCGCCCCATTTGCCGCAATGGCACGCTGGATCGCTGCTGCCCCCGCAGTTTCCGAAGTATCGGTGCCGTGTGCGATCAAAATCTGGGCCTTACCCTGCGAAACCGCATATTGCACCAACCGATTCGCGATATTGTCGAAGGTATTGCCCAAAACAAAGACGTTACCACCAGCGATATCGGGGTTATTTGAAAATGCCAAAACATTCACACCGCGTGATGCAACGGCCACGCCAGCGGCATTGGCATTGTTGGCATAAACCGGCCCAAGGATGATTTTAGCACCCTCGCTGACGGCCTTCAGCGCCATCTGGGCGGCAATATCAGCATTGCCCGATGTGTTGTAAACGCGCAGGTCAATGGTCACGCCATCCAGCTCGGCCATAGCAAGACGTGCTGCGTTTTCAAGGGATTGCGCAAGAGAGTTGTCGGTTGCGGATTCCGAATTTCCGGGCACCAGCAATGCCACGGGGATCGGGCGCGACAGGTTAACCGTCGGCCCGCCACCACCGGGCAACGCCAGGTTACAGGCGGCCAAAAAAACCAGGGATAAAACCCAGACAAAACCCACAGACACCTTGCGGTAGGCCCCTAAAACAGCAAACATATACAAATCCTTAATCCTCAAAGGTCGGGCACATAAATGCACCGGCAATTCTTGGGGCATCATAAACGCCACAACAGACAGGTCCAGCCTTGAAACCCGAAATAACCCCCCTTGCCCCCGGTCTATATCTGGTGGCGACCCCGATCGGCAACGCACGCGATATCACCTTGAGAGCATTGGATATTTTAGCCTCGGCTGATGTTATTGCCGCCGAAGATACCCGCACCGCGCGCAAATTAATGTCGATCCACGGCATTAGCGTGGGCAAACGTCCGCTTATTGCCTATCACGACCATTCTGGCGCAGCCGGGCGCAGCGGCATCCTGAAGCTGCTTACAGCCGGAAAATCCATCGCCTATGTCAGCGAAGCAGGCACGCCGCTGGTGGCGGATCCCGGCTTTGCACTGGCACGCGACGCAGGCGTGGCAGGCCATATGATTACAACCGCGCCGGGCGCGTCAGCCGCCCTTGCCGCGCTCAGCCTGTCAGGGCTGCCCAGTGACCGGTTTTTATTTGCAGGCTTCGCCCCCACCGGCAAAGGTGCGCGCCTGACATGGTTGCAAGAACTGTGCGCCCTGCCTGCAACCTTGATCATCTATGAAAGCCCTAAACGCATTGATAAATTATTAACCGATCTGTGCGAAGTTGCAGGAAAGGACAGAAAAGGGGCCATTTGCCGCGAAATCACCAAAAAATTTGAAGAGGTCCTGCGCGGCCCTATCGGAGAATTGCACGACATCGTGGCATCACGCACCATGAAAGGCGAAATTGTGCTGGTTTTGGAACAGGATCGCAGCCAAACCAGCGACGAAACGATGGAGGCAGCCTTGGCCAAAGCCATGACAACCATGACCCTGAAAGACGCCGTTTCAAGTGTCTCGGAAGCGTATAATCTGGCCCGCCGCAAGGTTTATCAGGCCGCCTTGGAAATGGAAAAATAAACATGGGTGGAAAAACATCCTATCTTGCCGGGCTGTCTGCCGAAGCCACAGTTGCGCGCGACTATCATGCGCGCGGCAAACCGATTACCGCCCAGCGCTGGCGTGGATCACGTGGCGAAATCGACCTTATTGCCCGCGATCAGGACGGATTAATTTTTATCGAGGTTAAGAAATCCCGCAACTTTGCCCGCGCTGCCGAACGCCTGAGCAGCGCGCAGATGCAGCGGATATATAACACGGCTTCGGAATTTCTTGCTGGCGAACCTGACGGGCAAAACACCCAAGTCAGGTTTGATCTGGCGCTGGTGAATGGCGCTGGGCAAATGCACGTTATTGAGAATGCTTTTGGCATGTAAAATTTTCCCGACCCATTGCCCTTACGGCCCCGCCACGCCATGTAAGGGGTGAAAAACGGGGTGAACCATGACCAAAGCTTTAAAAATTGCCTTCCAGATGGGCCCTATTGAACGGGTTGATATCAACGCCGACAGCTCATTTCGGATCGCTGAAGAAGCGCAGGCGCGCGGCCATCAGCTGTTTTATTACACCCCCGACAAACTGTTTTTTGATCAGGGTCAGGTAAAAGCACAGGGGCACACCCTGACCGTGCGCCGCGAACAGGGCAACCATTTCACCCTTGGTGAACAACGCGAATACTGCCTTTCAGATTGGGATGTTGTCTGGCTGCGCCAAGATCCGCCCTTTGACATGGGCTATATCACGTCAACCCACCTTCTTGATATGGTGCATCCTGAAGCCATGGTGGTAAATGACCCGTTTTGGGTGCGCAATTACCCTGAAAAGCTGCTGGTTCTAGCCTTTTCTGACCTTACCCCACCCACCATGATCGCCCGCGATCTGGACAGTCTTCGCGCCTTCAAGAAACGTCATGGCGACATCATTCTAAAGCCGCTTTATGGTAACGGTGGCGCCGGAGTTTTCCGCCTTGGGCCAGATGATCGCAACCTGTCCAGCCTGCATGAGCTGTTTACAGGTATTAACAACGAACCCCTGATCGCCCAGCAGTTTTTGCCTGATGTATCGAACGGTGATAAACGGATCATCTTGGTTGATGGTGAACCCGTTGGCGCAATTAATCGCGTACCGGCCCCCGGCGAAACCCGCTCGAATATGCATGTAGGCGGTCGCCCGGAAAAGGTTGGCCTGACCAAGCGCGACCATGAAATTTGCGCCGCAATAGGCCCGCTTTTACGTGAAAAAGGCCAAATATTTGTTGGTATTGACGTGATCGGCGACTACCTGACTGAAATCAACGTAACCTCGCCCACCGGCATTCAGGAACTGGAACGCTTTGATGGCACCAATATTGCGGAACGTATCTGGCAAGCCATCGAGGCGCGCCGGAAAAATCCATGAGCCTGCGCCTGACATTTCTTAACCTCTTTCTTAAAATAGCGGTCAAGCCGCGCTTGCGCCGCCTAACCGATCCAGCCAAGGCACGGCTTGACCTTGAACGCGCCGCCAGATGGATATTTCCATCCGTACCCATGACGCTAACCTTACCGATAAAGCTGCGCGGTACTTCCAGTAAAAATATCACGGCACTATCAATCCAAAACCACCCAACATCCATCGCAACAAAACCCGACCAGCCACGCCAGATTATCCTGTATATACACGGCGGCGGCTATCTGGCAGGCAGCCCCCGCACCCACGAAAAAATGTTGGCGCGCCTATCGCGCCTGACCAATTTAGAAGTGATTGCACCATGGTACAGATTGGCCCCCGAACATCCATTTCCAGCAGCATTCAATGATATCTGCGCCGCCTTTGATGCCCTTTTGCACAAGGGGTATCAGGCAAAAAATATCATCATTGGGGGCGATTCCGCAGGTGGCGGGTTGGCGTTTGCCTTAATGGCCAAGCTTTGCGCCGAAGGCACGCCACCACGTGGGGTTTTCGCCTTTTCCCCGCTGACAGACATGCGTTTTCAGGGGGCTTCGTTTGTTGATAATGCTAAAAATGACCCAATCTTACCAACCCAAAAACGGGGTTTGGTGGCCAAGATGTATTTGGCAGGCCACAGCCCGGATGATCCACGTGTCTCACCGCTTCTGGCCGATTACCCGACGCCACCCCCGCCAGTATTTTTACAATTTGCAAAGACCGAAATTTTGCGTGATGACAGCCTTAGAATGGCAGATAAGTTGCGTGCAATCAGTGGGCAGGTTCAGGTGGATCCATGGGAAAACCCACCGCATGTTTGGGTACTTTTTGACGGCTTACTGCCCGAAGCCCGCACGGGTTTGAACCGTGCAGCTAAATTTATTAAATCAATTTAATTCAATGCTGTAACAGCCAAACGATAGCCAGAGGCCTCAGCAATATGGGTTTTTCGCACGTCTAAAGCACCTTCTAGATCAGCAATGGTTCGCGCGACCCTCAGAACCCGGTGATAGCCCCGCGCAGACAGGCCAAAGCGTTCAGCCACACGGATCAAAAGCGCCTTGCCTTCCGCATCAGGCGTTGCAATTTCTTCTAACAAAGCCCCTTCAGCATCGGCATTTGAACGCAGTCTGGCATGGCCTTCGAAACGCGCGATTTGCAAATCACGGGCTTTCAAAACACGCGCGGCAACTTCAGCCGAACTTTCCCCTGTGCTGGGTAAATCCAAATCCGTAAATGCGACAGGTGGCACTTCGATACGCAAATCAAATCGATCCATTAAGGGGCCGGATATGCGACCCAGATAATCTTCGCCGCAGACCGGAACGCGCGAACAGGCCCGCGCAGGGTCCGCAAGATAGCCGCATTTGCACGGGTTCGCGGCCGCAACCAACATAAAGCGGCATGGATAACGCATATGCGCATTCGCACGCGCCACCACTACTTCACCCGTTTCAATCGGTTGGCGCAGGGTTTCCAAAACCGCACGGTTGAATTCTGGAAATTCATCCATGAATAAAACGCCGTTATGTGCCAGACTGATTTCACCGGGCTTTGCCCCGCGGCCGCCACCAACAATCGCCGCCATCGAGGCCGTATGGTGAGGCTCGCGAAAGGGTCTGCTGCGCGAAATCCCCCCTTCGCCCAACAACCCCGCAAGGGAATGAACCATGGATGTTTCAAGCGCCTCAACCGGTGAAAGCGGCGGTAAAATCCCCGGAAGGCGCGCAGCCAACATTGATTTCCCCGCCCCTGGGCTGCCCACAAGGATCATATGGTGGCGCCCAGCTGCGGCAATTTCAAGCGCCCGTTTGGCGCGCTCTTGCCCCTTTACATCTGCCAAATCACGTTCGCCGGATGCGCTTAAAACCTCACCCGGATCAGCTGGAATTAAGGGCACTTGGCCGCTAAAATGTTGAATTACCGCGGCAAGTGAGTTTGCAGCCAAAACCTTTGCCGCCTCGACCCAAGCGGCCTCTGCCCCGCAATCCTTGGGGCAAACCAAGGCCCGGTCTGTTCCGGCAGCCGTCATCGCCGCGGGCAGCGCGCCGACCACAGGGATCAATTTTCCGTCCAAGGAAAGCTCGCCCAGCGCCAATGTTGCCTCGACCTCTTCGCGCGGCAACACATCAAGCGCGGCCAACAATGCCATAGCAATCGGAAGGTCAAAATGTGAACCCTCTTTCGGCAAATCCGCTGGCGAAAGGTTAATCGTTATCCGTTTTGAAGGCAGCGCAATCGCCAATGCGCTAAGTGCGGCCCGCACCCGATCCCGTGCTTCACTAACCGCCTTATCGGGCAAACCAACAATAGAAAACGCAGGCATACCTGGGGTTACAGCACATTGCACCTCAACCTGACGCGCCTCAACTCCCAAAAATGCAACCGTATATGCGCGTGCAATCATAACGCCTCCGTTAACCAATACCTAAAAATGGTTAACACCTTTGAGGTTTAAGAATGGTTAATGACCCTTTCAATTTTCCATAAACATCCCCGCCGGAGGCCCTGATCTCCGAGCAAAGCGAGGCCCCGCGATGGCGATAATCGCCCCGAAGGGGCGTGCAGAGCCATCGTAATAAATCTGTATTACCCCACAAAAATCAGCAAAAGTTACAAACTTTAATGCTTGTCACGCAAGATGATTAATAACTTTAACATCCCAAACCGCCCCGTCCCACATCAGGCGCGTGACCGAAAAATTGTCAATCTGGTGCCCAATGGTTTCCAACGCGGATACACCGCTGGCCTTTTGGATTTGCGTCATGATCACACCAATATGCGCAACCGCAATTATATCGGTGTGCTTGGCTTGCTGGTTCACCTCATCCACCCATGCCCCAACCCGTGCGCCTGCATCATTCCAACTTTCGCCACCGGGCGGGGTGATATCGCCGGGCTCTTCCCAATAGCGGCGCGAAAGAGTCGGGTCGCGCGCAACAACCTGATCAAAAGTCAGCCCATCCCATTTCCCAAAATGAAACTCGCGTAAATCGGGGGCGTGATCAAACCGGACATGGTCATCGCCCTGAATGGCATCGGCCGTGGCAACCGCGCGCCGCAGATCTGAACTGACAAGCCCAGCCGCATCCGGCAGGTAAGTGCGCAAGCGATCAACCGCTGCAATATCGGATAAATCAGCCGGAACATCGCGCCATCCAACAAAACTTTTTTCATGCGTCGGGCCATGACGCACCCACCACCACGTCGTCATAACGCGCCCCCGGGCAATGTGCCTTTCAAAACCAATGGCAGGCCTGCGATTACCGTTACAACCAAATCCGCTTGCGCCGCTAATTTTTGGTTCATTTCACCGTGCGCTTGGCGAAATCTGCGCGCCAAGGCGTTTTCTGGCACAACCCCCTGCCCCAACTCATTTGACACCATAATGACAGGCGACGCGCATGCGTGCAGGGCCGTTAATAATTCCGTCATATTTTCACCTACAACGCCGCTTTCGGCCATTTGGTTGGCCAACCACATGGTCGCGCAATCAACCAAAACCACTTGGCCTGGGTTAATCTTTGTTAACGCAGTGGCTAATTCCAGCGGGGCCTCGATGCAGGCCCAATCAATGCCGCGCCGTGCTTGGTGGGTTTCTATTTTGCTGGCCATTTCGGGGTCTTGCGCCTCGGCGGTTGCAATATAAAGCCGCCGTCGGTCGGCCGAGCAGCACAAGCGTTCCGCAAATGCCGACTTACCCGAGGCCGCCCCCCCTAAAACCAAAGTCAATTGTGCTAACATTGCCTACTCCGCCAAATTCCAACCCCATGTTACCACCTGCCCCGACACGCGAAAAGACGCATTGTTATTTCACGGCGGGCTTCGTAGTCTGACACCGCACAAACGGAGTCCAAAATGCTTGACGGTAAAAATATCCTTCTGGTCATCGGCGGTGGAATTGCAGCATTCAAAGCGCTGGATTTAATCCGCCAGCTGCGTAAGCAAGGGGCCAGTGTGACGCCGGTGATTACCCGCGCGGGTCAGGAATTTGTTACGCCATTATCGGCCTCGGCCTTAGCGGGCAGCAAGGTTTACACCGACCTGTTCAGCCTGACGGACGAAGCAGAAATGGGCCATATCGAATTGTCACGCGCCGCCGATCTGGTGGTGGTTGCGCCGGCCACGGCGGACCTGCTGGCCAAGATGGCAAACGGAATGGCAAATGATTTGGCCTCGACCCTGCTTTTGGCAACCGACACGCGAATTTTGGTCGCGCCATCGATGAATGTTCGCATGTGGCAACACCGCGCGACCCAGCGCAATGTTGCGACCCTTGCTGGTGACGGTGTGCTTTTTGTTGGCCCCGACGAAGGCGCTATGGCGTGCGGTGAATTCGGGCCGGGCCGCTTGGCTGAACCTGCTGCAATCACCGCTGCAATCACCGCTGCAATCACCGACGGCCCACTGGCCAACAAACATATTTTGGTCACCTCTGGCCCGACCCATGAACCCATTGATCCGGTGCGTTATATCGCCAACCGGTCCTCGGGTGCGCAGGGCAGCGCGATTGCCTTGGCCCTTTCGGCGCTGGGGGCAAAAGTTACCTTTATCAGCGGTCCAGCAGATGTTGCGCCACCTGCTGGCGTCACAGTCGTACAGGTAAAAACTGCGCGCGAAATGCTGATTGCGGCACAAAACGCCTTGCCTGCAGATGCCGCAATTTTTGCCGCTGCCGTGGCCGATTGGCGGGTCACAAGCGAAGCAAAATCGAAGATTAAAAAGGACAACAAAGGCGGGTTGCCTGTTTTGGAATTTGCCGAAAATCCCGACATTTTGGCGACAATATCGCAAATGAAAACCGGACGCCCGGCATTAGTGGTCGGCTTTGCCGCTGAAACCGACAATGTGTTGGAAAATGCAACGGCAAAGCGGCTGCGCAAGGGCTGTGACTGGATCATTGCCAATGATGTCAGCCCCGAAACCGGAATCATGGGTGGGCACGAAAACGCCGTCACCCTGATCGACGAAACAAGCGCCGAAAATTGGCCACGTATGGGCAAGGATGCCGTTGCCAAGCAGTTGGCGCAACGCATCTCGGCCTTCCTTACATCATAATATAACGCCTTGGGAAAACGGTGTTTTACCCAGAAGAAAGAAGTTTAAGTGCCTGTTATAAGCTATATTTTCACAGATACTGCCGATTGCAACATTGCCCTGCCCAGCTATGAAACCAGCGGGGCGGCGGGGGCGGATTTACGGGCAAACCTGACCGTAGAAGACCGCGCCGAAGGTCTGGAAATTGCGCCAATGGCGCGAATTATTGTTCCCACGGGATTAATTCTAGAGATCCCTCAGGGCTATGAAATGCAGGTGCGACCGCGCTCTGGTCTGGCAATAAAACACGGCATTACCCTGATCAATGCCCCCGGCACAATTGACAGCGATTATCGTGGGCCCTTGGGGGTTTTGTTGGTTAATTTGGGGGCCGCGCCCTATGTGGTGCGCCATGGCGACCGGATTGCCCAAGCGGTGATTGCCCCGGTGGTGCAGGCCGATTTCAGACCCGCTCAGGCCCTAAGCAAAACCAAGCGCGGCAGGGGCGGTTTTGGCTCGACAGGTCGTTCATGATTTGGGTTTTTCTACTTTCGGTATTCTTCTGGGGGCTTGGGCATTTTATGAAAGTGCCGCGGCCACGCCGGATTTTACCCGTCGGGGTTTTGTTAGGCGGCGTCCTTGTGGCGCATCTGGTTTTGCCCGCAGATCACCCCCTAATTTTGCGCCTCGGAGGCACCTTTGCAGGCTGGGCTGTAAGCATCGCGGCTTTGGCGCTGATCTGGGCCTATATACACGGAATTGGCGTGCTAAAACGACGCGCACAGGAGGTTGAAATGCCCAACAAACCACCCTTTAGCGATACCGAACTTGACCGCTATGCGCGCCATATTGTGCTGCGCGAAATAGGTGGGCCGGGACAGCGCGCCCTGAAAGACGCCCGTGTCTTGGTGGTCGGCGCAGGCGGGCTGGGCTCGCCCGCCTTGCTGTATCTTGCCGCCGCGGGTATCGGCACAATTGGCGTGGTGGATGACGACGCGGTCGACAATTCCAACCTGCAACGTCAAGTGATTCACCGTGACGCAGATATCGACCTGCCCAAGGTGTTTTCGGCCGAGGCCGCAATGCGCGCCCAAAACCCCGCCATAAATGTGCGCCCCTACCATCGTCGCCTTGACCACGACAGCGCCGCTGAAATATTTAAAGATTACGACATAATTCTTGAAGGCAGCGATAATTTCACCACAAAATACATGGTTAACAGCGTCGCTGCCGCGCTTGGAAAACCGGTAATAGGCGCAGCGCTCAGCCAGTGGGAAGGCCAGATTTCCACATGGGATCCAGCCAAAGGCGGCCCCTGTTATCAATGCGTTTTCCCCGAAGCACCGGCAGCGGGCCTTGCCCCAAACTGTTCAGAATCTGGCGTAATCGGGCCCCTGCCCGGCGTGATTGGGTCCATGATGGCGGTTGAAACCATCAAGGAAATTTGCGGCGCAGGCGAAGGGCTGCGCGGCCGCCTAATGATATATGACGCCCTGTTTAGCGAAGTTCGCATAATCCGCGCCACCAAGCGCAACGACTGCCCAGTCTGCGGCAATGCCTAAGGCTTACACCAAAAAAACACCAAGGAGAGGCCCATGACCAACCCGCTTTTATCCAACTGGTCCACCGCGTTCGAAATGCCACCTTTTACTGAAATAAATGACAGTGACTTTGCCCCCGCTATCACCACCGCCTTAACTCAAGCACGCGAAAACATTAACACAATCGCAAATAATCCAGACGCGCCAAGCTTCGAAAACACCATCGACGCCTTGGAGCAGGCAGATGCCCTGCTTTCACGTGTCCTTGGCGTTTTTTATAACCTTGCCGGGGCGGACAGCACCCCGAAACGCGAGGCCCTGCAACGTGATTTCGCCCCCTTGCTGGCAACTTATTCCAGTGAAATTACCCTGAATCCGGCGCTATTCGCGCGCATTGATACCCTATGGCAGACCCGCGAAACGCTTGGCCTTCGTGATGAACAGATGCGCGTTTTAATGTTAACACGGCGCAGCTTTGTACGTTCCGGTGCATTGCTGGAAGGGGCCGCGCGCGACCGCCTGCGCGATATTATGAAACGCCTTGCCATTCTGGGCACCCGATTCATGCAGAACCTTCTGGAAGATGAACGAAACTGGTTCATGGCGCTCGACACAGACGCGCTCAACCAGCTGCCGGATTTTGTTGTTGATGCGGCTATTGCCGCAGGCACCGAAAAAGGGTTGCAAGGCCCGGTGATCACCTTGTCGCGTTCCCTGATCACACCATTTTTGCAATTTTCACCAAATCGCACCCTGCGCCAACGCGCCTATGAGGCCTATTGCGCACGTGGCGCAAATAGCGGGGCAACCGATAACCGCGCCATAGCACACGAAACGCTGGCCTTGCGCCAAGAACGCGCACAGCTTTTGGGTTATGATACTTTCGCCAGTTTCAAGCTGGAAACAGAAATGGCCAAGACGCCGAAAAATGTGCGCGATTTGCTTATGCAAGTCTGGAAACCGGCCCGCTCTGCGGCGATGGCCGATGCAGATGCACTTACACAACTGCTACACTTAGATGGTATTGATGGCCCTATTCAACCTTGGGACTGGCATTTTTATAGCAATCAGCGCCGCCAAACCCTGCATGATCTGGATGAGGCCAGCCTGAAACCTTACCTGCAACTTAACCGCATGATTGACGCGGTTTTTGACACGGCAAACCGCTTGTTCGGGCTGGAATTCACCCCGCTTGAAACGCCGCTTTATCACAAAGATGCCCGCGCATGGGAGGTCACGCGCGCAGGCCAGCATATGGCGGTTTTCATCGGTGATTATTTTGCGCGTGGCTCAAAACGTTCAGGCGCATGGTGTTCCGCAATGCGCAGCCAGCAAAAGCTGTCCGGTGACATCCGACCTATTGTCGTCAATATCTGCAATTTTTCAAAGCCGCCCGAAGGGGCATGCGCACTTTTATCATGGGATGACGCGCGCACGCTGTTTCATGAATTTGGCCATGCCTTACATCAAATCCTGTCCAATGTGACTTATGAAAGCATTTCTGGCACCTCTGTCGCGCGTGATTTTGTTGAACTGCCAAGCCAGCTTTTTGAACATTGGCTGGAAGTTCCCGAAATACTGGAAACCTTTGCCACCCACGCCGAAACCGACGCCAAAATGCCTGCTGAAATGCTTGAAAAACTGCTGAATGCGGCAACTTATGATATGGGTTTTCAAACTGTCGAATATGTGGCTTCGGCCTTGGTTGATCTGGCTTTCCACGATGGTCCTGCCCCGGCAGACCCCATGCAAAAACAAGCGGAAATACTTGAAGAAATAGGCATGCCCAGTGCGATCCGTATGCGTCATGCCACCCCGCATTTCGCCCATATTTTCACCGGTGACGGCTATTCATCCGGCTATTACAGCTACATGTGGTCCGAAGTCATGGATGCCGATGCCTTCGCCGCCTTCGAAGAAAAAGGTGATGCTTTTGACCCCAACCTTGCAGCCAGCCTCGAAGCAAACATCCTGTCCCAAGGGGGCATATTAGAAGCAGATATTTTGTACAAAGCCTTCCGCGGCCGCCTGCCGGGTGTCACAGCCCTGCTTAAGGGGCGCGGCCTTACCTAATATCTTTCATTTTTCTGAAAATATCCCGGGGGATGGTTGGAAATGCCTGCATTTTCAACCTTGGGGGCTGGCCCCCTGCGTTCGGCGCGCGTCAGCGATCCGAAACTTGACGCGAAGGATCATCAGGATGCGGCTTAACCCCGACGGGATCTTTATGGATCATCACATCTGCATTTGGATAGGCATGCAGGATTGCCCGTCGTAGGGCCGCGCCCGTTGCATGGGCCGCCTCAAGGCTTTGGGTGCCCTCAAGCTCGATATGCACATTCACAAATACCTTTGAGCCACTGACCCGTGTCTTCAAATCGTGATGGCCAAATACCCCGGCCAATTACGAACAAGGGCTTCGATTCCAGCAACCATTTTGGGGTCGGCCACCCGGTCCATTAATGCATCCCACGCGCCCTTGAATATCCGCACTGCCCCAACCGCAAGCATCAAAGCCGCGCCTATTGCAACCACATTGTCCACCTGCGCCAAACCAAATCGGGCCGAAGCCCACAGCGCCAGAATTGCGCCTAAATTCGGCAACAGATCCCCAAGGTAATGCAAGCTGTCTGCACGCACGACCCGATTGCCGGTCAATGCCGCCACCCGCCTTTGCCATAAGACCAAAGCAATGGTTAATATAATGGATACAGCCATGACCACCATGCCGTGGCCCTCGGCAGAAATTACGGAAGCGCCGCCTGACAGCATCCGCTCAATAGCCCCCCAGCCAATCGCTGCAGCAGCCACAAAAATGAACAGGCTTTGGCCAAGGGCGGCAAGGTCTTCGACAGCGGTGTGGCCAAAGGTGTGGTCATCATCTGCAGGGCGCGCAGCATACCAGATTGCCGCAAGCCCCCCCAAAGAGACCATAAAATCCATGGCAGAATCCGTCAGGGACGCGGCCACTGACAACGCATGCGTCTGGCCCAAAGCCCACAATTTCAGCCCCACCAGCACCAGCGCAACCAAGACCGAGGCCAGCCCCGCCGACACGTTCAAGTTTTTATGCTTCACTACCATACCCACGGGCTATAGCCTTGCTTTACCCAGTTCAACCAAAACTGGGGGCGTGCCGGTCTACTCGACCAACTCACCTGGCCTTAGCCCCCAAAGGGATGCGCGCGCCGCCCAGCCGCGATAGCCTTCGGCGCGCAAACGGCACCATTCGACCAGACATTGATCAATGCGCGCAATAACCCCGGCTTCGAAATGCACATTCACGGGGCTGGTGGCATCGCGACGCTGATAAAGCGGCGTCATATCGACCTCGACAATCACTGTGCGCACCCCCGATAGCAACGAATAATGCACCCAGCCGCCAACACCGTCACGGTCACGCACGCGGCGCCAATGGCCATATTCGCCGGTGACTTCCAGCGGCATACCTTTGCGTTTGAACACCCAGTCAATACGGTGCGTCAGGCTTGGCCCGCGCCGCACATTTGCCTCGCCAACCTTCAGAGACACGAAACGCGGCATCGGCAAATGGGTTACCGGCCCGCGTTCCTGCGCAGCGACCTGTCCGGCCAAAAGCGTTGAAATCAGCGCGGCCAAAACCACAATTGTCCTTAACATATGCCTGCCCTCGAAATGTTACCGCTCACATATCGCGTTGATACTTTTTTGCACTTTTGGGTGCTTGTACCTTTGCACGATCCTTGCCACTCTGACCCCAAGGCAGATAAATTGAAAGAAGGGGATGGCAAACATGGCCAAAGATCGTCTGAGTGTTGTTGTCACGCGACAATTACCCGAGCCAGTAGAAACCCGCATGAAAGAATTGTTCAACGTCGAGTTGCGCAGTGATGACAGCCAAATGTCGCGCACAGAACTGGCCGCAGCCATGCGCCACGCCGACATTCTGGTGCCAACCTTGTGTGACCAGATCGACCAAGGGTTGCTGGCACAAGCTGGCGAACAATTACGCCTGATCGCCAATTATGGCGCGGGCGTGGACCATATCGATGTGGCGACTGCCCGCCAGCGCGGCATTCTGGTTTCAAACACCCCAGATGTGTCCGCCGATGATACCGCCGATATGACCATGGCGCTGATTTTATCCGTCACCCGCCGCATTCCCGAAGGGTTGGCCGTGATGCAACAGGGCGACTGGCAAGGCTGGGCACCAACCGCATTACTGGGCGGGCGCATTTCTGGCCGCCGCCTTGGTATCCTTGGCATGGGCCGCATTGGTCAGGCCGTCGCAGCACGCGCGCGCGCCTTTGGAATGCAGGTACATTATCACAATCGCAAACGCCTGCACGCCGATATCGAAGGCCCGCTTGAGGCCACCTATTGGGAAAGCCTTGACCAGATGGTCGCGCGCATGGATATCATTTCTATCAACTGCCCCCACACGCCCTCGACCTTTCACCTGATGAATGCACGCCGCCTGAAACTGATGAAGCCGGGCGCAGTAATCGTCAACACATCGCGCGGCGAAGTCATCGATGAAAACGCCCTGACACGCCTGCTGCGCGCCGGTGATATCGGCGGTGCGGGGCTGGATGTGTTTGAACACGGCCACGATATAAACCCCCGCCTGCGCGAGCTGAAAAACGTGGTCCTGCTGCCGCATATGGCATCCGCCACCACAGAAGGCCGCATTGAAATGGGCGAAAAAGTTATCATAAACATCAAAACCTTTGACGACGGGCACAGACCCCCGGATCAGGTAGTGCCGGGGATGTTATAGCTAGGAACGCCCAAACACAGGGACATTATGCCAGTATTTTTACACGGCTTAGAAATTTCAAATTACCGCGGGATCGGCCCCAAGCCACAGCGCATCGCGCCCTTTGGGGATTTCAACATTTTTGTTGGTGCCAATAATTCTGGCAAATCCACGATTCTGAATTTCATCGTCAATCATTTACCCGTGACCAAAGATAACCGTTTTTTTGAACACCTAAAGGAAACTGACAAGTTTCGTGGAAAAGATGCGGGCACGATTGCTGTAAGCTTTGCCTTTGACCAAAACGCTTTTGCCGCGGCGAAAGAACGTATTGAAAAGGCAAATAGCGCAAGAATTGTGCTTTTTGACAGCCTCATAGACAGCTTGATGGATAAGGGCCTAATTTGGTTCGCAGCAAAGCTTGGTGGTTATCAAAATAATTCACTGGTTTTTGAAATAGATACTAATGCAGATGAAGTTCAAAACGTTCTGCGGAAAACTGAATGGTATAACCTCTGGAATGCACTAACTGGAAAATCAGGGGGATCACTGGATGAACATTGGATCCCTGCAACCCTAACAAAGCTTGCAAAATATATTCA
>DAOUQO010000085.1 GCA_030625565.1 Aliiroseovarius sp. | reverse complement strand
CATCAGGGACCCGTAGACCCCGCCGTTGGAAATGGTAAAGGTGCCGCCCTGCATTTCGGCCATGGACAATTTTCCATTGCGCGCACGCGCGCCTTTTTCAGCGATCGCCTTTTCAATGTCGGCAAATGACATGGCGTCGGCGTCGCGAATTACCGGCACGACAAGGCCGGTGGGGGTGCCTGCGGCAATGCCCATATGGACAAAGTTTTTATAGACCACATCAGTGCCGTCAATTTCTGCGTTCACCTCGGGAACTTCGCGCAGGGCATGGCAGCAAGCCTTGGTCAAGAACGACATAAAGCCCAGTTTGACACCATGCTTTTTTAGGAACAAATCTTTGTATTCCTTACGCAGGGCCATAATCGCGGACATGTCGACCTCGTTATAAGTGGTCAGCATGGCGGCGGTGTTCTGGCTTTCTTTCAGGCGGCGCGCGATGGTTTGGCGCAGGCGGGTCATTTTCACCCGTTCTTCGCGTGCGCCGTCCTTGGCTGGTGCTTGTGGGCTGGCGGGGGCGGGAACAGTCGCCGCAGGCGCTGGGGCCGCGCGCGTTGTTGCGGCAGCTTGCACATCTTCCTTCATACGGCGCCCATCACGGCCCGTGCCTGTAACCTGATCCGGGCTTAGGCCTGCTTGGGCCATGGCAACCTTGGCCGATGGCGCATCTTCCACATCGGTTTTTGCTGTGGATACAGCAGCAGGAGCGGAAATTGCAGCCTGCGCACTGCCGTTCGCGGCGATTGTTGCAAGGCGGGCATTGGCCGAAACAGTGCTGCCTTCGGCTGCAATAATTTCGGTCAGGATACCTGCGGCGGGGGCAGGCACTTCTACCGATACCTTGTCGGTTTCCAGTTCGCACAACATTTCGTCTTGCGCGACGCTATCACCAACCTTTTTGTACCATGATGAAACGGTTGCTTCGGTCACGCTTTCGCCCAAAGTGGGGACCATTACGTCCATGCCCCCGGTCGCTGGTGCAGGTGTTGGTGCCGCTTTGGTCGTTGGCGCGGCCGCTTGGCCCGCACCTTCGTTAATGGTAGCAAGCAGGGCGTCAACGCCAACTGTCGCGCCTTCGGCGGCAACAATTTCAGCCAATGTTCCTGCGGCTGGCGAAGGCACTTCGACGGTCACCTTATCAGTTTCCAGTTCGCACAGCATTTCATCCACGGCGACGGAATCACCCGGTTTTTTGAACCATGTGGCGATGGTTGCCTCGGTCACGCTTTCGCCCAGAGTTGGGACTTTCACATCGATGCTCATGGTTTATTTCCCTTCAATCGTCAGCGCGTCGGACACCAACGCGGCTTGTTGTGATTTATGTGCGCTGGCCAGCCCTGTCGCTGGCGAAGCCGAGGCTTGCCGCCCCGCATAGGTGGCGCGACTGTGTTTTGCTTTTATTTGCTTCAGAACCCATTCGATGTTTGGCTCCATAAAGGTCCAGGCACCTTGGTTTTTTGGCTCTTCCTGACACCAGACAATTTCAGCGCCCTTAAAGCGTGATAATTCATTAACCATACTTTTCGCCGGGAACGGGTAAAACTGTTCAACCCGCATCAGGTAAATATCATCGATACCTTGCGCGTCGCGGGCCTCAAGCAGATCATAATAGACCTTGCCTGAACACATCACGACGCGTTTAATTTTCTTGTCCGGTTGCAGTTTAGTTTCGGAATTACCCTTCTGGGCATCATCCCAAAGGATCCGGTGGAACGAGCTGCCGGTGACGAAATCTTCGCGTGTGGACACGGCCATTTTGTTACGCAGCAATGATTTCGGCGTCATCAAAATCAGCGGTTTACGGTAAGAGCGATGGATCTGACGGCGCAGAATGTGGAAATAGTTTGCAGGCGTTGAACAATTGGCAACGATCCAGTTATCACCGCCACACATTTGCAAGAAACGTTCAAGGCGGGCTGACGAATGTTCCGGCCCCTGCCCTTCAAAACCATGCGGCAGCAGTACCACAAGGCCCGACATGCGCAGCCATTTTGATTCACCCGATGATATGAACTGGTCAAACATAATTTGGGCGCCATTGGCGAAATCGCCAAACTGTGCCTCCCACAAAACCAGCGTGTCGGGTTCGGCCAGCGTATAGCCGTATTCAAAACCCAAAACCGCGTATTCCGACAACATCGAATCGATAACTTCGTAATGTGCCTGCCCCTCGCGGATGTTATTCAGGGGGTAATAGCGTTCTTCATTTTCCTGATTTATTAGGCCGGAATGACGATGGCTAAATGTGCCGCGCGTACAATCCTGACCCGACAGGCGCACCGGATACCCTTCGCTTAGCAACGATCCGAACGCCATCGCTTCGCCAGTTGCCCAGTCTATGCCTGCACCGGATTCCAGCGCCGTGCGCTTGGTTTCCAGCATCCGCCCAACGGTTTTATGCAGCGGATAACCATCCGGCACATGGGTCAGGCCGCGCGCAACTTCGTCATAAACTTCTGGTGCAACCGAGGTTTCGCCGCGTTGGTATTCTTCGCTTTGGCGGCGCATTTTTGACCAGCGCCCATCCAGCCAATCGGCCTTGTTGGGTTTATAGTTTTTACCGGCCTCGAATTCTTCGTTCAGGTGGGCCTGAAATGCAACTTTCGTGTCGTCAATTTCGCCTTCTGGCATCAACCCGTCACGGATCAGGCGTTCGGTATAAATCTGCAAAGTTGTCTTTTGAGATTTAATCTTCTTGTACATCAACGGGTTGGTGAACATGGGCTCGTCGCCCTCGTTATGGCCAAACCGGCGGTAGCAGAAAATATCAATAACCACGTCTTTATGGAATTTCTGGCGATACTCGGTGGCAACCTTGGCAGCGTGAACCACGGCCTCGGGATCATCACCGTTAACATGGAAAATCGGGGCTTCGGCGGCCAGTGCGATATCGGTCGGATACGGGCTTGAGCGCGAAAAATGCGGCGCTGTGGTGAACCCGATCTGGTTGTTTACGATCAGGTGCATTGTGCCGCCAGTCCGGTGGCCAACCAGCCCTGCCAGCGCGAAGCCTTCGGCAACCACGCCTTGCCCTGCAAACGCCGCATCGCCGTGCAGCAAGATCGGCATAACTGATCCGCGTTCGGTATCGCCAAACTGGTTTTGCTTGGCGCGCACTTTGCCCAGAACCACAGGGTTCACAGCCTCAAGGTGGCTGGGATTTGCGGTTAGCGACAGATGCACATTATTGCCATCAAATTCACGATCCGAAGACGCGCCAAGGTGATATTTCACATCGCCCGAGCCATCCACATCTTCAGGCTTGAAACTGCCGCCCTGAAATTCATTGAAGATCGCGGAAAACGGTTTGCTCATCACGTTGGCCAGCACCGAAAGGCGGCCACGATGCGGCATGCCGATGATGATTTCCTTAACGCCCAGCGCCCCGCCGCGCTTGATGATTTGTTCCATCGCCGGAATCAGGCTTTCGGCCCCGTCCAGCCCGAACCGTTTGGTGCCCATGTATTTCACATGCAGGAATTTCTCGAAACCTTCAGCTTCGACCAACTTGTTCAAAATCGCCTTGCGGCCCATCTTGGAAAACTGGATTTCCTTGCCCAGACCCTCAATCCGTTCTTTCAGCCAACCGGCCTGTTCGGGGTTGGAAATGTGCATGTATTGCAGCGCAAAAGTACCGCAATAGGTTCGGCGCACAATATCAACGATTTGACGCATGGAGGCGGTTTCCAGCCCCAGCACAAAGTCGATAAAAATCGGGCGGTCCATATCTTCTTCGCTAAAACCATAGCTGGCGGGATCAAGTTCTGGCAGAATTCTGGTTTCGCGCATACCCAGCGGGTCAAGGTCGGCAATGTGATGGCCGCGAATACGGTAGGCGCGGATCAACATAATGGCGCGGATGCTATCCAGAACTGCGCGTTTGATCTGCTCGGCACCAATTTCAGCACCTTTTTCTGCGGCCTTTTCCGTGATCTTTTGGGTCAGCTTTTTGGGGTTGGCCTCGGCTGTATCCGCGGGCCATTGACCGTCCAACGCTTGCGTCAGATCATCGTTAGGCACAGGCGGCCAGTCGGCGCGCGCCCAGCTTGGGCCGGCGGCCTCGGCAACCACATCGGCTGTTGTGTCATCCATGCTGGCAAAAAATTCGGCCCAGCCTGCGTCAACTGCCGCAGGATCACCCGCCCATCGCGCGTAAAGCTGCTCCATATATTCCGCATTGTGGCCTTGCAAAAATGAGCTGGCTTTTAATTGGTCATTTGAAGATTGTTCGGTCATCAAAAGTACCTTCCTATGCAATCGAGTCACACTAACATGTCTAACAACAAGGGTGGCAGGCCGGATGCATTCCGCCCTGCCATGTTTTTATTATCCGATGGCTTCAAGCACCGCTTCGCCAAGGCCCGCAGGGCTTTCGGCAACCACGATACCAGCGCTGCGCATGGCTTCGATTTTGTCTTCGGCACCGCCTTTGCCGCCAGCAACAATCGCGCCCGCATGGCCCATACGACGACCCGGAGGGGCCGTGCGACCAGCGATGAAACCCGCGGTTGGTTTCCAGCGGCCTTTTTTCTTTTCATCAGCCAAGAATTGCGCCGCTTCTTCTTCGGCGCTACCACCAATTTCACCGATCATGATGATCGATTTGGTTTCTTCATCGGCCAAGAACATTTCAAGGATATCAATGTGTTCTGTGCCTTTGATTGGATCACCACCAATGCCCACGGCAGTGGATTGGCCCAGCCCCATATCGGTGGTTTGTTTCACCGCTTCATAGGTCAGAGTGCCCGAACGGCTGACAACGCCGCACGATCCACGTTGGTGGATATGGCCCGGCATGATGCCGATTTTGCACGCATCCGGTGTGATCACACCGGGGCAGTTTGGCCCAATCAGGCGCGATTTTGCACCGTCCAGCGCGCGGTACACTTTCATCATGTCCAGCACAGGAATGCCTTCGGTGATGCAAACGATCAGCTCGATTTCAGCGTCGATCGCTTCTAAAATTCCGTCGGCCGCGAAGGGTGGCGGCACATAGATCACGGTGGCATTTGCCCCGGTTACAGCGCGGGCCTCGTGGACGGAATTGAACACAGGCAGATCAAGGTGGGTTTGCCCGCCTTTGCCCGGTGTCACGCCACCAACCATTTTAGTGCCATATGCGATGGCTTGTTCCGAGTGAAAGGTGCCTTGCGAGCCGGTAAAGCCCTGACAGAGTACCTTGGTGTTTTCGTCAATTAGAATGGCCATTTTAACTTGGTCCTTTTGTTGGTTTTAAAGGGGGGCGCGCAGGCCTACCCCTTAACCGCTGCAACAATTTTTTCGGCGCCGTCACGCAGGTTGTCGGCGGCTATGATATCAACGTCTGAGCCGTTGATGATCGCTTTGCCTTCCTCCACTTTCGTGCCTTCAAGGCGCACAACCAGTGGCACTTTCAGCCCGACCTCTTTCACCGCGGCAACAACGCCTTCTGCGATGACATCGCAGCGCATGATACCGCCAAAGATGTTAACCAGAATGCCTTTGACCTGTGGGTCCGAGGTGATGATTTTAAACGCTTCGGTCACCTTTTCTTTGGTCGCACCGCCGCCAACATCCAAGAAATTCGCAGGTTCGGCACCGTAAAGTTTGATGATATCCATCGTTGCCATGGCAAGGCCCGCGCCATTGACCATGCAGCCAATTTCGCCGTCCAGCGCAATATAGTTAAGATCGTATTTTGACGCTTCCAATTCTTTGGGGTCTTCTTCGGAAGTGTCACGCAGTTCCGCAATATCGGGGTGGCGCGCGGTTGCGTTGCTGTCAAAGCTCATTTTAGCGTCAAGGCAATGGATGTGGCCGTCATTGGTGACGATCAGGGGATTAATCTCCAGCATCTCCATGTCTTTTTCGACAAACATTTTATACAGCTTGCCCATCAGCCCGTCGCATTCGCGGATTTGCTTGCCGGTCAGGCCCAGCGCAAACGCGATACGGCGACCATGAAACCCCTGATAACCAGTGGCCGGATCAACCGAGAAGGACAGGATTTTGTCGGGCGTGTTATGCGCCACATCTTCGATATCCATGCCGCCTTCGGTTGAGCAAACGAACGAAACACGGCTGGTTTGGCGATCGACCAACAGGGCCAGATACAATTCGCGGTCAATGCCGGCGCCATCTTCGATATAGACGCGGTTAACCTGTTTGCCTTTGGGACCGGTTTGCTTGGTTACCAAAGTGCGGCCCAGCATACGCTTGGCTTCTTCGGCGGCCTCTTCGACCGATTTGGTCAGGCGCACACCGCCCGCATCACCGGCATCTTTTTCAAGGAATTTACCCATGCCGCGCCCACCTGCGTGGATTTGCGCCTTAACAACCCAAAGCGGGCCATCCAGCGCACCGGCGGCTGTTTTTGCCTCTTCGGCACGCAAAACAACGCGCCCTTCGCTTACTAAAGCCCCATAAGAACGCAAAAGCGCCTTGGCTTGGTATTCGTGGATATTCATAAACCCGTCCTGTCTGTTCATCTGGCCGCAATATTAGCCATTGCTTCGCGGACCATGCACAACAGAAATGAGTAAAGAAACGGTTTTTTCTTTGATATCCCTTAAAATTGTATATTTATTCCATTTTGTGATCACACCTAAAAAAGTGTGATCACATATTCAAACTATCGCATTGGTTCAGGCATAGAAAAACCCCCGAAGCAGGGCCTCGGGGGTTTTGAATCAGTCTATAGTGAACGTTATGCCAGCGAAGGATCAATCGCCTTACAGGCATCAAGCAGGCCCTTAACCGCATCAACCGATTTATCGAACATGACCTGTTCTTCTTTGGTCAGCTTGATGTCGATAACTTTCTCAACGCCCTTGGCGCCGATCACGGTTGGCACGCCAACAAACAGGTCTTTGGTGCCGATCGCATCTTCCACATAAGCCGCGCAAGGCAGCACGCGTTTTTGGTCTTTCAAATACGCCTCGGCCATTTCAATACCAGCGGATGCAGGCGCATAATAGGCAGAACCGGTTTTCAGCAGGCCAACAATTTCAGCACCGCCATCACGGGTGCGCTGGATAATCGCGTCCAGTTTGTCCTGTGTGGTCCAGCCCATATCGACCAGATCAGGCAGGGTAATGCCGCCAACGGTGGAATAACGCGCCAGTGGCACCATAGTGTCGCCATGGCCACCCAGCACAAATGCCGAAACGTCGCGCATGGAAACGCCGAATTCAAGGCTCAGGAAATGGCGGAAACGGGCGCTATCCAGAACGCCGGCCATGCCAACGATTTTTTCACGTGGCAGACCAGAATATTCGCGCAGCGCCCAAACCATCGCGTCCAGCGGGTTGGTGATGCAAATCACAAAAGCGTCGGGCGCGTTTGCCTTGATGCCTTCGCCAACGGATTTCATTACCTTCAGGTTGATGCCCAGCAGGTCATCGCGGCTCATGCCCGGCTTGCGCGGAACACCGGCGGTCACGATGCAAACGTCAGCGCCCGCAATTGCGGAATAATCCGTAGTGCCGGATAATTCGGAATCGATGCCAACGATTGGGCCACTTTGGGCCAGATCCAGCGCTTTGCCTGCGCCAATGCCGTCAGCAATATCGAAAAGAACGATATCGCCCATTTCCTTAAGTGCTGCCATATGGGCAAGCGTGCCCCCGATCATACCAGCGCCAATAAGCGCTATTTTAGGTCTGGCCATCATAGGTCTCCGATGAGTTGAATTCGCCATCAGGCCTAATGCGTTGCCGCCCCACGCGCAACCCTGCTGCGCTGCGGCATATCAAAAATTTGCCACCAAAACCGGGCTATATCCAGTTTTCACCAAATATTTACCAACCTAGGCCGGATCCCCCGGCAAGGCCGGACCAAGCCCGCCATTTACCAGTTCAAAATTCTCGCCAGCCGCAACCATGCAGGCAATGCCGGTGGGGCGCGTGACAATGATGGTCCACGAACCGGTTTGAAGCGACGCAAATACCTCGACCAGTTGATTATTCTGGGCAAGGCCAATGGATTGCCGCATTTCACCGTATTTTTCAGCCAATTGCATGACTACACTGGCGTGAGGCGCACAATTTTCACCTTGGTCTTGGGCCTTTAGCGCCCCGGCGCCAAGCAAGATCGCCGCGACCCCCAAGCCAAGTGCAAGAATTTTTTCGCTCATAATAATATCCTTTCAAACAGGTCGCCCGAATTTTGATCAAACCGCAGACTGACAAAGGCATTTTCCGTGTGTGTCAAAGGTGTAATGGAAGCTGAAAATATCAGTTAACCATCCGTTCGCTTGGGGTGCGCCTTAGGTTTTTCACAAAAATATGGGCAGAAATTTCTGCGTTGCGGCGAATGCAGCTTGTGCAAACGTGCGTAAATGTGGTCCTGTGCGCAAGATAATTACGGGAAGCTAGAATCATGGATCAATCAAATCGCCCCTACCGCTCAGTGCTATATATTCCGGGCGACAAGCCCCGCGCGCTGGAAAAAGCCCGAAATCTAGCCTGCGACGCCATCATCTTTGACCTTGAAGACGCGGTGTCGCCGGATGCCAAAGAAGCCGCCCGCGTTACCTTGGGCGAAGAACTAGGCAAGGGCGGATATGGCGCACGCGCGCGCCTTGTGCGCATCAACGGCTTTGATACAAACTGGGGCCGCCACGATATTCAGGCGCTGAAAGATCAGGATTTTGACGGCTTTCTAATCCCCAAGGTCAATTCCGGCTGGGATGTCGAAGTGGTCGCCGAACTGACTGACAAACCGCTTTGGGCGATGATGGAAAGCCCTGCCGCATTTATGAATGCCTGCGAAATTGCATCGCATACCCGCATTGCCGGGCTGGTCATGGGCACCAACGATTTGGTCAAGGATCTGGGCTGTCGCAACACGCCCGACCGCCTGCCGCTGACTACCGCCTTGCAAACCTGCGTTTTGGCCGCCCGCGCTGCGCAAATCGTGGCAATCGATGGCGTCTATAATGCCTTCAAGGATGACGAAGGACTGGCGGTTGAATGCGAACAGGGGCGCGATTTCGGCTTTGACGGCAAGACGCTTATCCACCCCGCGCAATTGGCCGTGACCAACGCCGCATTTGCGCCATCAAGCGAAGAACTGGACCTAGCACGCCGCCAAATCGAAGCCTTTGATGCCGCCGAAGTTGAAGGCAAAGGTGTCGCCGTTCTGGACGGGCGCATCGTTGAAAACCTGCACATTGTCACCGCCAAATCAGTGCTGGCTAAGGCGGCAGCCATCGCTGCGCTGGAAGGCTAAGGTGAAACTGTACCGCCTCCTGACCGAAGACGATAATTCTGCCTTTTGCCACAAGGTAACGGATGCCCTGAACAAGGGTTGGGAATTGCATGGATCTCCCGCCTATACCTTTGACCCCAAAGCACAAACCATGCGTTGCGCACAGGCTGTGACCAAGGAAACAGCGGGCGAATACAGCCCTGATATCAAGCTGGGAGCACAGTGATGAACACAGCGATAAGCAAAACAAATTCTGGTCGTTTTTTTGAAGATTACACCTTGGGAGAAGTCATCACCCACGCCGTTCCGCGCACCATTTCCGGTGGCGAACGCGCGTTGTATCATGCGCTGTATCCGGCGCGTCATGCGCTGCATTCATCTGATGAATTTGCGCGCGCTTGCGGGCTGAAAGCGTCGCCCATGGATGACATGGCGGCGTTTCACGCGGTGTTTGGCAAAACCGTGCCGGATGTATCCCTGAACGCGGTGGCCAATCTGGGTTATGCCGAAGGTCGCTGGCTGAAACCTGTTTGGCCGGGTGATACGCTGCGATCGTTTTCCGAAGTGATCGGGCTGAAACAGAACTCGAACGGGAAATCCGGCGTGGT
>DAOUQO010000239.1 GCA_030625565.1 Aliiroseovarius sp. | reverse complement strand
GCTTCAATTTTTACCTGTGCCACATTTTGTTCAGGACCAAAATTAACATCGCTGACTTCGGTAATTGTGATGTCGCCCAAGCCCAGAGGCTCAATCGCGGCACGGTAATCGGCGACCACAATCGCATGGGTGCTTTCGGTACGAATGGATGTACCGCCCTTGAAATCAATGCCGAAATTCAGGCCAATGATGATGAAAACCGCAACCGCGGCAATGATCGCGGCACCGGATCCGCCAAGCGAAACCAACGGGCGCTTAAAGAAATCCCAGTTCGTGCCCGCAGGCACCATGCGAAACCCTTTGATAGTGAAATCACGCGGGCGTTTACGTTCAAACCAGATGATAATCATCAGGCGGGTCAGGAAAATCGCGGTAAATACTGACGTGATAATCCCAAGGCCCAGCGTGACCGAAAAGCCCCGCACAGGGCCGGCCCCGACCACAAACAAAATGATAGCAGTGATCAGCGTAGTGACGTTGGCATCAAGAATGGCGCTCAGGGCTTTTTCATAGCCCAGTTCAATGGCGCGCGCAGGTCCGCGCCCGCCTTTCAGTTCTTCGCGTATGCGTTCAAACACCAGAACATTGGCGTCCACCGCCATCCCGATTGTCAAAACGATACCGGCAATACCGGGCAAGGTCAGCGTCGCGCCGATCATGCTGAGCAGGCCGAAAATCATGCCGACATTTAAAATAAGGGCGATATTGGCGATGATGCCAAACCAGCCATAGCTGGCAGCCATAAAAATCAAAACGCCCATAAAGGCAACGATGCTGGCAACTTTGCCCGCGTCAATGCTGTCTTGGCCCAGCTCGGGGCCAACGGCGCTTTTCTCAAGAAAAATCATTTCAGCAGGCAGCGCACCGGCGCGCAAAAGCACCGCCAGATTTGTGCTTTCCTCAATCGTGAAACTGCCGGAAATAATGCCTGATCCACCGGCGATATGATCGTTAATGCGCGGGGCGGAAATGACTTCGCCATCCAGCACAATCGCAAACGGAGACCCGATATTTTCGGCTGTATAGTCACCAAATTTACGCGCGCCTGACGGGTTGAACCGGAAATTCACCGCAGGTCGCCCGTTTTGGTCAAAGCTGGGCTGGGCATCGGTCAGCTCTTCGCCAGTCACAACAGGTGTTTGTTCCAGCACATACCAAATGCCGTCTTCAGTCAGGGACGGATATAGAATTTGGCGTGGGCCGGGCACAGTTTCGCCGTCCGATGTGCGGCTTAAAACCGGGTGGAATGTCAGTTTGGCAGTGGTGCCGATCAAGTCAATCAGTTCTTCGACAGAACCCAGCCCCGGCACTTCAACCAGAATACGGCGTTCGCCTTGACGCTGAATGGTTGGTTCACGCGTGCCGACTTCGTCCACACGACGGCGAATAATTTCAAGGCTTTGCTGAATTGTCCGATCATCAGTTGCGACTTTTTCGGCCTCGGACAGCTGGATCGTGATGACATCGCCTTGGCCGGCAACCTCGATATCGGTGCTGCCAACACCGGTCAGCGTCACCACGGGTTGCGCCAATCCGCGCACCAGTTCCAGCGCACGCACCAGACCATCGGCCTGACTGATCCGCACGCGCAAAACGTCCGGTGTGCTGTCTTGGCGCCGTATTGTGCCGATTTCAGACCGCGCCTCGCGCAGCACATTGCGCACCTCGGGCCACATCGCATCCATGCGCGCGCCATACACGTCTTCCACACGCACTTCGGCCAGCAAATGCGCACCACCGCGCAAATCCAGCCCCAGATTAACCAGCCCGCTGGGGGCCCAGTTTGGCCAAGCAGCCGCATCCAGTTCACGTTCGGGCGTGGCGCCGAATGCCTCGATATCCAGAACCGCATCATTGTGCAGCTCAACCCGCGTATAAAACCCGTTCGGGGCGGCATAAACCAGCCCAAGAATCACCAAGCTAATGATGATCAATCGTTTCCACAGCGAAATCTGAAGCATATTATGCGCCCTGCCCGTTCGTTTATTTACTGGTTAATCGTCCGTTAGATCAGCTGTCCGCCGGTTCGGTTTTCGAAAGCACCGTGGCAATCGTTGTACGGATCACGCGAATTTTCACGCCCGTTGCAATTTCGACTTCGACCTCGGCATCTTCGCCAACCTTAACCACCTTGGCAACAATCCCGCCAGCAGTCACAACCTTGTCGCCGCGCCGAATAGCATTCAGCGTCGCCTGATGTTGCTTGGCCTTCTTTTGCTGCGGACGGATCAGCAGAAAATACATGATCCCGAAGATCAACAAAAGCGGCATTAAATTAAACAATCCACTCGTGGCACCGCCACCGGCGGCCTGAGCAAAAGCTGGAGTCACAAACATATCATATTCCCTTCAGAATTTCGGGGCCAACCCCCTGCAAGCTGGCGCGATATCTATATGGGGCCCAAAGGTTTGGCAAGCAATGGGGCAAACCACGTTTTCCGCGCTAAACCTATATAATTCAGCGCCCGGCACCACAAAACCCCAAATTCAGAATTAGATTTACAGCACCATGCCCCTGATAGTAAAAATAGCGTGTATTTGAGGGTATTATGAACAAAAAAACCAAACCTGATTTATTTGACTGGCTGCACCTTAAGCGCCTGCGCGAAATCGATTTCACAATCAGCCGCCCGCTGGGGGCTACTGTTGGCTTTGTTCTGGGCTGCATTATCATCACTCTTATCGTTATTTTTCTTGCCGCCCTGCTAACCCTCGCAGGCGTCATGACTGGCATTATACCCGCCGGCCTCCCCACCGATGACATTGACCTGCGCGGCATATCCATGATTGCCGCGGCATTACTTAGCCTGCCCTTTGTAATCTGGCGCACTTCCATCGCTGGAAAACAATCCAAAACAGCCGAGCAAGGCCTGATCACCGACCGCATTAACCAAGCGGTCCAAAACCTTGGCGCGACCCGAACCAGTCGTGACAAAGATAACAACGAAACCCAC
>DAOUQO010000011.1 GCA_030625565.1 Aliiroseovarius sp. | reverse complement strand
AAAGCCCCAATATTGAAAATATGCATCCGCCTGCCACTATTATGCTGGACAGGTCAAATTTGCGTTAATATATTCAGGCCATGCATGCCCGCACAACATAAATAGTTCAATAAAAACAACAGGATACATAATGACGACTTACACCTTCCCAGCCACCTATCTTTCAACTGGTGACAGTTTAGAAACATACCCTACTGTGATCACATGGACTGTTGACGAAACGGCAACAACGTTTTCTTACGGCATTACATTTGAAAACACAGGTTACCTACCTCTGGTTGAATTCAGCACTGCGGATGCCTCTGGTACGGATTTAGGATCCTTCTCAGTGCTGATTGAGGGCGTGACATATGCTTCGACCGATCTGAACTTATTTTTTGGCCAAACAACCTGGGGCCCCACGGGCACAGAGAATACATCCTACCTTGTTGATCTAATGTTTGCCTCCGATACAAGCTATTCCATACATTATATATTCCAGATTGGTGGCGATCCAATTGGCCTTGGCACGGATATGACAATAGAGGAATTGCTGGCACTTAAGAGCATACTCGGAGGTAGCAGCGCGATCTCGCTCGGCACATTCATACCACTTACCCAAATTCCATTTTCGGCACTGGCATATCTGATTAACCCAGACCCAGACGTGAACATCATCAACGGCACAACAGCCGATGATGTATATTATGTTGGTGACGGATCCGACTGGGTTGATGGCGGCGCAGGAAATGATGAAATTTACGGCGAAGATGGTGGTGACACGGTATCAGGCGGTGATGGCAATGACAAAGTTTCCGGCGGCAACGGCGATGATATCGTTAATGGCAATGCCGGTAATGATTTGCTGCACGGCAATGCAGGCGCTGACGTGATTAACGGCGGCACGGGCGATGACCGGATATTCGGCGGCACTGGCGATGATGAAATTGACGGCGGCATTGGCAACGATCGTATTCTTGGTGGTTCAGGCAATGATGTGATTTCCGGCGGCGAAGGCGACGACACAGTTCTGGCTGGCACTGGCAATGACACCTTGAATGGCGGCGACGGCAATGACCTGCTGCGCGGCCAATCCGGTGATGATATTATCAACGGTGACGCGGGCAATGACCTGATCCTTGGCGGCAACGGCAATGACACGCTGGATGGCGGCGCGGGCAATGACACCATCCTTGGTGGGCGCGGCAATGACATCCTGACCGGTGGTCTGGGCGATGACGTCCTGAATGGCGGCGCAGGTGCGGACAGCTTTGTTTTCCTTGCCACTGATGGCGGGGTTGACCAGATTACAGACTTTGATGTCGCACTTGATACGCTTGATCTCAGCGGATACCTCAGCGCACATACCGAGGCTGTCATGACTATGACTGATATTGGCAACGGTATTTTGATCGACTTTGGCAATGGCGACACGATCCAGCTGGATAATGTGGCTTCGATCTCAGACCTTGATCTAAGCCTTATTCTTTAATAAAATCCCAGCGCTGCGCAGTCTTAGGGCTGCGCAGCGTTTACAGGGCACGGATGCGGCAGGCCAAGGCTGGCACGCAAAACAAGCCTCGCGCCAACATGATATTGGCACGGGACTTTCTGAATTATAAAAACAAGCCTGTTTCTAGCTGGCCACAGCTTCGCAACTTGCGATTTCATGAATCATGGAACGAAGGTGGGTTTTCACCTTTTCATCCTGAATTGAGGTCAACGCCAAAACCGCTTTGGCAGTTTGGTCATCCATGATAACAGGCGCTGTCGGCTCAACGCTGGTGGCGAGCCCTTCAAAGAAATAGGCAGGCGGGACCTCTAGCATCTGGGACAGCTCAAACATTTTACTGGCCGAAACCCGGTTATATCCGGTTTCGTATTTCTGCAATTGCTGAAACGACAGCCCAAGTAACTTTGCCACACCAGATTGCGTTAACCCCCGAACCAGGCGGGCCTCTCGTATTTTTTTTCCGACATGTATATCTACTGGGTGTACCATATTATTTGCCTTTCATTTCGCCTTTAAAGAGAAACCCGATATTGGCGGCAAGCTCAATTGATTAGTCATAATGAAATTTCGCACCTTATTCGCCCATGCATGGATGATTTATGTACCATTGAATACCGAATAATGATAACGCTGGGAAGTAAAATATAAAGACTATCACTTTAAACTGGAAAAATCGGTTTTTATTATAAATAACCGCCTTGTGCACGGGGGCAACCATGAGTGAAAAATACACTTCAGCCTTACTTTTTGAACAACTAAAATCCTATGTTTCACTGGCTGAAACGCTAAATTTATCCCAGACAGTGCGCGATTTGAAATCAACCCGCCAGACAGTACGCCGCCACATCGCCCAATTGGAAGAGGCGCGCGGCGAAGCGCTGTTCAGCATCGAAGACCGCCGTTACAGCCTGACCCAGAACGGGCGCGAGGCCCTGCGCGAAGCCGAAGAAATAATTGCGCGCGGCAGTGCTTGGCTCAATAATGCCTCGGGCCATATTGACGGGCTGTTTCAACTAACAGCCGAACATATCAACGGGTTCACCTATTATTTACAGCAATTCCCCCTTAGCAAAGCATGGCAAAGCAAAGCAAAGTTACTGCCATTTGCAATACAATGCTGGGCTGCAGCAGGTGGGCAAATTGAGGCAGACGCCTTTGCAAATTTACGCCCATACCTGATGATTTTCCGCCAATTCAGTGATGATTGGGTTTGCGTCGAGGTTGGCGACAAAAGTTCATTCACAACATGGTTTGGCAAAGAACGCAGCCAGTCATCAGTTGGCCGCAATATCGTAAACCTACCGGGCGGCACCGGTTTTGCAAGCCTTTTAGCGCAACCATTTCAGGAAACATGTACAACCAAAGGCCTGCGCCTTGACCACATTCACACCCGCCTAAAAAGCCCGGATGGCGATGATCTGATCCCTATTTCCTATGAACGGCTGCTGATGGGCTGTTATTTCCCCGATGGCAGCAGCGCCATTGCTGCCTTGATCAACCGCACCCATGACATTGACATCGAAGGCCTCCCTCAAGGGGTTGCCCAATCCATGCCCAAGGAATGGATCATGAACGTTCAACCTCCTGAAGTTGTTTACTAGGCCTTTTGTACCCCCCTAGGTTACAATCGCCCCGATGGCCGAATATGGCCATACAATCACGGAGCGGGACATGAGCATACACGACACATTTAGCGAAGCACAATTCACAACTGGAATTGCAAATATTGCACTGGCCAAAGGGATGGCATTGCAGCTGGGGTCAGATTTTTCAACCTATGCAAATATCATTGCACAGCACCGCCCCGAACAACCCTTGGGCGCGCCTTTTGATGCGACAAAACAAGATGTTAACCATGAAAACGGGTTCTGGGTCACAGGCTGGGACGCTGACGGCACGCTGGTCCACACCCAAGCAATGCGGCGCTTTGATCTAGCATCAAATCTGGCCGATTTCCTTCAGGATGGTTTTCGTGATTTTCCGCCTTCGGGCCTGGCGCTGGATTTGAAAAAATCGCGGTATTTGCCCGGACCGGGGGCCAAAAGGATTCGCGGATCAGCCTGTTATCACGGCGAAGCATGGTTGAAAGGCGGTGAAAATTCATATCGCGGCAGCGGCATTGCTGGGGCTTTGGCACGTTTTTCTATGGCAAGTGCGGCCCTGCGCTGGTCGCCCGATTATCTTTTTGGTTTTATGCCCGAACGCCATGCCTTTCGCGGCTTGGTAGAACGCGAAGGGTACATGCATTCAGACCCTGGCGCGCTGTTTTGGCACATGCTGGATTCACCTGAAATTCTGCGTGGTTATATGGTGTGGATGGGGCGCGATGACCTGACCCACATGATGGCCACCCCGCCCGAAACCCTGATCCACTGACCTTAAAATGCGTTGAATGTCAGGGTGGTCAGGGAACGTTCAATTCCGGCCACAACCAGCAGATTGTCGTTTAGAAACTTGCCGATATCTTCGCCGTCGGGAATATAGATTTTCATCATCAGGTCAAAATCACCCGATGTCGAATACAGTTCGCTGTGAATTTCACGCTGGATGATTGCCTCGGCCACCTCATAGGTTTTGCCGGGGTGGCAGCGCAGTTGAACATAGACGCAAGTGCTCATGAATTCCCTCGTTTATTTGTGGTTTCACAGTGCCACAAAGCGCGCGCCTTGGCCACCGCCTGCGAACAAGTCCTTTTCAGACACGCCTTGGCCGCCTATAACCGCCCGAAAGCACCAAAGGAACACGACATGCGCCAAGCCTCAGTGACCCGCAAAACCAACGAGACCGATATTTCCGTCACGATCAACCTTGATGGAACCGGCAGCTATGACAATGAAACCGGCATTGGGTTTTTTGACCACATGCTGGACCAGCTGTCGCGCCATTCGCTGATTGATTTCACGGTGCGCTCAACGGGGGATTTGCACATTGATGACCACCATTCGGTCGAAGATGTGGGCATCGCGCTGGGCCAAGCCTTGGCGCAAGCCTTGGGCGACAAAAAAGGTATTCGGCGCTATGGCGAATGTCATTTGCCGATGGACGACACACAAGTGCGCTGCGCGCTGGACCTTTCGGCGCGCCCCTTTCTGGTGTGGAATGTTGACATGCCCACCGCAAAAATCGGCACATTTGACACCGAATTAGTCCGTGAATTCTTTCAGGCCTTCGCCACACATGGCGGCATAACGTTGCACGTTGACCGCCTGCACGGCTTTAATTCGCACCACATCGCCGAGGCCGCGTTCAAGGCCGTCGCGCGTGCATTGCGCGTGGCTGTCGAAACCGATCCACGTAAGGCAGACGCCATTCCGTCGACCAAGGGCAGCCTGTAATGCTGACCGTCATTGTTGACTATGAAAGCGGCAATCTGCATTCGGCTGAAAAAGCATTTCAACGCATGGCGATTGAAACTGACGCGGGGCAGGTTCTGGTATCCTCGCGCCCAGAATACGTGGCGCGCGCCGACCGGATCGTGTTGCCCGGCGACGGGGCTTTTCCCGCCTGCTGGAAAGAACTGCACGACCATCGCGGCATATTCGAGGCCATGGACGAGGCCGTGAACCAAAACGGTAAGCCGTTTTTTGGCATCTGTGTAGGTATGCAAATGCTTGCCGATATCAGCCACGAATACACCGACACCGCCGGTTTTGGCTGGATTTCAGGCGAAGTTGAACACATAAGCCCAACGGATAAAACGCTGAAAGTGCCGCATATGGGCTGGAATGATCTGGTGATAGACCGCCCGCATCCGGTGCTGGACGGGATAAAAACCGGCGACCACGCCTATTTTGTGCATTCCTATCATTTTCGCGCGGCAAAGCCTGAAAACCTGTTGGCCCATTGCGACTACGGCGGCGATATCACCGCAATTGTTGGCAAAGACAACATTATAGGCGCGCAATTCCATCCGGAAAAAAGCCAAAGCGCAGGCCTGAAAATGATTGCAAATTTTCTGAACTGGGCGCCGTAATCCGGCAACCGGATACAAAAAGGCGCCACCCACGGGCAGCGCCTTTACCTTAAACTATGCGTGCAAAGCTTATTGAACGCGTGTCCATGTTTGCTTTTTGCAGATAAACGCAACGCAACCGGATACTTTCAAAATGTCGCCATTCAGCACCATCTTGGATTTAAATTCTTTATCGGTTGATGGCTGCCAGATCGTGCCACCGGAATAACGCCCGCTACCATTCGGGGACATATTCCAAACCAATTGGCGACCAATATTTTCGCTTTGATATTCGCCCGAGGAATTAAAAGTTCGCGTAATTACACCGCAAAGCGTGGTGCCACACACCTGAATATCGATATAAGCATAGGCGCCATCGTCAACTTGTGTTTTCCAAATACCTTGCACCGGATCGGCTGCAAAAGCGGGTAATGCGGTAAAAATGGCCAAAATCAGACCTAAGATTAGTTTTTTCATTGTTCTCTCCCTGTTGTGTTCCCCACCCTGCCCCGCACCTAACGTTAAGGCAAGCCTAACGTTGCAGAACCCTGCACTTGGCAACACAGCGCCAACATGGCATGAGGTCGCAACGCTTATATTAAAGACGAGGCCCTGATGATCTTATACCCTGCGATTGATTTGAAAGACGGCCAATGCGTGCGCCTTGTGCGCGGCGAAATGGATCAGGCAACAGTGTTTTCCGACAGCCCCGCTGACCAAGCACTGGCCTTTCAAAATGCAGGCTGCGAATGGCTGCATCTGGTTGATCTAAATGGCGCATTCGCGGGCGAGCCGGTGAATGCAAGTGCGGTCAAGGCAATCCTTGCCGCCACCAATGTTCCGGCCCAGCTGGGCGGTGGCATTCGTGATATGGCCACCATTTCCGGCTGGCTAGAAGCCGGTTTGGCGCGGGTTATCTTAGGCACTGTTGCGGTGGAAAACCCCGATCTGGTACGCGAGGCTGCGCGCGAATTTCCCGGTCAGGTGGCAGTTGGGATTGATGCGCGCAATGGCATGGTCGCAACCAAAGGCTGGGCCGAAGAAACCGATGTGAACGTCACGGACCTTGCCCGATCATTTGAGGACGCGGGCGTTGCCGCGATCATATATACCGATATTTTACGCGATGGCGCCATGCAAGGCGTGAACGTTGACGCCACCGCAGCACTGGCGCGTGCGGTTTCAATTCCGGTGATAGCCTCGGGCGGGGTAAGTTCCCTGGATGACCTGACAGCGCTTAAAAATTGCGGCACCGTTTTGGATGGTGCCATTTCAGGGCGCGCGCTTTATGATGGCGCAATAGATTTGGCCGAAGCCTTGGCCGTACTTAAGGACTGACATGCTTAAAACCCGCATCATCCCCTGCCTTGACGTGGCCGATGGCCGTGTGGTGAAGGGCGTGAATTTTGTTGATCTTGTCGATGCCGGAGATCCTGTTCAATCGGCGCGCGCCTATGACGCCGCTGGTGCCGACGAGCTGTGCTTTCTGGATATAAAAGCCACCGTTGAAAACCGTGGCACCATGTTTGATCTGGCCACCCGTACGGCTGAGCAATGCTTTATGCCACTGACAATCGGCGGCGGGGTGCGCACGCCTGACGATGTGCGTGATTTGCTGCTGGCGGGTGCGGACAAGGTCAGTTTTAATTCCGCCGCTGTGGCCGACCCTGATGTGGTCGCGCGCTCTGCCGACCGCTTTGGCAGCCAGTGCATCGTGGTTGCGATTGACGCCAAAACCGTCAGCCCTGGTAAGTGGGAAATTTTCACCCATGGCGGGCGCAAGGCAACCGGCATTGACGCGATTGAGTTTGCCCGCCTGATGGTCAAAAAAGGCGCGGGGGAGATCCTGCTGACCTCGATGGATCGCGACGGCACCAAGCAGGGCTTTAACCTGCCGCTAACACGCGCCATTTCCGATGCGGTGCCAGTGCCGGTCATTGCCTCGGGCGGGGTTGGCACGCTGGACCACCTTGTCGAAGGCGTCACCAAAGGCCATGCAAGCGCTGTGCTGGCCGCGTCCATCTTTCACTTTGGCGAATTCACCATCGGCGAGGCCAAACAACACATGGCAAATGCCGGCATCCCGATGAGGTTATCATGAATGTTCTAGAACGCCTTGCCGCAACAATTCAATCACGCAAAGGGGCTGATCCATCCAGTTCATGGACAGCCAAATTACTGTCCCAAGGCCCTGAAAAGGCAGCGGAAAAATTTGGTGAAGAAGCCATTGAAGCCGTGATAGAAGCGGTAAAAGGCGACCGGAAGCACCTGACAAATGAAGCCGCCGATGTGCTGTATCACCTGCTGGTCATGCTAACGTCACGCGACGTAAAACTGGCCGATGTCTTGGCGGAACTTGAACGCCGCGAAGGTATATCTGGAATCGACGAAAAAGCAGCGCGCTAAGCCGTGGTCGCGGAAAATTCGGATTTTCCGTACCGATTTTTTTAAAAAAATCGGATGCCATCACAATTTGGAACTAATAATTCCGGTATTGAAACCGCCCATCCGTAATTCCCCAAACAGGCGTTGATATTCAATTTTTGGACAACGGTTCTGAATAACATCGCAGCCCGCGGCTTCGGCCTGCGCGGCGGCCTCAGCATTTTCAACGCCAATTTGCAGCCACACGGTTTTCAGGTCTGGAAATACTGAAAGCGCCTTATCAACGATGGGCGGCACATGTTCAGAACGGCGAAATACGTCCAAAAAATCAACCTTGGTATCGGTCGGAATAGCCTCAAGGCTTGGCATAATTTCCTGTCCAAACAGCACCTTACCTGCGTGACCCGGGTTGACTGGAATAACCTTAAACCCCTTCAGATTTAAATAACGCGCGACAAAATAGCTGGGGCGCGTTGGGTTCATTGAAACCCCAACACATGCAACAACCTTGGTGCGTTTCAAGACCTTGCTGAGAAAAGCATCGCTATAATTTTGTGTCATCGGCCCAGCCTTCTGTCAAAAAAAACGCCCGGAGCACAGGCCCGGGCGCAAGTTTGTGGAACAAGGGACAATAACGAAAGATAGGCGTTCCACGGCCCGATCTTGCATTTGATATATGCCCCGAATTCACTTTTTAAAGCCCTTTTCACCAAGTTGTGAAGACCGGATTATATCTGCGACACACCATACAGCGCCACAGCGGCGGCATTTGACACATTCAGCGAACCAAAGCCCCCAGACGCATCGATTTTCACCAGATGATCGCAAGTTTCTTTGGTTTTTTCACGCATACCCGGCCCTTCGGCCCCCAGTACCAGCCCAATTGGCCGATCCAAGGCAAATTCCCCAAGCCCTTGACCAAGCGGCATTTCTGCCTCGCCGTCCAGCCCAAACAGGATATAGCCCATTTTTTGAAGGTGGCGCATAGCATCAGACAGGTTTTTCACCCTGATATAGGGCTGACGTTCCAGCGCGCCTGATGCGGTTTTCGCCAAGGCCCCGGTTTCGGGTACACTTGCGCGCATTGGTGCAATCACAGCCAGTGCGCCAAACACTTCGGACGAACGCATGACTGCGCCGACGTTATGGGGGTCTGTCACCCTATCCAGCAAGACCACAACGGGTCGTTTGCCGACGACACCTACGCACAGCTCGTCCAAGCTGCCCCAGCGCAGGCCCTTGACCTCGAGTGCCGCGCCTTGATGCACCGAAGCAGGGTCAATCGGGGCGGAAAATTTGCGCGCATCGGCAATTTCAGGCTCCATGCCACTGGCGGCGATCTCGGCCTCCAGTTTGGCCGCTGCGTTCAGCGTCACAATCAGGCGCAGCTTTTCGCGATTCGGGTTGGCCAGCGCATCACGGACCGCATGTATGCCAAATAACCACACAGTTTCAGCCGCAGCCATCCGCCGCGCCTGTTCTTTTTCTACAACCCATTTAGGTTTTTTACTCATGCCAAAGTCCTTCCAGGCCACTGCCCGCGACCATGCCGTTAGATTTAGCTCGAGCGCAAGGAACTTTGCGGTTGACGCCCCCTTTTTCCGGCGCTATTTCCAGCATCGTTGGGCGACAGGCCGCAAGGTGTGGCAGGGGACTGTAACTCCCTCGCGGAGACGCACGCCTGGTTCGATTCCAGGGTCGCCCACCACTTTCCAACGAATGCAGCGCCGCTTATCCCCTAAGGGCGTTTATTAAAATTCTCGGCACCTTCAGCCAGCTTGGCATATACTGGAACTGTGTCAGGGCGCGGCCAATATGGGCGGCGCGTTTGTTGGTTATAAACCACGGCGGTTTGGGCAACAGAGTTTTGCCGCCACTTAAAATAGTACGCGGAAACGGCCGGAACGGGGCATAGATCACGCTGCGCTCGGCACGCTCGAACATATAACTATTATGGACCTTGCCAATACCGCTGCCGACATCTGCAAGACTGTGGCCCGGAAAGGCACCCCATGGGGTTTGTGCTGTCAAAAAACCTAGGCCCGTCCATGCGTTAACGGCAATGCAACCATAATGCAGATCAGTGATTATTTCATCAAACTTTCTTTTGCCAATCTGTTTCAGGGTCGCAGGATGGATCAAAATATTAGCGCCAAGTGTTCCATCTAAATTATCGTTGGCATAGGTAATTGCCGCCCGCAAATAAGCAGCAGCATCCCCATCGTTTTTCAGCATATATATGCTTAGGGCGGGGCCAAAAACCTCATGGGTTTCAAACCATTTTGATGTGTCACCACCTAAGCAGGCCACCACAACCGGATCTGACTCAACGCGTTGATAATTCTCGGTATTATCCGAATTTTTGGCAAATTCAGCAATCCGTTCCGCTGCACCGGGATAATATAGCGAACGCGCGGGCGCTGTCGCCACCACATCCTTTAGCTGGTCAAGAAATGCCCCCGTTTTATCCCAATTTTCAGGCAAGATCAGCATTTGGCAAGCAATGCAGTTAAAGCCGGAATTATGCAATTTTTGCGTCGCTACATGTTCCGCCTGAAAGTGGATATCGGCCTTCGACCAAGGGCCGGGCACAATGATTGTGGGGCTAACGCCGCCCAGCTCAGATGTTATTCGACGCGCGTTATTAGGGGTGCCTGCAACCTTGTTTTTTGCACCCTCATCGCCCGCGCCCCAAACGATATTATCATGCGAGGATTGCGCGCCAGTAATATGAATCTCATCAATGTCTTTGTGGTTACACAGATATTCACCAATATCGGATCCGCCACAGGTGATGCGTAAAAAGCCGCGCTTAATCAGTGGATTAAGGGCTATTTTAAAGTAATCAATCAGATATTCGTTCACCGGATTCATTTTTAGAATTACAACCTGATTTTCCAAAAACAGCTTTTGAAAGCAATCAAGCGGGGGAATAGCGGCAATATTTCCGGCCCCCAATATCAACGCAACCTTACCTGTGCGCTGCGACGGCGCAGCATTGTAAACACTTGCTGTTGATTGGCTTAGATTGTCGGGGCTTACCCCTTTTTCCATCCAGATTTCGGCCTTGATGCCAGAAAAAAGTAAACGGTCCCAAATTGTCATTGGAAGGACCTTGGCGCATGTCTGCCCATTCGGAAGTTGGCGCAACGCAATATCGGTAAGAAATGATTTTCCATCCATTTTCCCCAGCGTTTCCATCAATGCATTGCACGCAGCCATCACCGAATATGGCCCCGACATCCATTCTTCGCCAACCAAGGGCGAAGCTGGCTGTAACTGTTTGTGGCGCGCCGCGGCCATGGCCCACCCTTCGGCGACCAACATCAGGTTATCTTTGATTTCAGATAATATTTTGATGCGCGCAGCAGTGTCTGTACTTGCCCACAGGTCTTTTGACACAGTCAGTTCTGCAATATTTTTATCAATATTTTCAATTACTTGCCTCATATCACTTCACCTCATAGGTTGCCTTGATCATGTCTGCTGCTTTTTCGGCAATCATGATTGTTGGCGCGTTGGTGTTGCCCCCGATCAGTTCCGGCATGATCGATGCGTCAACCACGCGCAGGCCTTCAAGGCCATGCACACGCAGTTTGGGATCGACCACCGCCATCGCATCAATACCCATTTTACAGGTGCCCGTCGGGTGATAAACTGTGTCCGATCGCGCCCGAATATCGTCTTCCCATTCGGTGTCGCTCATGTTTGCTTTGGTGTAAATTTCTTTGTGGCGGTATTTTTCCAACGCCGGGGCCTGCATGATTTCGCGGGTCATTTTGGCACCCTTAATCAGCACGTCCAAGTCACGGTCATCTGATAAAAATCGCGGGTCAATTCCGGGCGCGGCCATGGGGTCGGCACTGTTTAAAAAAACCGTGCCGCGCGTATGCGGGCGCAGCACACAAACATGGCATGAAAAACCGTACCCCGGATGTAAATGGCGCGCGTGATCATCAAGGATTGAGATCACAAAATGCAGCTGGATATCGGGTTTGGAAAGCGCTGGGTCGGTCTTTAAAAACGCCCCGGCCTCGGCAAAGGGGGTGGCAACCATGCCGCCGCCGTCCTTGCGCCACCTGAAAATGTGTTTAACCAGATCAAAGGCCGCTTTGATCCCAATTCCGAACATATCAGTCTGTTTTGATTTATACGAAATGATGTGGTCAATATGATCCTGCAAATTTTGGCCGACACCTGCCAATTCATGCACCATTTTGATCCCGTGGGGTTCGATATCAGCGCGCCGCCCCACACCGGAAAGCTGCAAAATTTGGGGAGAGCCAAACGCCCCGCCGGAAATAATGACTTCGCGCGCTGCCTTGACTGTTTTTTCGACCTTGCCGTCTTTGCCTTTGCGGTAAACCACCCCGATTGCGCGCTTGCCTTCGAATAATACCTTGGCCGCGCGTGCACGGGTGATAATTGTCAGGTTTTTGCGACCCATAACAGGGTCAAGATAAGCCGCGCGCGCCGAACATCGTTCGCCGTTTTTGGCGTGATTATGAAACTGGGTGACCTGCAAAAGGCCGGCACCTTCTTGTTCGGCGCCGTTCATATCATCATTTTGGCGATGCTGAATTTGGGTTGCAGCCTTGATAAACGCCCGACTGATTGGTCGGGGATTTTTCTGGTCACAAACAGACAAAGGACCGCCCGCGCCATGAAACGCATCGGCCCCGCGCGCGTTGTTTTCAGCCCTTTTAAAATACGGCAAAACGTCCTGATAGGCCCAGCCAGTATTGCCCAGCCGTTCCCAGCTATCAAAATCATCGTTATGGCCGCGAATATACAGCATCGCATTTATGGCGCTTGAGCCACCCAGCCCCTTGCCGCGCGGCTGATACCCCTTACGCCCGTTCAAACCCGGCTGTGGAACTGTTTCAAAGGCCCAATTATTGGTTTTTAAATATCCGGGCAAAAGCGCGACAACTGCGGCAGGGGCACGCACAAGGATATTGTCAGCTTTGTTGCCCGCCTCAAGCAAACAAACGGTAACGTTAGAATCTTCGGATAGACGTGCGGCCAAAGTTGCGCCCGCAGCGCCGCCGCCGACAATCACATAATCATATTGCATGGTTAATCCCCTGAAAATTTAGCATGGCCAGCTGTGGTCAAACGGTAAATACCTTTTTCAGCCCGCTCAAACCAACCATAATGGTTGTTGGCCATCATCCGGGTCGCGCGGCTGACGCCGGTGGCTTTGGCAACAATCGCGCCCTTGGTCGGGCCATTTTCGGCAAGATAGGCCGCCATATTTTCGGATTCTTGCAAATAGGCAGTCACTAATTTTCCACGCGTGCCACCAACATTCGGGTCCCCCACACGGCGGGAAAATTCAGACAATAACGCCGCTTTTCGTGCCTTAACCTTGCGTGGTTTAAAGGGCGCGGGATCTGCATGGACTTGCACTATTCCAACATTTAGATCAACAGAAAGCACGCCAAGGCCCAAACGCTTGCACAATCCCGTGTTTTTCTTGAAAACCTTCCATCCCGCGCGGCCCTTCCAGCGCGGCACTGCAATATAGACATCATCTGTGATCGTTTGGCGCGAAACTGCCTGATGCAACAGGGTCAAGGAAAAACCGACTTTAAGCTCAACAATCAGCGGCACGCATCCCTCGCGCACAGCCACAACATCCGCTGCGCCAATCTCGGCCTTCACCTCATACCCAAGGGTTTCCAACCACGCCTTAACCGGCGCGTAAATTTCGGTTTCTTGCATCCGTGTCATACATACTTTGTAAAGACTGAAGAAGGAAACGAACAGCCCCGTGACAAGCCCGCATCTGCCGCCTATAAGTCTGGCAAAACTGACCCACTTCATGGAAACAAAATGATCAAAATTTTTGGCCATAAAGGCCCCGATACCGACGCCACGTGCTCTGCCCTGATTTGGGAATGGTACCTGAAAGAAACCAAAGGCAAGAACGCGCAGGCGTTCATCCTTGAGCCAACCAACACCGAGGCCGCTTTCGTGCTTAAACGCTGGGGCGTTGCGATGCCCGAAATTCTGGGGCCACTTTCGGCTGACGACGAAGTTGTGATCGTTGACACCAACAACCCTGGCGAATTGCCCGACAATATCAATGATGTAAATATTGCTGAAATCATTGACCACCACCAACTGGCCGGTGGGCTAAAAACCCGTGGCCCGATGAAAATCACCATGCGCCCTGTGGCGGCCACGGCAACGGTAATGTACTGGTTGATTGGCCGCGATATGGCGGTGATGCCGGATGCAATTAAGGGTTTAATGCTGTCATGTGTTTTGTCAGATACGCTGGAATTCCGTTCACCCACCACGACGCCTTCGGACCGGAAACTGGCTGAAAAACTGGCTGCTGATCTGGGCGTGAATATTGCTGAATATGCCGCCGAAATGTTTGCGGCCAAATCCGATGTATCGCATTTTTCCGACGCTGAATTGCTGAAAATGGATTCGAAGTTATTCGAGGTTGGCAACAAAAAGCTGCGCGTTTCAGTTCTGGAAACCACAGCCCCCGCAATCATTTTAGACCGCAAGGCAAGCCTGCTGGCCGCCATGCCCGGTGTTGCGGCTGACGACAATGCGGACGAAGTGCTGTTGTTTGTCATCGACATCCTGAACGAAGAAGCCACGCTGCTTATTCCCAACAATACTGTGCGCGCCATTGCCGCCGCCAGTTTCGGGGCCAAAGTCGATGGTGACAGCGTGGTTTTGCCCGGAGTGATGAGCCGCAAAAAACAAATCGTACCAAGCCTGCAAGTATGACCCTGATCATTCAAAATCTGGCCGAGGTTTCGCATAAATACGAAGCCCTATTTTGCGACCTGTGGGGGTGCGTGCATAACGGTGTGCGCCCCTTTGACGATGCGGTGGCTGCCTTGAAAAAATATCGGGCAAACGGTGGTGTTGTCGTTTTGGTAACCAACGCCCCGCGCCACGCTGGCAGCGTTGAAAAGCACCTTGCCAGACTGGGCCTGCCCGACGATTGCTGGGATACAATTGCCAGCTCAGGCGACAGTGCGCGCGCCGCAATGTTTCGCGGTGCAGTTGGCCAAAAGGTGTGGTTTATGGATCAACACCAAGACCTTAATTTCTTTGACCCAATCACGGTTGTATCCGACCCTGTGGACATAGAACGGGTTGATTTGGAACACGCAGAAGGCATCGTTTGCTGCGGCCCGTTTGACCCGTTGGCCGATGTCGAAACTCTGCGCCCGCAATTGTTATACGCCAAACAAAAGGGCCTGAAACTGCTTTGCGCCAACCCCGATCTTGTAGTGGATCACGGCGAAGTTCGTGAATATTGCGCCGGGGCTGTGGCCGCGCTTTACAGCGAAATGGGCGGCGAAAGCCTGTATTTTGGCAAGCCCCATCCGCCGATTTATGACCTTGCCCGCAAGCGCCTGATTGAACTGGGCCACAACATTGCCGACAGCCGTATTCTGGCGATTGGCGACGGGATTGGCACCGACATTTCCGGCGCACTTGGCGAAGATATTGACAGCCTGTTTATCAGCGGCGGGCTGGCGGCGGCAGAGACCAAAACCGATAAAAACGGCCCCGACCCCGAGGCCACAAAAGCCTTTATTGCCAAGCACATGACATCGCCAACCTATGTGGTGGGCCAACTGAAATAGTCACATAAGGGTCTGAAAATGAACGATATACCACGTGGAACTATCTATATAGACCAGATAGAGGCTGGCATGATGCGCCAGCTGACCAAGCAGATTACAGACCACGACATTAAACTGTTTGCCGAGATTTCAACCGACCACAATCCGGTGCATCTGGATGACGATTACGCAAGTGCGACCATGTTCAAGGGGCGCATCGCACACGGAATGCTGACGGCGGGGCTGATATCGGCCGTTATTGGCGAACAATTGCCGGGCCACGGCACTATTTATATGGAACAAAGCCTGAAGTTTCTGGCCCCTGTGCGCCCCGGCGATGTGGTGCGCGCCGAAGTTACGGTACTGGACGTAAACCTTGCAAAACGCCGCGTCACGCTGGCGACTAAATGTCTGGTTGATGAAAAACCGGTTTTGACAGGCCAAGCAACGGTTCTTGCGCCGCGACGCGCGATTGGCTAACCACCCCTTATGCAAATTATCCGCGACTATCAGTTTGGCAATATTGACGATCAGGGCGCATCCGCGGCCATCGGCAATTTCGACGGTGTTCACCTTGGCCACCAGCATGTGATCAACATCGCGCGCGCCGGGGCAGAACGGCTGGGGGTGCCGCTGGGCGTCATGACGTTTGAGCCGCATCCGCGCCAATATTTTACCCCCACTGCTGCACCCTTTCGCCTGATGAGCGCCGAAACCCGCGCCCACCGTTTGGAAAAGCTGGGCATTGAAAAACTGTACGAGCTGAACTTTAATAACGCCCTGTCTGCCCTAGACCCCGAGGCATTTGCCCATGATGTAATCGCCCAAGGGTTGGGCCTGAAACATGTGGTGATTGGCGCTGATTTTCAGTTTGGCAAAGGGCGCGCAGGCAGCGCTGCGGATCTCAAGAAATTTGGGGCGGAAATGGGGTTTGAAGTAACGATTGCCAGTCTTGTCGCTGATGAGGTTGGCGCGTTCAGCTCAACCGCCATTCGCCAAGCCCTAACCGATGGCCGCCCCGGTGATGCACAGCGTATGCTGGGCCATTGGCACCGGATTGATGGCGAAGTTATTCGCGGCGACCAGCGCGGGCGCGAACTGGGGTTTCCCACGGCAAACATGTCGATCACCGGCCTGCACCCGCCGCGTTTCGGGGTCTATGTGGTCAGCGTTGATGTGTTGACCGGCCCGCACGCAGGCAGCTATGGCGGCGCGGCAAGCATGGGCGTGCGCCCGATGTTTGGCGAAAACCTGCCCAATCTTGAAAGCTTCATTTTTGACTTTCAGGGTGATATTTACGGCGAAGACATTTCGGTCGCGTTGATTGAATATTTGCGGCCCGAAGAAGTTTTCGAAAGCCTTGATGCCCTGATCGCCCAGATGAACGCCGATTGCGACAAAGCCCGTGAAATTCTGGCGGCGTTATGACCGCGCTGCGCCCTAAATTCTGGGAATTACCCCTGAACCGCCTAACGCCCGTTGAATGGGAAGAATTATGTGATGGCTGCGGCAAATGCTGCCTGAACAAGTTAGAAGACGAAGAAACCGGCGAAATAGCATTTACCCGCATTGCCTGCCGCCTGCTGGACAATGACACATGCGCCTGTGCGCAATATGAAATTCGCCTGCAATTTGTGCCGGAATGCATTCACCTTTCGCCCCAAAATATCGACAAGACTGCGTATTTCATGCCCGCCACCTGCGCCTATCGCCTGCGCGCTGATGGCAACCCCCTGCCCGATTGGCACCACCTGATTTCAGGCAGCCGCGATACAGTTCACAGTGCTGGCCAGTCGGTTCAAGGCTGGACATTGCCAGAATTCGAAGTGCCCGAAGAAGACTGGGAAAACCACCTAATACAGGAGCCCTGCTAATGTTTTTTGCCTCAGATAATGCCGGTCCGGTGCATCCTGAAATTATGGATGCAATGGCGCGCGCAAACAATGGCTATGCCATGCCCTATGGGGCCGACGCCTTGATGGATCAGGTTCGCGCACAAATCCGCGAAACCTTTGAGGCCCCCGAAGCAGCGGTTTATCTAGTGGCCACAGGAACAGCGGCAAATGTGCTGGCACTGGCAACGCTAAGCCAACCATTTCAAACGATTTTTTGCAGCAATAGGGCGCATATCCACGAAGACGAATGCAACGCACCCGAGTTTTTCAGTGGCGGTGCCAAGCTTACCCTTGTGCCAACTAATGATGCCAAAATGACGCCCCACAACCTGCGCAAGGCAATCATCAGCGAAGGCACGCGCGGGGTGCACGGCCCCCAACGTGGGCCAGTATCGATCACAAACGTAACCGAATGTGGTACTGTTTATTCGGTGCCGGAACTGCGCGCCCTAACGCAAGTTGCGCGCGAATTCGACCTGCCTGTTCATCTGGACGGCGCACGTTTTGCAAATGCAGTCGCGGCCACCGGTGCCAGCCCCGCCGAAATGTCATGGAAATCAGGCGTTGATGTGCTCTCATTCGGGGGCACCAAAAACGGCGCTATGGGGGTCGAGGCGGTGATCTTTTTCGACCCAAAACATGCGTGGGAATTTGAACTTCGCCGCAAACGTGGCGCGCACCTGTTTTCAAAACACCGGTTTTTATCCGCACAAATGTCGGCCTATCTAAACGATGGCCTGTGGCTGGATCTTGCCACACGCGCCAACGCCGCAAATGCACGCCTTGCACGTGGCCTGAAATCTATTGAAAATCTGGAATACGTGCATGAACCCCAGGCCAATATCAGTTTTGCCAAATGGCCCCGCGCCAGCCACAGGCGCCTGCATGATGCGGGGGCGATGTATTACATAATGAATGGCCAGCTGAATGGTGATAATCTCGGCTGCGCCCTAATGGCGCGCATGGTCTGTGACTGGTCGGCAACCAACGAAAACATTGACCGCTTTACCGAACTGGCACGCGGCTAAGCCCCTTTCATTTTTCCTTAAATATCCTCGCCGAAGGCATAAAATCTGCGCGCCCTGCGCGCTTGGCCCAACTGTCTGCGCCCCGCTAGGGGCAATGGCAGGCGGGAGCAGCTTATATTTTTAAAAAAGCAGCAATTTCTCCGGAAACAGCTGCGGAATGTGAAATTGGCACCATATGCCCAGCCCCGGCAACAATGACACGGCGCACATCTGGAATTCGATGCACAAGCACTTCTTGGGTAGCACGAATAATGCTGGGCGATTTTGTGCCCTCCATTAATAATACCGGCTGTTTAATTGCCTCAAGGGCGCCAGGAACAACCTGACGATTGATATCGTCAATCGCAACCTCGACACTGGCAGTGACCAGCGGAATTCGCGTGACCAAGGCCTCGCGCAAGGGCGCTGGCAGGTCATTCCACGGCGTCCCGCCCCCCCAGACCAGATCAAATTCCCGCGCGGCTGTTTCATATGCGCCTGCCTTCATTGCGGCGTTGAAACCTTGCATCTCTTGCATATGTTCGCCGTATTCGGGTGCTGCCTTTGCCGCGACATAGAAAACCGGCTCGATCAAAGTGACGCTTCGCACTTTTTCAGGAAAATCGCGTGCAAGGCGCAATGCAACCGTCGCCCCGAAACTGTGGCCAATAATATCAGCACGTTTATCAATCAGCGCCACGGCCATTTCCACAGCCATATCCTGAAAATTTTTGCGCTGGTCCCAATCCTGACTGCGCCCATGTCCGGGCATATCGAAGGCCCGCATTTTCAGTTTGCCTTCCAATTCGCCCCGCACGCCGCGCCAGGCGCCGGAATGGCCCAAAAAACAATGAATCAGCAAAGCCCGCCGCACACCATTACCGGTTTCATTCCAATAGGTGTTAAATCCGGCCAGCTTTTCAATGGGCATTTGCTTCCCCCCGATTGCAAGTTTCAGGCAAAGTTACGGCGACTAAATTGCAAAAAGCCGGAAACACCGCAAAATGGTACATATTTTTGTTCATTTTTTTGCCTCAAGCCCAAGTGAAGTGTTCCCTCGAATCTATCGGGGTGCTAAGCGATGTCAACGCTGCATACTTCATATTTTAACATACCGACCGGGGAGCCTGCCATGCCCAACCGCGCCGCACCGAAACTGATTTCGGGAAATGCCAACCGCTCATTGGGCAAAGCCATCGCCAAGCGCTTGTCGATGCACCAAGGCAAACGGGTTAACCTTGTTGATGCAAGGGTTGAACGTTTCAATGACCAAGAGGTTTTTGTCGAGATTTTTGAAAATGTGCGCAATGAGGATATGTATATCCTCCAGCCCACTTCAAATCCCGCAAATGATCACTTGATGGAACTGCTGATCATCGCCGACACCCTGCGCCGTTCGTCCGCATCACGCATCACCGCCGTGATCCCTTATTTCGGTTATGCCCGTCAGGATCGCCGCGCCAAGGCCCGCACGCCAATCTCGGCCAAACTGGTTGCCAACCTGATTGCGCGTTCCGGCATTGACCGGGTTTTAACGCTCGATCTGCATGCCGCGCAAATTCAGGGTTTTTTCGATATTCCCGTGGACAACCTGTATGCAACGCCGGTTTTTGCGCTGGATATTTTGCACCACTTCAAAGATTGCAAAAATGATCTGATGGTTGTGTCCCCCGATGTGGGCGGTGTTGGCCGTGCGCGTGAATTGGCCAAACGCCTGAACGCGCCCCTGTCAATCATTGATAAACGCCGCGAAAAAGCGGGCGAAGTTGCCGAAATGAACGTGATCGGCGATGTTGCAGGTAAGTGTTGTATCATCATTGACGACATCTGCGACACCGCGGGCACGTTGGTCAAAGCCTCTGACACGCTGCTAAAGGCCGGCGCCAAAGAGGTGCATTCCTACATCACCCACGGCGTTATGTCGCCGCCAGCGGTGGAACGGATCACCAATTCATCCATGAAAAGTCTGGTTCTGACCGATTCAATCGAACCAACCGAAGAAGTGCTTAACGCCAGTAATATCCGCATCGTGCCAACCGCGCCGATCTTTGCACAGGCAATTTTGAACACGTCATCAGGCACGTCAGTGTCATCACTGTTTGATCAGGCCGGACTAGAGCCACTTTACGAAGGCACTTATTTTTAGGTCAAAACAGGCAATATTGTGTGAAAAATAAGGGCGTTTGGATATTATCCAAGCGCCCATTCTTCATCATCAGGTGCCTCGCCCATTGCAACCCAGTCGCAGCGTACCCGCGCAACCCTTGTGTCGCCCCATGTGCGAAAAACGATATCAAAGCCCTTGGCGGTAATGGCCTCGGCGGCGATGTCTGCGCGCTGGTTGGCCTGCTGGTCAATGTCCCACATCGACATGTTTACATGCACCACCGGGCTTGAGCCGAAGGGTTCGGAAAACTTTACGTAAACACGAAACTCACGTGGGCCTGAACCGGTCCACATTGCACCATCATGTTCATAATCCGAAAACAAAACTTGCGAGCCTTGATCGACCCCCATTAGGTAAGATTTGAACCGTCGCACGTTTTTTTCCCAGCCCGTTCCTGTTGGCACCTTAAGTAGAATGACCGCTCTGACAGTGCAGCGCAACCCGTCACTGGGCATGGCGCTTGGGGGAAAGGGCCAAAAACAGCGGCACGATGACGACAACCATCAGACCGGATGCCAAAAACGGGGCGCCGGGAAAATAAACGGCCCCTTCCGGACGGGCGAAATTCTGAAACAGCCATGTCATTAGCAATGGGGCGATAATTGCCGAAATTGCGCCCAAGGATGCGATCACCCCCTGCAACATGCCCTGAACGTCTTCCCCGACCTTGTTTGCAGTCATCGCGCTTAGGGTTGGCGGGGCCATATCGCTTAGGGCCGCGATCGGAATTAACGCGAAAACCAGCCATTCGACCCGCGCAAGGCCAAAGCCCAGATAGGCAATAATCGCACAACTAACCGCCACCAAAAGCGTCCGGTATTCACCAAGGCGCGGGATTGAAAATCGCATCACGACGCCTTGGGTGATTGCAATGCCAATGCCATACGCCGTTAGGGTCAGTCCAATCAGCGTCGCCCCCCAGTGAAAATTTTCGCGCAGCCAAAATGCCCACAATGTTGGATAAGCCATATTGGCAAACTCAAACACAAACAGACAAAGAAGCGGCACCGCAAGACCGGGCAAGCGCACCATATCAACAATGGCCGCAAACGGGTTCAGGCTGCGCAAGGTCATGGCGCGCCGCTGTCCCAAGGCAAGGCTTTCGGGCAGCACAAATAGGCCAAACACCACATTCAACCCGGAAATCGCAGCCGCCAGCCAGAACGGGGCCGACAAGGAATATGTGGCAACAATGCCGCCAATCGCAGGCCCCATAACAAAACCAATACCATAGGCGGCACCGACAAGGCCGAAATTTGCAGCGCGATTTTGTTTGGTTGAAACATCGGCCAGATACGCGGTTGCGGTGATAAATGTCGCTCCGGCAATTCCGGCAACCATCCGGCCAACCAGCAGAACCCAGAACGTGCTGGCCAGCGCCATAACCACGTAATCCAGCGCCATTGCGGCCAGTGCGATGATTAATACAGGCCTGCGGCCGACCGCATCAGAAAGGCTGCCAATTGCGGGGCCAAATAAAAACTGCATTGCCGCATACGAGGCCATTAACACCCCGCCCAAAAATGCGCCATCCGCAGTTGATGTTGCGCCAACCCGCACCATTAAATCCGGCATGATCGGGAAAACCAGCCCGACGCCAACAGCGTCCAGCATCAATGTCGCCAAGATAAAATAGAGCGCCTTCGAGCTTCGCATGTTCATTCCAAATCAGGCACAGGGTTGGTGGATATTGCCAGTCTTAAAACCTGTCCAGTAAACGTTGTAAATAATCACGTTCCACTTCTGGGCGGGCGCGATCTCCGGCACGGCGGCGGATGTCGCGCATCAATTCTTCGGCGCGGCGATAAACATCGGGACCAGCCTGCAAGGGGGCATCTTCGTCAACCCCGCCACGGCCCTGCCCGCCACGCCCCAGCGGATCATTTGGCCGCGCGTCACCCCGCCGCCCATCGGTTTCCCCTTGCTGTCCTTCGCTATCGCGTTCGGCTTCAGCCATGGCGTTATCCAGCTGGCGCATGCCTTCGCGCAGGGCCTCGACCGCTTCGGCCTGCTTGTCCAGCGCGCCGGATACATCGCCCTCGGCCAGCCCTTCGGCTGCTTGCCGCATGGCGCGTTCGGCGTCTTCAAGCGCACGGCGTGCGGCGTCCCCGCCTTCCGAACCAGCACCCGGCAAGGCCCCGCGTTGGCGCGCGATTTCATCAGCCAGTTGCGATTGGCGGTCAGACAATTCACCGTCTGGCCCGCCTTCACCATCTTGGCCGCGTTGTTGCTGAAGTTCGCGAAAGGCTTCATCCGACAGGCCTTGTTGCTGATCCAGACTTTCGCCAAGCCCCTGCATCGCCTGTTCACCGGGGCTATCGCCGCCTTGATTCTGCTCGCCTTCGGCGACCTGCATGTTTTCCATCAGCTCGGCCAAGGCCTCAAGCATAGCTTGCGCTTGGGCCTCACGCCCTTCGTTCATAGCTTGCTCAATCGCTTCAAGCATCGCATCCAGATCATCGGGCGTGACCTCTTGCCCATCGCTGCCTTCGCCCATTTCATCACCACCATTTTCACCACCTTGCTGGGCAAGCTGTTGGGTATAATCGCGCATTGCCTGGCGCAAATCATCCATAAGTTCGGCCAGCTCTTCGTCGCTTGCGCCTTGCTTCATGGCCTCGGACAGGCGTTCTTGGGCGCGGCGCAGGGCGTCGCGGGCATCGCTGAGGTTTGCGTCTTCGATACCGGTCGCGATATCCCATAGCGCTTTGGTGATTTCGTCACGCAACGCATCATTCAGGCCGGAACGCGCGCCGGCCTCAAGCCTTCGCACCAGAACACGTAGCGTCAGATAGGTTGCATCTCGATCAAAAAAGTCATCGGGACGGTTGGAAATTGCACGCAAAATTTGCGCCGTTTGTCGGGCGTTTTCACGGTTCCATAATAGCGCGCGCCGCTGTTCAATCAGGGCCATTGCCAGCGGGTCCAAAAACCTGCGCCCCGGCAAGGTTACCGCCAAAGGCATGCCAAAACCCACCTGCCCGACCGCGTCCATGGCCGACAGCTCAAGCAAAACAGGCAAGTCAACCCAAGGATGTTCAGCAACATTTTCAGCAATAGTATCAATAACTTCGCGGCGATTCCCGCGAAATGGCATCGGAATCTGGAACACCAGATCTGCGCGTGGCTCGGGTGCGATGGCAAGGCCAAAATTGCGGCTAATGGCGGCAATATCCAGTGTAATTCTGGCCTGACCACTGGTAATTCCATAATCATCACTGGCGGCAAACCCCTGCTGAAGGTCCCCGCCAAGGGTGTGCGTCATATCACCAGTTGGCCGGATCATCGGCGGCGTATCCCCAAGGGCAACAATCTGCCATGTGGCCGGATTCGGCCCTTGGATTTTCAAGGCGCCGCTTTGGGTCACGTCAAAGGCAAAATCGGTTTGGTTTTCTATTTGCGGCGTGGCTTGCGACGTGGCCTGCACTGATATTTCCTGTGATAGGGCCAGATCACCGACCTTGCCATAAAACCGCACAATCACCTGACTGCCCATGGGCACCTCTAGTGGACCAAAGTGCTGATCATTCAGATAAAGACTGGGAAGGCCCGTATAGGCGGGTGGGGTGATCCACCCCTCCCAAGAAGTGGCGACAGCGCCGCGCGCGCCGGTTTGGGCAGGCAAAAGCGCGCTTAGGTCAGTGGTGCGAAACGCCGGCCCAAAGCCCAGCACCATGGTTAGGGCCAGCAGGGAAATATAACGCAGCGCATAGGGGTCGCGCACGGCAAGGCGCAGGTCGGGTTTTGCCGCACGTGCCGTATTCAGGCGGGCAATCATACGCGCGCGATGGGCCTGCCAAACCGCGCGGCTGCTGGCGTCATCCGCCCCGACAGCCTGACTATCCGTTAGGGCCGCAATGGGCTGGCCGGGCAGTGTTTCATCCAGTCGGGCGCGCGCATCCAGACCTGACGGCAAACGCAAATTCCATGCCCCATGGGCAAGGGTGGCAAGTATCGCAAGGCCAAAAACCGCCAACATTCCAATGCCCCAGCCCGCTGGCAAAGCAGCGATCAAGCCCGAACCAAAAAAGGCCGCGCAGGTCATCCAAAGTGTTAAAAAAGGCCAAAAGGCGTGTAACAAGGCCTGACCAACCATGCCCGCCATGGTCAGACGCAAAGGCCAGCGCAAACGCCTTGCTGTATCGTTTGGCAAAGTCTTAAGCTGGATCTCGGGCACGCATATTTCCTACAGGCTATTCACCGCAAAAACAGTATAGGCCGCCGCTTGCTATGTTGATAGGCATGATGCTGGCAATAACTGCATGTTGATCAAACAGGCCTGCAAGTAGGTGCAAGACCACAGCCAAACAATCCCCGAGCGAAGCGAGCCACGCCCAACCATAGATGACCCGACAGGTCAGCCATGGGCGGGAGCACCACGCGGCCAAAGTGCCGGCAGGGTTACAGCCAGTCGGGGATTTTATCGCGCTCCAGCATATCGTGAAATGTTGGGCGGGGGCGGATGGTTGCGAATTCAGCGCCGCGCACCAGAACTTCGGGAATTAAGGGCCGAGAATTGTATTCTGACGACATCACCGCGCCATAAGCCCCCGCCGAGCGAAACGCCACCAGATCACCAGCCGTCAGCGCCACCATAGAACGCGAACGGGCAAAGGTATCGGTGCTTTCACAAATCGGGCCAACGATGTCATATTTCACCTGTTCTGCACCCGGAGCCGGTTCGTGGACCGGAACAATATCGTGGTGGGCTTCGTACATTGCCGGACGCACAAGGTCGTTCATTGCCGCATCTATAATCAAAAACTGACGGTCTGCGCCTTGTTTTACATACGTAACGCCGGCAACCATTACGCCGGCATTACCTGAAATCAGGCGCCCCGGCTCGATCTCGATTTCGCAGTCCAGATCACCGAGGGTTTCACGGATCACTTGGCCGTATTCTATTGGTAGCGGCGGGCCCTGGTTCGAAGTTTCATAGGGAATACCTAAGCCGCCGCCAACATCCAAGCGGCTGATCACATGGCCGTCTTCGCGTAAAATTTTTGTCAGGTCCGCAACCTTTTGAAAGGCCAGCCGGAAAGGCGTAAGATCAGTCAGTTGGCTACCGATATGCACATCAATCCCCACGACCTGCAGCCCGGGCGCCGCGGCTGCCGCGGCATAAGCCGCACGCGCATTTTTATAAGGGATACCGAATTTATCCTCGGAGCGGCCCGTCGTGATTTTTTCATGCGTGCCCGCATCAACATCGGGATTTATCCGTAATGTCACCGGTGCGATCACGCCCATGGCAGTGGCCACTTCGGAAAGGGCCTGCATTTCAGGTTCGCTTTCCAGA
>DAOUQO010000185.1 GCA_030625565.1 Aliiroseovarius sp. | reverse complement strand
CATGGCGGATTTTTTGATCGTTTTGATGCCCTTATGGGCGCGGGCCTAATCTTGACATTGCTGTATTTGGCAACGCCAAGCCTGATGGCGCTTTAATGCGGCGCATTTCGGTTTTTGGCGCGACAGGGTCAATTGGGGTCAATACGCTTGATTTGATTGGCCGCGATGCGGATGCCTTCCAGGTCGTTGCCCTGACTGGTGGGCGCAATATTGATTTGCTGGCGCATCAAGCCCGTAAATTTAAGGCTGAAATTGCCGTAACTGCTTTTGATGATCAATATGATGCCCTGAAACAGGCCTTGTCTGGTAGCGGTGTTAAGGTTGCGGCTGGGAATGCGGCCTTGGCCGATGCTGCCGCGCGCCACGCCGATTGGGTGATGAATGCCATTATCGGCGCTGCCGGGCTGAAGCCCGGCCTACGAGCGTTGGAGCAGGGTGCCACGCTGGCGCTGGCGAACAAGGAAAGTCTGGTCACGGCCGGCGCCTTGATTAAGGAAACCGCCGCCAAATACGGCGCGCGTATCCTGCCGGTTGATAGCGAACATTCCGCGATCTTTCAGGCGCTGGTTGGCGAAGATATCAGCGCTGTTGAACGCATTATCATTACCGCCTCAGGCGGGGCATTTCGCGACTGGCCCCTGAAGGATTTGCAAAAGGCAACGCTGGCGCAGGCCTCTAGCCATCCCAATTGGGATATGGGTCAAAGGATCACCATCGACAGTGCCAGTATGTTCAATAAGGCGATGGAGGTCATTGAAACCAATGAATACTTTGACATTTCACCGGACCAGATAGAGGTGATCATCCACCGTCAAAGCCTGATCCACGCGCTGGTTGGGTTTAATGACGGGGCGATTATGGCCCATATTGGCCCGTCGGATATGCGCCATGCTATTGGTTATGCGCTGAACTGGCCTGATCGCCGACATGTGCCGGTTGAACGGCTGGATTTTGCCGCCATTGGCAAGCTGGAATTCGCCACCCCTGATGACGCGCGTTACCCTGCACTGGCGCTGGCGCGTCAGGTTATGGCCGAAGGCGGTCTAACGGGCGCGGTTTTCAATGCCGCCAAAGAGGCAGCGCTTGATGCGTTTATCGACGGGCGGATTGGTTTCACACAAATGGCGCAGGTTGTTGAAAAAGTGATGGGGCAGGGCTGTGATAAAGTCACAATGACCCTTGATAATATCGTTCAGACCGATCACATGACCCGTATACGGGCATTCGAGATCATAAAAGCCGGGCTATAACCCCGCGAAGGAGGCAGTTTTGGACCTTGCAGGGTATATTCCGCAATTTGGTAGCTTGGCGTTAACGCTGCTGGCCTTTGTCGTGGCTTTAACAGTGATCGTCGCAATCCATGAATACGGTCATTATATTGTTGGCCGCTGGACAGGTATCAAGGCGGATGTGTTTTCCATCGGGATCGGCCCTGTTTTGGTTTCGCGCACAGATAAACACGGCACTGCCTGGCAGATAGCGGCGTTTCCTGTGGGCGGTTTTGTCAAATTTCGCGGAGATGCGAATGCTGCCAGTGCCGGTGCGGATGAAGGCGCGATGCAAGGGCTAAGCGCTGCCGAGCGGCGCGCGACTATGCCTGGCGCACCAGTCTGGGCGCGGGCCTTGACCGTGGCGGCGGGGCCGGTTTTCAATTTCATCTTGTCGATCATCATTTTCGCGCTGTTTTTCATCAATTCCGGCATTGCCACCGACCCGCTGACGGTTGCTGGCCTGCCTGAAATTGCGGGTTATGAGGAAAGCTTGCAGCCCGGCGATGAACTGTTGGCCATTAACGGCGAAAAAACACCGTTATTGGATGAATTCGGTGATTTTGTTAGCGATCTGCCATCGCAATCGCCGCTGCAATACCTTGTGCGCCGCGATGGGGTCGAGGTCGAATTGTCAGCGCTGCACCCTTATCCTGCGATCATCAAAAGCTTTGCGCCGCCTTCGGCTGGCAAAGATGCGGGGCTACTGGTTGGCGATCTGATCACAAGCGTGAATGGCCAAACCATCCACAGCTTTTTTGACGTGCAGAAATATACCGCCGAAAATGAAGGCGGCGAAATGGCCCTGACGGTGTTGCGCGATGGCCAAACCCTGAATTTCACCATGACCCCCAGACGGGTTGATTTGCCCATGGGCGATGGCGGTTTTGAAAGCCGCTGGTTAATCGGCATTAGCGGCGGTTTTTTGTTTGAACCAGCGACCCGCACCCCCGGCGCATGGGAAAGTGTGCAGGCAGGCGCGCGCCAGACCAAATTTATTATCACCGCGTCAATTTCTGGCCTGTACCACATGATTGCCGGTAATATAGACAGCTGTAATCTGCGCGGCCCTATCGGTATTGCGCAAACCTCGGGGCAGGCGGCGCAACAGGGGCTTTCGGATTTCATCTGGTTTATTGCGGTCTTGTCCACCGCTGTTGGCCTGCTGAACCTGTTTCCCATTCCAATTTTGGACGGCGGGCATCTGGTGTTTCATGGCTGGGAGGCCATTACCGGCAAGCCCCCCGCCGAATGGGCCTTGCGTATTTTGATGAGCATTGGTCTGGTTTTGATCCTGGGATTGATGGTTTTCGGGCTTACGAATGATATTTTCTGCCCGTAAGGCCGGAAACTTGCGGCGGATTTAACCCGATAGCCACGAAAATGCCACATTTCGGCGCGCCTGCTGCCTTATTCGCCGCCTAGAAATGGCTAACGTAGATATAAAAGGCATGTAACATGGAACATATTCAACAAAGCTATCGCGGATTGTCGCTTTTGTTTGGTGTGAATTGGGACCGTTTATTTTACATCGGAACCATTATTCTTGCCCTTGGTGCCGGCAGTTATATCGGCAGTCTAGCGGTTTAGATTTGACCATATAATAGTATAAATCAAACCTGTTTTCAGGCTTGAGTAAGCAATATTTATCACAGGATAAAAGGCGCCCCGGTTTGGGGCGCTTCGCGCTTTGACAAGCTCGCTTAGACCAAGTAGCATACTAGGTACTGGGATGTCTGAACGAGAGAATACAAAATGAGCGATTTTATGGGCTTCTGCGGCCTAAGCATGTTTATGCATAGTTTTTTGAAAAAAGTGTCATTTAGGGCGCATATACAGCGGGTAGTTATCGTTGTTTTTCTAGGCGTTACTGGAATGGTTGTCGCAGCCCCTCAGGCAGCAATGGCGCAATCCTATTCATTTTCGTCAGTTCAAATCGAGGGTAATTATCGAATTACCGCTGCCTCTATTCTTAGCTATTTGGGAATCACGAAGGGCGAAACCGTATCTGCCGCAGCCTTGAATGACGGATATCAGCGCATAATCGCGAGTGGATTTTTCGAAAATGTTGAAATTTCGCCACAGGGGCGGGTTTTAATTGTTCGCGTACTGGAATATCCAACAATTAACCGGGTGTCGGTCGAAGGCAATCGCCGCATTAAGGATGCTAACCTTGAACCCTTATTGCGCAGTCAGGAACGACATGTATTCAGCCCGTCTGTGGCTGAGTTGGACGCCTCAACCATTGTTGCTGCGTATCAGGCTGAAGGCCGACTTTCGGTTATGGTTGAGCCGCGCATCATTCGCCGTTCAGACAATCGGGTTGATCTGGTTTTTGAAGTTACCGAAAGCTCGAACACCGAAATTCAGCGCCTGTCATTTGTTGGCAACCGTGAATTTTCAGATAACCGCCTGCGCCGGGTTCTAGAAACTAAACAAGCCGGGCTTTTGCGGGCTTTTGTGCGGGCTGATACCTATGTTCCGGACCGGATTGAATTCGACAAGCAGGTGCTTCAGGACTTCTATCGTTCACGTGGCTATATTGATTTCCAAACGCTTAGTGTGGCTTCGGAACTGGCGCGTGAACGTGACGGTTTCTTTGTAACATTTTCGGTGCGTGAAGGTGAACAATTCAAATTTGGCGAAATCACCACCAGCTCTGAAGTGGCCGAAGCCGATGCCGATGTTTTCCACAAGGTTGCGCGTCTGCGTTCAGGCACGGTTTACAATCCGGCAGTGTTGGAAAACACGATCGCGCACATGGAAGAATTGGCGTTGCAGCAGGGCCTGAATTTTATTCGGGTAGAGCCACGCATCACCCGCAATCAGCGCAGCCAGACACTGGATGTTGAATTTGTGATTGTGCGCGGTGAACGCATTATTGTTGAACGCATTGATATCGAAGGCAATGCCACAACCCTAGACCGGGTTATTCGTGGCCAATTCCGTATTGTTGAGGGAGATCCCTTTAATCCACGCGAAATTCGTCAGGCAGCAGAACGTATTCGCGCCATGGGCTTTTTCGCAACAGCTGAAGTTCAGGCGCGCGA
>DAOUQO010000209.1 GCA_030625565.1 Aliiroseovarius sp. | reverse complement strand
CTGCTTATTTAGCACAAAGCCTGTTCAACAGGGCGGCGCTGCGATAAGAGCGATACAAAGCAGAATCATTCTAAACAAACAAGCAGGTGATCCCTTGGCCCGAGCCCTTATGGCGCGTTTTGCGCGCCGCGTGCAAAATTCGTATTCCAGCCCTGATTTGCGTCTGTCGCCCAGCGAAAAACTATCGCCGTCGCGCCTTCGCATCGAGGTTTTGTCAGGCCTGACCGTTGCATTGGCTTTGGTACCCGAGGCCGTGGCGTTTTCATTCGTGGCCGGGGTGCATCCTCTGGTCGGGCTTTACGCGGCCTTTCTGGTTGGGCTGATCACGGCATTTATTGGCGGCCGGCCCGGTATGATTTCGGGTGCAACCGGCGCATTGGCGGTGGTGATGGTTGCCTTGGTGGCCCAGCACGGCGTTGAATATTTGTTCGCGACCGTTGTTTTAATGGGCGCGCTTCAGATTATGGCTGGAGTGTTCCACTGGGGCAAATTCATCCGCTTGGTGCCGCATCCGGTGATGCTGGGCTTTGTTAATGGTCTTGCGATCGTGATTTTTCTGGCGCAACTGACCCAATTCAAAGTACCGGGTTCCGTGGTGACTTCTGGTCATACGGCAACCGCTGGTCAGTGGCTTTCGGGTGGGCCTTTATATGCCATGCTGGGGCTGGTTGGGCTGACGATGTTTGTGATTTGGGCCACGCCCAAGGTTACCAAAATCATTCCGGCCCCGCTGGCAGGGATCGCATTGGTTGCCATTGTGGTCATTGGATTTGGCATTGATGTGCCGCGCGTTGGCGACCTTGCGTCAATCCAAGGCGGGTTTCCCATGCCCCATTTGCCGACTGTGCCGCTGAATTTTGAAACGCTTCAGATCATTTTTCCCTATGCGGTTATTCTGGCGGCAATTGGCCTGATTGAAAGCCTGCTGACCCTGAACCTTGTTGGTGAAATGACTGATCAGCGCGGGGGGGCATCGCAAGAATGTATCGCGCAGGGTGTTGCCAATACTGTGACCGGATTTTTTGGTGGCATGGGCGGCTGTGCAATGATCGGGCAGTCGATGATTAACGTTAAATCAGGTGGGCGCACCCGCATCGCAGGGATCGTTGCAGCGCTGTTCTTATTGCTGTTCATTGTTGCGGCATCACCGTTGATTGAACAAATCCCGCTGGCTGCCCTTGTCGGGGTGATGTTCATGGTGGTGATCGGGACTTTCGCGTGGAACTCATTGAAGATCCTGCGCATTGTGCCGCGCACGGATGCCTTTGTGATTTTGCTGGTCACAGCCGTCACTGTTTGGGAGGATCTGGCCACCGCTGTCGTGGTCGGGGTGATCGTATCTGCGCTGGCTTATGCGTGGAATAACGCGTCACGCATCCATGCGGACGTGTATGAAACCAGCACGGATCGCAAGGTTTACCGCATACAAGGCCCACTATTTTTCGGTTCAGCCGAAGGGTTTAGCGCGCTGTTTTCTGTCGAGGATGATCCCGAAAATGTTGTTGTCGATTTTGCCGATAGCCGCGTGGTTGACCAATCTGCCTTACAGGCGATTGAGGCCGTGGCCGCAAAATATCAGACTGCGGGCAAACATTTGCAACTGCGCCACCTAAGCCGCGACTGCCATGATTTGCTGACGCGTGCTGGGCATTTGATCATCGATAGTGACGATGATCCTGATTATGAAATCGCGGTGGATTATTCCGTTAAAACCGGAATTTTAGGCGGCCATTAGGGCCGTCATTCACGGCTATTCATCGGGGCGTTTTATTGTAAAACTTTCGCGCACCACCGAATAATCGCGATATCCAAGGCGCGCCAGCGGCCGGAATGTTGTGACGTCAAATAGCCCGTCTTTCAGGCAATCGTCGCGCATATAAACGCCGCAAACTTCGCCGAAAACAACGTAATTATTCGCGCCGGGCAGGCGGGTAATCTGGGTTAGCTTGCATTCAAGGGCGGCAGGTGCGTCTGCCACACGCGCGCATGAAATGGTTTCGCATTCCACGCGTTCCAGTCCGGCCTTGGTGAATTCATCGACGCCACGTTCATAGCTGGACGAGCTGATATTCATGGCTTCAAGGGCTGCCTCTTGGACAATGTTAACACAGAAAACCTGCGTTTTGCGAATGTTGCCAAGACTGTCTTTGCCAACGTCCCTGTCGGGCTTTGATCCGGTTGAGGCAAACATCACCTGCGGTGGCGTATAAGACACCCCGTTGAAAAAGCTATAGGGCGCCAAATTGTCCATGCCATCGCTGCCGCGTGTGGAAATCCAGCCAATAGGGCGGGGTGTGATTATGGCGTTAAACGGGTCGTGGGGTAGGTTATGACCATTTTCAGGTTGATAGAACATCTGTTTCCTTTGTCAGCGGCCAAAGCGCATGTTAGGCGCAGTTAACAAACCATGAGCGATAGGGGCAAAGGTGTACACCCTCACGGCCGAAAATGATGTTGATTACTGGGAGGTGGAAGCCCTGTTTGACCTGTGCTTTGCGCCGGGTCGCGAGGCCCTGTCATCATACCGGCTGCGCGACGGGGTGGAACAGGTGGCCGAATTATCCTTGGTTGCGCGCGATGAACATGGGGTTGTCGGCGGCGCAATCCGGTATTGGCCGGTCCAGATAAATGGCGCAGCTGTTTTGCTGCTTGGCCCGATTGCGGTTCACCCGACGCGGGCAGGCGAAGGTCTGGGCGGGGTTTTGATCCGCGATAGTTTGGAAATTGCCAAGGCCAGCGCCCAAAATGGTGGGCCTGACTGGCCGCGTGTGATGCTGGTCGGGGACCAGTCGTATTATGGCCGGTTTGGGTTTCAGCGCCTGCATAATGTTATTATGCCGCCTCCGACAAATCCTGAAAGGGTTCTGGGGTTGGCGTTAAAGTCCGGCGGCTGGGATGACATTTCAGGTCGGGTCGCGCGTCTTGCGCAGGCATGATGAAATCGCCCAGATAAGGGCTGCAATTACGGCGGTGCCACCGCTAAGTAGGCCAATTGATAAAACCGAAATGCATATTTGGCCTCTAATAATACCAAGAATATTAGCGCCCTTGGTAAAAAAATCTAAGTGCAATAATTTTATAAAATCAGTTTTAACTGGCGATTTTACCCTTTCGGCGCAGCCATTCCATTACTGCCGGGCGCACCGATTGGCTGCCATCATTGCGGGCCTTGTCGATGACGCGGCGCAGTTTTTCTAGATTGGTTTTGCGCAGGATTGATTTGACCGGCCCGATTGACGCGGGGCGCATGGATAGATGGCGCATGCCAAGGGCGGCAAAACAGGCGGCCTCGACGGGGCGGCCAGCATCTTCGCCACAAAATGAAAGCGGCGTGCCGGCAGCGTCGCACCGTTGCACGATGGTTTCAATCATGTTCAGAAACGAAACATTCAGGGTGTCATAGCGTTTGCGAACCCGTTCATTTTCACGGTCGGCCGCATAGAAAAATTGTTTCAAATCATTGCCGCCAATCGAAATAAAATCAGCCATTTCAAAAAATTGGCGTGGGGCAAACACCATTGAGGGGGTCTCCAGCATCGCGCCGATTTCAAGGCTTTCGGGCAAGGATTGGCCGCGTTTACGCTGATGCTCGATTTCATCCAGCAGGCGCTGGCGGGCCTCGCGAAATTCATCAAACTGGGCAATAAACGGAAACATAACCGATAGCGGGCGGCCATTTGCGCCACGGATCATCGCC
>DAOUQO010000109.1 GCA_030625565.1 Aliiroseovarius sp. | reverse complement strand
GAATGGTCGGGCCATCCGCCATCGGGTCGGTAAACGGCAGGCCCAGTTCAATAATATCAACACCCGCAGCTGGCAGGCCTTTCATGATTTCAAGCGATGTGGCCTGATCAGGGTCGCCTGCCATAATATAGGCCACAAATGCGGCTTTGCCTTCGGTTTTGAGGGCGGCAAATTTGTCGTCAATGCGGGTCATGGCGGGCTCCTTAATCTGTTAAACAGGGGTTTGGCCGAATTGTGACGTAAAGGCAATGGGGCGGGGCGGCTTAACGCGCTTGCCAGATCGCGGATGTTCTGTGAACCTGCCGCAGATATTGCAAAAGAGGGCCCGATGACCAAAACCATAAGCCAGGCCCTGCAGGGCCACTTGGCGATGCTGACATTTTCCGCACTGGCAGCCGGAGCCTTTTCGCTGGGCGCACTTGTTGCCAATGACATTGCGCCGCTGGCCTTGACGGCACTGCGCTTTAGCCTTGGAACGCTGTTGGTGGCGGTTGTGCTGACTGCAACGGGGCGCGCACACCAAATGCGGCTGGTCGCACCATGGCGTTTTTTACTGCTAGGAAGCATCTTTTCAACCTATTTTGTGCTGATGTTTGTGGCGTTGAAAACAGGGGGCCCTGTATCGCTTGCGGCGATTTTCACCCTAACCCCGATCATGGCCGCAGGCTTTGCCCTGCCGATCTTGCGCCAAGGGACGACGGCGTGGGTGATGGGGGCACTTTTGGTTGGTGCTGTGGGTGCATTATGGGTAATTTTTGATGCTGATTTCAATGCCTTACGGGCGTTTGATCTGGGCTGGAGCGAGGCAATATTCTTCATCGGTTGCCTAATGCATGCATTATATGTACCACTTTTGCGCCGTCTGAACCGGGGCGAAGGCACGCTGGTTACCACTTTTGGTGTGCTGTGCGGTGGGGCGATTTTCTTGCTGGTCATAAGTTTTCAGGAAATGCTTGCAACCGACTGGGGCGCGCTGCCGGCACGGGTCTGGTTGGTGCTGCTATATTTGATGGTATTTGCCACGGCCACCACATTTTCACTGGTTAGTTTTGCGTCAATGCGGCTGCCATCATCCAAGGTGCTGGCCTATACATACCTGATCCCCAGCTGGGTGATTTTGTGGGAATTGGTGCTGGGTCACGCCGCGCCGCCGCTGCTGGTGCTGGGCGGGGTTGGCCTGACGTTGGTGGCGCTGGTAATGCTGTTGCGCGGGGATGCGTAAGGTGCTTGTATTTCCTGCAAACTGACGTATTCTGTTGAAAAAGTCAGATCAATCAGGAGCCAACATGCCTTCATCCCCCATACTTGTCACCGGTGCCTCGGGCTTTTTGGCCAGCCATGTTATTTTACAACTTTTGCAGGCAGGTCACACCGTGCGTGGCTCGGTTCGCACACTGGCCAAGGGGGATCATATTGGCGCGGTTTTGCAAAGCCACGGGGCAGATATTTCCAAGCTGGAATTTGTTGAACTTGATCTGACCAAGGATGATGGCTGGGCCGATGCGATGCAGGGGGTGCAATACCTGATCCATGTTGCCAGCCCCTTTGTTACCTATATTCCCGATAACGAAGACGACCTGATCCGCCCCGCAGTCGAAGGCACCCAGCGCGCGCTGAATGCCGCCCTTGGCGCGGGGGTGAAGCGCATTGTGCTAACCTCGTCCGAGGTGGCGGCAGTGCGCGGGCACGGCAAAGGCAACGAAGGCCCGTTTGATGAAAGCGACTGGAGCAATCTGGACGGCACCGACATGACGCCCTATTTCAAATCCAAAACCCTGGCCGAACGCGAAGCATGGCGGATCATGGAAAATGCTGGGCGTAAGGATGACCTGAGCGTGGTTAACCCCGGTTTTATTCTGGGGCCATTGCTGGAGGAAGATGCCGGCACCTCGGGTGGTTTGATCGCAAAGATGATGAACGGCAAAGTGCCGGGTGCGCCCGATGTTTATCTGGGCTGTGTGGATGTGCGCGACGCGGCCAAATTACATGTGCGGGCAATTGATGATACGCGCGGATTTGGCCGCCGGATATTTGCCGCAAATGATGCGATTAGCTTTGGCGAAGTTGCCGATATTCTGGCGCAGGCTTTCCCTGAATATGCGGCAAAGCTGCCCACCCGACGTCTGCCCAGTTTCATCGTGCGTCTGGTGGCGCTGGTGAACAAAGACGCGCGTGGCTCGGTTCCAGTTTTGGGGATGAAATACAGCCTTGTGCATGACCTTGCCGCAGAAATTCTTGGGCAAAACCTGACCCCGACCAAGGACGCTGTTATTGCGATGGGCCAATCGTTGATTGACTATAAAAAGGTCTAATGCGCCTCGGCCCAGTTCAGGCCAATTCCCGCATCCACCACCAACGGCACATCAATTTTTACGGCCGGATTTGCCGCGTTTTGCATCACGTCGCGCGCGGCTGTGATCAGGGCGTCAACATGGTCGTCCGCGACCTCAAATATCAATTCATCATGCACCTGCAACAACATCCGTGCGGACAGGTCCGCGATGGCAGCGGGCATGCGTACCATGGCGCGCCGGATCACATCGGCAGCAGCGCCTTGGATGGGCGCGTTAATGGCGGCGCGTTTGGAAAAACCGGCGCGCGGGCCGCGTGCGTTGATTTCGGGCGTATGGATTTTGCGGCCAAACAGCGTTTGTACATAACCGTGGTCTTTGGCAAAGGCGACGGTGTCATCCATATAGGTGCGAATGCCGGGGAAACGTTCAAAATAACGGTCGATGAAACCTTGCGCCTCGGCGCGTGGAATACGCAGATTGCGTGCCAGACCAAAGCCGGAAATGCCGTAAATCACCCCGAAATTAATCGCCTTGGCTTGGCGGCGAATATCCGGCGTCATTTCATCCAGCGGCACGCCGAACATCTCGGAGGCCGTTAGCGCATGGATATCCTGGCCATCGTGAAACGCCTGTTTTAGCGTGGTAATATCGGCCACATGCGCCAAAATACGCAGTTCAATTTGGGAGTAATCCAGACTAACCAGTTTGTGGCCTTCGGGGGCAATAAAGGCCTCGCGAATGCGGCGACCATCTTCGGTGCGCACAGGGATATTTTGCAGGTTCGGATCTGTCGATGCCAGCCGTCCAGTCGAGGCACCGGCAATGGAATACGACGTATGCACCCGACCGGTTTCGGGGTGGATATGGTTTTGCAGCGCGTCGGTATAGGTGCTTTTCAATTTCGACATTTGACGCCAATCCAGCACCCGCGCGGGCAGGTCATGGCCCTGCGCCGCAAGATCCTGAAGCACATCAACACCCGTGGCATAAGCACCTGTTTTGCCTTTTTTGCCGCCCTCAAGCGCCATTTCATCAAACAGAATTTCACCTAATTGTTTGGGCGATCCCACATTGAAACTGCGTCCGGCAAGGCCATGAATTTCGGTTTCTAAAGCGGCCATTTTTTGTGCAAAAGTATTGGACATACGCGCCAGAATGGATGCGTCAACCTTGACGCCAGCCATCTCCATTTCCACCAACACGGGCACCAAGGGGCGTTCCAGCGTTTCATATACATTGGTGACTTGGCTAGCGTGCAGTTTCGCCTTGAATAGCTGCCATAGGCGCAGGGTAATATCAGCGTCTTCCGCGGCATATTTCACCGCATCCTCCAGCGGGACGCGGTCAAAGGTGATCGCGCTTTTGCCAGTGCCAATCAGGGTTTTTATAGGGATCGGTTTATGGTCAAGATAACGTTCACTTAGCGTGTCCATGCCGTGATTATGCATGCCGCCATGCAGCGCGTATGACATTAGCATGGTGTCATCAATCGGGGTGATCTGCACGCCAACACGGGCGAAAATCTTGGCGTCATATTTCATGTTCTGGCCAATTTTCAGGATCGCGGGATCCTCAAGCATTGGCCTGATCGCATCCAGAACTGCTTTGGTTGCCATTTGGCCACTGGCCAGACCTGTGCCACCAAAAAGGTCATCTGCGGCGGCCTCTTTGTGGATCAACGGGATATAGCAGGCCTCGCCCGCCGTGACGCACAGCGATATGCCCACAAGTTCGGCGCGCATTTCGTCCAGCCCTGTGGTTTCGGTATCTACGGCCACATAACCACGTTCATAAATCCGGTCGAGCCATTGCAAAAGCGCGGGCATATCGGCCACATGTTCGTATTTTTCAGGATCAATCGGGGTGGCATCAGGTTGCATGACAGGTGCGGCAATTTCTGGCGCATCGGGAATTTCAACGCCGAGCTTGGTTGCGATGCGTTTGGAAAGCGTGCGAAATTCCATTTCCGCCAGAAATGCCAGCAAGGTTTCGGCGTCGGGGTCGCGCAGCTCTAGCGTGTCCAGCGTGAAATCCAGCTCCATGTTTTCTTCAAGCTGAACAAGGGTGCGGCTCATGCGGATTTGATCGACATTATCAATCAGGGTTTGGCGGCGCTTGGGCTGTTTTATTTCGCCTGCGCGTTCCAGCAGGGTGTCCAGATCGCCGTATTCATTGATTAACAAGGCGGCGGTTTTCACGCCGATCCCCGGCGCGCCCGGCACGTTATCGGCGCTGTCGCCTGCTAGGGCCTGCACATCAACCACGCGGTTCGGGGCCACGCCGAACTTGGCCTCGACACCTTCAACGCCGATGCGTTTGTTTTTCATCGGGTCCAGCATTTCAACGCCGCCACCGACCAGTTGCATCATGTCTTTGTCAGAACTGATGATGGTCACGCGCCCGCCTGCATCATCGGCGCGGCGCGCTAAAGTCGCGATAATATCGTCGGCCTCAAAGCCTTCGACCTCAACGCAGGCGATGTTGAAGGCGCGGGTTGCGTCGCGTGTCAGGGGGAATTGCGGGCGCAAATCTTCTGGCGCGGGGGGGCGGTTGGCTTTGTATTCTGAATATAGATCATTGCGAAACGTCTTGCCGGAATGGTCAAAAATCACCGCAACATGGGTGGGGGCATCATGGCCGCTGGCATCTTCGACCACTTTTTGCAGCATGTTGCAAAACCCTGCAACCGCACCAATTGGCAGGCCGTCAGATTTGCGTGTCAGCGGCGGCAGCGCATGGTAGGCGCGAAAAATAAAGGCCGACCCATCGACCAAATGCAAGTGACAACCTTTGCCAAAGCTCATGGCATCCCCCCGGATTACAGGTGTGAAATCAGTATTTAGTTTGCCGCGTCTGCATGGTCTGAATGCACGAATTTACAGTCGCAATAGGGGCATTCAACCCAGCCATGTTCATTTGGCATTTGCAAATAGACGCGCGGGTGGCCCGACGCGGTATCACCGCCGTCACATGATATTTTATAGCTATCGACAATGATGGTTTCTGGTGTGGTGGTGGCCATGTCATGCGCTCCGGTTCAGGATGTTTTGCACATGATACTGGCAAGAACTGGCCCGGCAAGTGTAAACCGCCGGGCCAGTGGGTTTTGTTTGTATGGCTAAATTTTTCAATCTGAAAAAAGGTGGTCGGTTCCAGCTATTTCAGCCGCGGCCTTTTCGGGGATAGTCAGAAATCTGGCTAAAGTAGCGCTGTTTTCTGCAATAGAGCCAGTTTCGCGAAATTGGTGATATTTTTCAAACCCAGCATCGCGAACGCGGTCGCTTTCAAATAAAACGTCCGAGCGAATGGTTGGTAAAAGCCGGGCGATGGCTTCTTGGGTGGTGCGCTCTCCGGCAAGGCCGACGCGCATTGCGTGACCCAATAAGTAGTCGTCGCTAAATTCGCTTTCGACATGCAATAGCCGCGTGGTCGAGCGGTCTGTATAAAAATCCTGCATCATATCAACGTTATTTGGATCCATACATATGATCAGGCGGTTGGTTTCATAATATTCAAACAGCATTCGCATTAGGGCGCGTCTGTGCCGGGTGCGTTTGCCAAGGGTTGACTGGATGCCGCCCAGATCGGGCAGGGGGGTGCTTTCTTCGTCAAACAGGTATTCGATGGCGGGGATATCTGTGACCTGCTTAATTCTGTCCAATATGCGTTTGCCCACATGCCATTTTTTAGCAACAATCAGTAACAATTCACGTTCGCGGCCAAGCGTTGCCTCGGCCTCCCAAAAACGGGGGGTGAAGCGCTGGCCAATGCGGCCCCGACCAGACAGAAATGTGAACAGGCTGCGGCCTTCGTTTGAAATTTTGAAATCAACCCCTTCGCTGGTGTAGAGCGCGCCAAGGCGTTTTTTCAGATCCGTAGCCTCGGGGCTGATTTTGCGGGCGAACAGAAAATCCTGACTGAGCAACAAATCATAATGGTCATTATGAAAGGTGACGGGTATTCCGTAATCGGTAAACATCAGAAAGGTCAGGGTGCGGGTCTGGATTTCATTCTCAGGCACCAGATGACAAGCAAGGGTCTGGAAAAAGGTTTCGTCCGGGATCCATGTTGTTTTGAAAAACTGCATGATATCACGGCGGTTTTTGGTCAGCTCAAGGATCCATTCAATTGTTCGTCTGCGCAGGCACCACCATTGACTGCCGATCATAACCTGAAGGTCAGCAGGGATTTTTCGGGTCAGTCCAAGCTTTTTCTGCAATTTTATCGATTGATAGAACAGGCCCTTGTGACGGCGTTCATTAAAGAAATGCCGGTAAATCAGGCGATCTTCTTTCATGCCGATTTTGATCCAGTCGCTTTCAAAGAAATCAAATGCTTCAATGTAATCAACATCGCGTGCCTCAAGGAGATTATGGGCAAACTCGGCTGATTTTATCGCCATGCAATCGCCGGATATCATGTAAAAATGGGTGGCCCGTGGAAATGCATCCACTGCTGCTTGAACCGCATTCAGGGTGGCCTGAATTAAAGACCATTCGCCCCAACCACATTTGATTCGCTTTTGGGCGAAAGTAACATTCGGGTTGTCCTTCAGCATTTCATGGATTTCAGTGAAATCATCAGGGTTGGCGCGTGCATCAAAATGTATTGCCATGCAGTCACCCGCAGCCGTCAGCTGTTGTGCCTGGCTGATTATGGCTTTGGGGTCTTTGTGGCAGAGCAAAATGAACGCAATTTTTGCCATATTGGAAACTAACCTTTGGTTTAGCTGCTATTGTTGCCATAGATAACGTAAACAAGGATTGAAAAAACAGCGTTTCTTTGTTTTTTTATAAACAAGTGACGGCTATACGCGTATTATTGTGTGAAATTTGCTTTGGGAGGCAAAAATTTATGGGATTTCCAGGGGTCTGGATGACCGAGAGTGAGAGCATGGTTTACCGTGTTGTGCCTAAATGTGCGTGTTCGACCATTGGTCAGGTGATGTATTATTCGGATCACGGCACATTTTTTGATGGCGATATTCACGATAGCAAGGACAAGCTGCATAAGTGGACACAAGATGACAGCCAATCCTTGATCGAAGCAAACGTACAGGGGCATAAAAGTTATTCGTTCACGGTTGTGCGCAACCCTTACACCCGCATCCTGTCCAGCTTTTTTGACAAGATTTGCGGCATTCAGCGTAACGGCAGCCGGTATCGCGGCAACCTTGTTCCGTTGTTGATCCAAAAATATGGCATTGAAGTTGGTGCGCCCGAAGACGGGTTTGAATTTGATCAGATAAAATCGTTTCGCCGGTTCCTGCTTTTTGCCCGTGATACCATCCGTTGGCGCCGCCCGATGGAGCCTGACATCCATTGGTCTGCCACATCCGGCCACGTTTCGACATTTATCCGTAATGGCGGCCAGTATGATAGCATCTTTTGGACGGAAAAGTTCAACGAAGGTATGCAGGGCGTGCTTGATTCTATCGAAACACCGCATGAAATCGATCTGGAAAGTATCCCGCGTTTTAATGAAAGCGAAGGCCACGGCCCCAAACGCGCCCATCCGGTCGAAGATTACTTTGACGATATGTCGATGCACTTGATTTATGAAATATATAAACGCGATTTCCGACTGTTCAAATATGACTTTGAAGACCCGTCCAATAAAATGCCGATTGGCGAAATTGATTTGGATGAGGTTCACGCCAAACTCGGGCGTTAACCATTGGGGTTGTTTTGCCCTCCCCCCCTTCTTTTGGGAAGCGGGGGGCCTCGCTTCGCTCGGCATTAAGATTTAAAGCCTTCGGCGAGGATATTTAAGGAACAAAGATGGAAATGCGCGTTGTGCGCAGTTCTTACAGGG
>DAOUQO010000271.1 GCA_030625565.1 Aliiroseovarius sp. | reverse complement strand
CTGGGCGGTGTCGCTTAGATCGTCGGGCGCGTTGACATCCATGCAGGTTTTGCCGCCAACCACGCGCAGGCCGCGCCTTTGGGCCGCGTTAAAATAGGCATCAACGCTTTCGCGGTGGATGGTGCAAAAACTGGCGGTGGTCGTGGTGCCATTGGCCAGCGTCAGGTCAAAATAGCGCGCGGCAATGTCATCGGCGTGGGCGGCACTATGAAACCGCGCCTCTTCGGGGAAGGTATAGGTGTTAAGCCAGTCAATCAGGCGCTTGCCCCAGCTGGCGATAATTGCTGTTTGCGGATAATGCGCGTGGGTGTCGATAAAGCCGGGTGAAATCAGGGCATTACCGTAATCTGTGACCTCGGCCATGGGGTATTTCGCACGCAAGATATCTGCACTGCCAACATCGGCAATTTGCCCGTTTTCAATGGCAACAGCGCCGCGAACCTCATGACTGGCCGCATCATCCGGCGATGTGGCAAAGGGGTTGTCATTAAATGTTAGGGTTTGGCCCAAAAGCAATTTCATGATGCGCATTCCTGTTTTTCAAGCCCCTAGGCTAACGCTGGATTTAGGCCGCGTAAACGGGCAATTCGCTCTGTTTCTTTGAAACACCTTCACTTATACCTTTGCCAAGCGGAGGGTGAAATGGCCGACGATCATATTCAAGCAGAGGCTCCGGTTGAGGGCGATTATGAGCTGGACAATGTAACGTTCAGTCCGGTTTTGGCAGCTGTTAGGTCGGGCAATTCCGCCGCCCTTGCCAGCGCTTTGGGCCCGCTTCACCCCGCCGATATTGCCGACCTTTTGGAACAGGTTGACCAGCCGACTCGCCGCGCCCTTGTGGCACTAAGCGGGCGCGAATTTGATGGCGAAATCTTGACAGAACTGGACGAAGGCCTGCGCCAAGAGGTGGTCGGCACCTTGCCGCCCGAAGTGTTCGCGGACGCCGTGCGCGACCTTGAAACCGACGATGTAGTCGATTTGATCGAAGACCTTGGCGCCCCGCAACAAGCGGCGGCTTTGGGTGCGTTGGGTGATGCTGATCGAGTCGCGGTTCAGCAATCCCTGACCTATCCGGCAGAAAGTGCTGGACGTCTGATGCAGCGGGAAATGGCGGTTGCTCCAGCGCATTGGAATGTTGGACAAGCAATTGACTATCTTCGCAAAAATAATGATTTACCGGAACAGTTTTATCATATTATTTTGGTTGACCCGCGTATGCGGCCGGTTGCTTATGTCACCCTTGGCCGCTTGATGGGCAGCCCGCGCAAGGTGCCTTTGGTGGATATTGTCGAAGACAGCTTTCGCACCATTCCCGCCCGGCAAGACGAAGCCGAGGCAGCTTATGCTTTTAACCAGTATCACCTGATTTCGGCCCCTGTTGTGGACGATGGCGGGCGGCTGGTTGGGGTGATTACCATCGATGATGCGGTGGCCATTTTGGAAGAGGAACACGAAGAAGATATCTTGCGCCTTGCCGGTGTTGGCGAAGGACGCCTGTCTGATCGGGTGCTTGCCACCACCAAGCGGCGAATGCCGTGGCTGGCGGTTAATCTGGTCACGTCGATTTTGGCGTCGCTGGTCATAGCGCAGTTCGCACAGACAATCGCGCAGTTTGTGGCGTTGGCGGTGCTGATGCCGATCGTGGCCTCGATGGGCGGCAATGCCGGCACGCAAAGCCTGACAGTCGCGGTGCGTTCCATGGCCACCAAGGATTTGACCAGTGCCAATGTCTGGCGGGTGATCCGGCGTGAGGCCTTGGTTGGGCTTATTAACGGTATGGTATTTGCCGCTGTCATGGGCATTGTCGGTGTTGTCTGGTTTGGCATGCCGCTGCTGGGCGTGGTCATTGCGGCGGCCATGGTGATCAATTTATTCATTGCGGGTTTGGCCGGTGTGATAATTCCTGTTGTGTTGGATAAAATGGATATAGATCCGGCGCTGGCCTCAGGTGCATTTGTAACCACGGTCACTGATATCGTTGGATTTTTCGCCTTTTTGGGGCTGGCATCGCTGGTGCTTTTGTGAGCCTTTTTGCCACCAAAGATGCCGCGCGAAAGGTCGCATTCCAACGCCGAAAAATAGCCCATAGCAAAGGGCAGGGCCGTAAGGGCACAGATCGGTTGCTGGAATATTTACAGCCTTACCAAGGCAAAGTCATCGCCGCCTATATGCCAATTCGCACCGAAATAGACCCCCTGCCGGCGATGGTCGAAATGGCTAAAACCAACCGGATTTGCGTACCTGTTATTCAGGGCGCGGGGCGGGCGCTTAAATTTCGTGAATGGACCGCTGATTGCGATATGATCGCCGGGCCATTCGGGGCAAAAGTGCCTGTGCAAGGCGACTGGCTGGTGCCCGAAGTGGTGATTGTGCCGCTTGTTGCCTATGGTCGTAACGGGGCGCGTCTG